>DATJIL010000025.1:0-2203 GCA_035493385.1 Rudaea sp.
GGGCGCCGGCGTGATGGGTGCGCAGATCGCCGCGCACTGCATCAACGCCAAGGTTCCGGTCGTGCTGTTCGATCTGCCGTCGAAAGAAGGCTTGAAGAACGGCATCGTGCTGCGCGCGCTCGACAACCTGCGCCGGCTCAACCCGTCGCCGCTCGGCAATCCGGACGACGCGGCGCTGATCGAGGTAGCGAACTACGAGGATCATCTCGAGCGTCTGAAGGAATGCGACCTGGTGATCGAGGCGATTGCCGAGCGCATGGACTGGAAGCACGACTTGTACGCCAAAGTCGCGCCCTTCATTGCGCCGCATGCGATCTTTGCCAGCAATACGTCCGGCCTGTCGATCACGAAGCTATCCGAGGGTTTTGATGCCGCGCTGAAGGAACGCTTCTGCGGTGTGCACTTCTTCAATCCGCCGCGCTACATGCACCTGGTCGAACTGATTCCGACGGCGGCGACGCGCGCCGACATCCTGGACCAGCTGGAAACCTTCCTGACCACCACGCTGGGCAAAGGCGTGGTGCGCGCCTTCGACACGCCGAACTTCATCGCCAACCGCGTCGGTATCTTCGGCATGCTGGCGACGATGATCGAGGCGGACAAGTTCGGGCTGACGGTCGACGTCGTCGATGACCTGACCGGCAGCAAGCTGGGGCGCGCAAAGTCCGGTACTTTCCGCACCGCGGACGTGGTCGGCCTCGACACGATGGCGCATGTGATCGAGACCATGCAGAACAGCCTGCAGGAAGATCCCTTCTATCCGGTGTATCGCACGCCGGACATCCTAGGCAAGCTGATCGGCGGCGGCGCGCTGGGCGCGAAGACCGGCGCGGGTTTCTACAAGAAGGTTGGCAAGGACATTCTTCGCATCGATGCGGAAAAGGCGGATTACGTGCCCGGCGGCGGCAAGGCCGACGACTTCATCGCGCGCGTGCTGAAGGAGAAGGATGCCGCCAAGCGCATGAAGGCGCTGCACGATGCGCGCAATCCGCAGGGACAATTCCTGTGGGCGATCTTCCGCGACGTGTTCCATTACATCGCGGTGCATCTGGAACAGATCGCCGACAACGCGCGCGATATCGACTTCGCAATGCGCTGGGGTTTCGGCTGGGTGCACGGCCCCTTTGAAATCTGGCAGGCCGCGGGGTGGCAGCAGGTCGCCGAATGGATCAAGGAAGACATTGCTGCCGGCAAGGCCTTGAGCAGCGCACCGCTGCCGGATTGGGTATTCGAGGGACCGGTCACAAAAAATGCCGGTGTGCATACGGCCGACGGCTCATGGTCGCCGCGTCAGAAAAAATTTGTCACGCGTTCCATGCTGCCGGTCTACCGGCGCCAGGCGTTCCGCGCCGCGCTGCTGGGCGACGCATCGTCGCCCGAGACCGCCGGCACCACCGTGTTCGAGGACGATGCGGTGCGCATCTGGCACCAGGATGACGCGGTGCTGATCCTGTCGTTCAAGACCAGGATGCATGTGATCGGGCCGGACGTGATCGCGGGCATGAACCGCGCGGTGGAAGAAGCGGAGAAGAATTACAAGGGCCTGGTGATCTGGCAGACCGATGCCGCCAGCGGCGGCCCGTATTCGGCCGGCGCGGACCTGAAATCCATGCTGCCGCTGTTCATGTCCGGTGGCGTGGCGGCGATCGAGCCGATGATCGTCGCGCTGCAGCAGGCGCACCAGCGCATCAAGTATGCGAACGTGCCGGTGGTGGTGGCGATCGCCGGCATCGCGCTCGGCGGCGGTTGCGAAATGCTGTTGCATGCGGCGCGCCGTGTCGCGTCCATCGAGTCCTATATCGGGCTGGTGGAAGTCGGCGTCGGCCTGATTCCTGGTGGCGGCGGCTTGAAGGAAATCGCGCTGCGCGCCGCGGCCGATGCGAAGGGCAACGACATCCTGCAATTCCTGAAGGATCGCTACATGCATGCGGCCACCGCCGCGGTGTCGAAGTCGGCGCTGGAAGCCCAGAAAATGGGCTATCTGAAAGCAGACGACGTGATCGTGTTCAATCCGCACGAATTGCTGTTCGTCGCCAAGGACCAGGCGCGCGCGCTGTTCGACGCCGGCTACCGGCCGCCGCTGCGCACGCCGATTCCGGTCACCGGGCGTTACGGCATGGCGACGATCATGGCGCAACTGCTCAACATGCGCGATGGTGGTTTCATCTCGGCGCACGACTACAAGCTGGGCGCGATGATCGCC
>DATJIL010000026.1:0-7057 GCA_035493385.1 Rudaea sp.
AGGCCCGGTCAGCGATGACCGGGCCTTTTGTCGTTCGTCAGCGGTGTAGCGATCAGCCGTTGTTTTCCTCGAAGCGATTGGCGTCGCGATTCTTGCGCACCCGCTGCGGATCCCAGACGCGGCCGTTCATGGCGATGTAGACGCCGTCGGGCAAGGCCTGGATCGCGCCGACCGCGCAGCCGATGTTGAACACCGCGTCCGAACCCTGGAAGCGTGCCGGATTCAGCGCGCCGGTCAGCACGATGGTCTTGCCAGCAATTCCGGCGAGCGCGCGCGCGGTTTCCACCATGGTGTCGGTGCCATGCGTGACCAGCACATGCCGGTGCGGCTGCGCGGCGATCGTGCGCCGGATCAAATCCCTGTCGGCATCGTCCATGTGCAGGCTGTCCTTGCGCATCAGAGCGATCACTTCGAACTCGAAGGCGACGCCGAGCTGCTTGAGGATCTCGCCGATCTGCGGCGCGCCTATCTGGTAGGCGGACTTGTCGTCGAAGTAGATCTTGTCGATCGTGCCGCCAGTGGCGACGATGGTCAGGTGTTGCAGCATGGTCTGATCCTCAGTAACTGTCGCCCGCCAAGATTTGCGCATCGCGCAGGCCGTCGGACTTCAGGCGCAGCAGGCCGTGGTCGGCGAAGCGGCGCGCGGCGGCAGCGGGGCGCGGATCGTTTTCGGCGCGCAGCGCCCATTCGGCGTGGCGCGCGAGCAGGGACAGCGCCAACATTCGCGCCAATCCGAACGCGAGTTCGCGGCCGCCGGCTTCGAGGCGTTCGCGCTCGCCGGTCGAGGCTTTCTGCAGCCAGTCGGTGATGCGCGTCGCCGCCTCGCGCGCGGCGCGCGCGCAGGGTTCGAGTTCCGGCGCCTGTACCTGCGACAGGATCGTGCGTTGCGCGGAAAGCAGCGGTTGCAAGCCGCCGGCGGCGCGGAACGCACGCAGGAAATCCAGCGCCTGCACGTTGCTCGCGCCTTCCCAGATCGGCCATACCTGCGCGTCGCGCAGTAGTTGCGGAATGCCGCTGTCTTCGAGGTAGCCAACGCCGCCGATGCATTCGCAGGTCTCTGCAGCAATGGCCACGGCGAGTTTGCCGGTCCACAATTTCGCCAGCGGCGTGAGCAGGCGCAACAGGTTCTGCTGCGCCTCGTCGGCTTGCCCGGCTTGGACGCGGCCGAGAAGTTCCGTCACAAAGAACGTAAGGTGGAAGGCAGCCTCGAACTCGGCCTGCATGCCGGCGAGGGTGTCCTGGAACAGCGGCTGTTCGGCGAGCGGCTTGCCGAACACGACGCGACGATTGGCATAGTCGCGCGTCAACGCGATGCAGCGGCGCATGGTTGCGAGTGCGCCGACTGCGTTCCAGGTGCGCGTGATGTTGAGTACCGGTGCGATCTGGCGCACGCCGAATTTCGCTTCGCCGACGAGCTCCGCCGGCGTGCCGTTGAGATGGATTTCCGCGGTCGGCAACTCGCGCGTGCCGAGCTTGTCCTTGAGCCGGTCGATGGCGACGTTGCGCCAGCGTCCATCCGGCTTGCGCGGTTCGAGATAGAACAGCGCGAGCGAATCGGATCCGGCCGGTGCACCGGCCGGACGCGCCAGTGCCAGCGCGGCCTGCGCGTTGATCGCGGAAGTGAACCACTTGCGTCCGAACAGGCGCCAGCGGCCGTTTTCCTCGCGCGCAATGGTTTCCGTGCCGGCCACGTCCGAACCGCCGGCGTTCTCCGTCATCCATTGGCCGGAAATCCAGAATTGCTCCGGATCGCGGCTCGTGAAATGCGGCAGCGCACGTTCGATCAGGCGCTGGTTGCCGGACGCCTTCAGCGCGGTGGCCGCGCCGTCGGTCATCGCCAGCGGGCAGGTGTAGAACTCGCTGGCGCAATGGAACAGGTACACCAGCGAAAATTGGTGCACGCGTGCGTGTGCGCCGTGCGTCGTTTCATGGCCTGCGGCGACGAGACCATGACGTGCGGCCAGCAGCTGCGCGGCGATCCAGGCCGGAGTCAGTTCGATGCGGTCGACGCGTTCGCCCCAGACATCCCACTGCGTCAGTTTTGGTTCGGCGCGTTCACGCGTCCGCGCCAGCGCCCATGCACTCGCCGCGTATTCGCCCAGATCGGTCAGGTCGGATTCGATCGCGCCGAGGACATTGCGCGGCAGCACGCGGCGCAGGTACGAGCGCAATACGCGATCGTCCAGATACTGGTTGCTCAACACCGGCGCGGCTTGCAGAAACGGCATGTCCATGTCTCCGCTGGGATGCTGGGATTATACGCAGGCGACGACAATCATTTTTTTGCAGGGCGTTTGTAATGCCGTGCATCCCAGCCCAGCGCGGCGATGACGACCAGCGTCAACGCGATTTCGGCGAAGGCGAGCGCGCGCACTGGTGCATCGTCCCATGCCGCACTGACGCCGTGGCAGAAATAGAACAGGCTCACGATGCCGCCGACAAGTACGCCGCGGCGCAGGTTGTGCCCCGCGATCCACAAGCCGGGAGCCAGCGGCAGCACGCACAAGGCCAGGGTCGGCCAGCGCTGCGCGGCGGGTGGTGGAAACAGCCAGGCGTGCCAGAGGATTTGCAGAGCCAGCAACGCCGCGAGCGCCAGGATGCCGGCATGCAGAATGGTCCAGCGCATTTTCATGTACCGAGTTTCGCTGCAATTTCGGCCACGCGCAGGCCGAGCTTGCGCGCCAGCGTGCGTTCGTCGTCGCTGATAGCGCGGTCGCCGGATGTGCCTGAGACGTGGCTGGCGCCATACGGTGTGCCGCCGGTCGAGGTCGAATTGAGAACCGGTTCGGTGAACGGGATGCCGACGATCAGCGCGCCATGGTGCAGCAGTGGCAGCATCATCGAAACCGGCGTGGTTTCCTGGCCGCCGTGCAGGGTCGAGGTCGAGGTGAACACGGCGGCGGGTTTGCCGACGAGCGCGCCGGAGGCCCATTCCGCGCCGCTGGAATCCAGAAAATGTTTCAGCGGTGCGGCCATGTTGCCGAAGCGCGTCGGGCTGCCGAGGATGATGCCGGCGCACTCACGCAGGTCCGCAAGCGTCGCATACGGCGCGCCTTCGGCAGGTTCGGGCGGCTGCGCGGTTTGTGTCACCGGCGCGACCGGCGGCACGCTGCGCAGGCGCGCGCGCATGCCCGGCACCTCCTCGACACCGCGCGCGATGTGGCGCGCGAGCTGGGCCACGCTGCCGTTGCGGCTGTAGTAGACGATCAGGATTTCGGACATGGAGGTTTGGCGCGCTGGCATGCAATCGGTTAATTTTGCCAGATCGCGCAAGGTTTTCTATCCAACTGCGGTCCCTTGAGTATTCCAGAATGTGGAGAATCCGATGAAATTGGTGTTCGCGTTGTTTTTGGCACTCGCCTTGCCGGCGTTTGCCGCGGCGCCCAAGCCTTCACTCAACGTCAAGACGCTGGACGGCGGCAGCTTCGACCTGGCCAGCCAGCAGGGCAAGTGGGTGATCGTGAACTTCTGGGCGACCTGGTGCTCGCCCTGCCTGAAGGAACTGCCGGACATTTCCGCCTTCGTCGCCGCGCACAAGGACAAGGTCGCCGCGATCGGCATGGATTTCGAGGACGCCGACACGGCCGACATCGAGAAATTCCTCAAGACGCATCCACTGAGTTTTCCGGTGTCGATGGTCGACGTCGACAATCCACCCAAGGATTTCGGTGCGCCCAAGGGTTTGCCGAACACCTACGTGATCGCGCCGGATGGGCATCTGGCGAAGACGTTCCTTGGTCCAATCCAGACCAGGGATCTGCAGGACGTCACCGGAATCCGCTGACTCGTGCCCTGCGCGAAATTCAACGTGCGCGGTCGCGTGCAGGGCGTGGCGTTCCGCGCGCACGCGCGCGAACAGGCGCAGCATCTGGGCCTGACCGGCTACGCGAAGAACCTGCCCGATGGCGGCGTCGAGGTGCTGGCCTGCGGCGATGCGGCGGCGCTCGACGATCTCGAACGCTGGCTGCGGCATGGCTCGCCTGCGGCGCGGGTGGATGCGGTGGCGCGGACGAACGAGGATAGGTCGCCGCCGCTTGCTTTCACCACGGCTTAGCGCAGATCAGGCTTCCTGCAGTCGCGGTTTGAGGCCCACCAGATTGCACGGCTTCGTGCGCGAATCCAATTGTGCACAAAGCAACTTTTCCCAGGCCGTGCGGCAGGCCGAGGTCGAGCCCGGCAGGCAGAACACGAAGGTCGCGTTCGCGAGTCCGGCGAAGGCGCGCGACTGCAGCGTGGACGTGCCGATTTCCTCGTAGCTGAGGGCGCGGAACATCTCGCCGAAGCCGGTCATTTCCTTGTCCAGCAGCGGCATGATCGCTTCGGGGGTGGAATCGCGACCGGTGAAGCCGGTGCCGCCGGTGACGAGAACGCCGTCGACCGCAGGATCGGCAATCCACGCGGCGACGATGGCGCGCACCAGATAGCGGTCGTCGCGCGCGAGGCGGCGTTCGTGCAGGCGGTGGCCGGCCTGGGTCAGCGACGCGCACAGGTAGTCGCCGGAAGCGTCGTTCGCCGCGGTGCGCGTGTCCGATACGGTCAGCACGCACAGGCTCTGGGGAATGAAATGATCGCTCGCGCTCATGCGTGTACCTCGAAATCTTCCGGGGCGAGACCGCGCTCGCTGCGCTGGAACATCAGCGTGAGCGCGGCCGTGAAGTCGCGCGCGTAGCCGGCCATGTCGAACAGGCCGGAATTGCGGCGTGCGTCCTCGACGCGGCTGCGCAACGCCGCAAGCATCGGTGGAAAGCGCGCCAGTTGCACGGCCTTGTCGACGTAATCCTGGTCCGATGTCGCGTTCATCTGCTCCATTCCGTGATGGTGATTGAGACTGCCTGCCACGCGCGAGGCAAAGGTCAGCCCGGGCTGGGTCAGCACCGGACAGCCGGCCCACAGCGCGTCGCAGGCGGTGGTGTGCGCATTGTAGGGGTTGGTGTCCAGGAACAGGTCGACGCAGGAGTAGCGCCTCAGGTGATCGGCATGCGGCACGCGCAGCGCAAAGATCAGGCGGCGCGGATCGACGCCGGCAGCGTGCGCGGCGCGGCGCAGGTGCTCGTCGGCACCGCTGCCCGGCGGTCCGGCGAGCAGCCACAGCACGCTGTCCGGCGCGGCCTTGAGGATCTTCATCCAGCGCACAAAACTGCGCAAAGTATACTTCCACGCATGGTTGAAGCAGGCGAAAACGACGGCGCCCTCGGGCAAATCGTACTGCTGGCGCGGCGACGGATCGTCGAGCATGCGCGTGGTGTCCGACGGCTGGTAGCAGCGCGGCAGGCAGGCGATCTTTTCGCTGTAATGCGCGCGCTGTTCGGGCGCAATCACGAAGCGGTCGGCGATCAGGTAGTCGCACCACGGCGCGCCGAGCGTGCCCGGATAGGCGAGCCAGTTCACCTGCACGCGCGCCGGACGCAGGGCGAACAGTTCGGGCCTGGAGCCTTCGCAATAACCGTCCAGGTCGATCAGGATGTCGGGCCGGTCCTCGCGCAGCTTGAGCAGCATGCCGTCCAGCGCGCGCGAGGACAGGTCGCGGAATTCGCCGAATCCGGCGGCCAGCCGCTTGCGCAGCACACTGCCGTCGTCGGGCGTGGTCGCGTAGCCGATCGTGTGCAAGGCATGCGTGCGCAGGCGTTCGATCAATTCCACGATCAGCAACGCGGTCGGGTGCTGGCCGAATCCGGCCGACACGAAACCCACGCGCAGCGGACCGTCATGCCGGCCGTGCGGACGCGGTCCCAGCCGGTTCTGCAGCGGCTCGATCTCGAGCTCGCGCTGGGCGGCGAACGTGCGCGCGCAGGCCAGTTGCTGCGCGGGCGTGGTGTCTTCCACCAGCATGGAAAACGGCGTGATGCCGGGAGCATTGGCATCGATGCCGGCGATCAGGTGCCGCGACAACGGCGGCAGCGCGCGCCAGTCGCACAAGCGCCGGTGCAGATACGCCAGCTGCGACAACGCCGCGAAGTGATCCGGCACCAGCGCCAGGCAGGCCTCGAATGCGCGTACCGCCGCGGCGAAGCGGCCTTCCTTGACCTCGCCGAGGCCGAGCTGGTACTGGTATTGCGGGTTCGACGGCGCCAGCCGCGCGGCCTCGCGCCACGCCGCCACGGCGCCGGGCTTGCGTGCCGCGTCGAGCACATTGCCGAGCACAAAGTGTGCGTCCGCCCAATGCGGTGTCAGTTGGACCGCACGCTGCGCGCTCGCCTCGGCGCGGTTGAGCTGGCGCACGGACAGCAGGGCCGCGGCCTGGTTGACCCAGGCGCGCGCGTAATCCGGGCGTTGCGAGATCGCTTTGGCGAAGCATTCGGCCGCACCGTAATAGTCGCCGCGCCCATCGAGCAGGCTACCCAGGTTGTTCAGGGCTGCGGCGTGGTGCGGCGACAGGGTCAGCGCATGGCGCAGGGCGCGCTCGGCCTCGCCGAATTCGCGCTGTGCCGTATGCAGGCTGGCCAGGTTGCACCAATTCTCGACCGATTGCGGCGCGAGTTTCAGGGCTTGGTCCAGCGCATGCCGCGCGACGTCGAATTCGCCCTGTTGCAGGGCGCAAACGCCGGACAAACGCCATAGCTCCGGCTGCTCCGGATAGCGCCGCAACAGGATCTCGGCGCGCGCGCGCGCCGGGCCGAGTTCGCCCTGCGACAGCAGTTCGATCAGCTCGGTGAGTCCTTGGCTGAGGGCGGGATCAAAGCTCATGGCGCAGTCCGCGGCGGATGCGCATGTTGCCACAAAGCATCGGATTACGTCGAAAGCGCCTGCATCTGCTCCGCCTGGTATTCCTGCGCCAGCGGATCGAGCAGGGCGTCGAGATCGCCGTTGAGGATTTCCGGCAGGCGGTGCAGGGTCAGGCCGATGCGGTGGTCAGTGACGCGGTTTTGCGGGAAGTTGTAGGTGCGGATTTTCTCGCTGCGGTCGCCGGAACCGACTTGCAGCCGTCGGCTGTCGGCCTGGGCCGCGCTTTGTTTGGCGCGCTGCTCGTCGAGCAGGCGCGCTTTCAGCAACGACAATGCCCGCGCGCGATTCTTGGGCTGGCTGCGCTCGTCCTGGCATTCCACGACGATGCCGCTGG
>DATJIL010000027.1:0-9234 GCA_035493385.1 Rudaea sp.
TCCGGGCGGCCGGGCTCTTCCAGGCGTTGCAGCAGGCCGGCTTCGCCGGGCAGGCCGATCTCCGGGAACGTGGTGGCGATGTTGCGACCGCCACGTTCGAATACGCGAAAGATGTCGCCGGGCGGCGTGATTTCCCAGGCCGGCATCGGATAGATCTTTGGCAGGATGTCGTGCGCGTAGGGGTTGCCGTCCGGCACGGGCGGACTTGCGGTGGCGGCCGGCTTGCCGTCTTGCGTGTAGGCCTCGCCCAGTACGGAATGCTTGTAGGGCAGGATGCCGTTGTTGTACGCGGCGGCACCCCAGAACATCGCCGCATTTGCCATCAGGCTTTTTTCATTGGCCTGGATTTCCGGCAAGTGGCAGGCACCGCAGGCCATGGTCGCCGCGCGCAAGTCGCCGGGATTGACGAAGCGCACGAACTCGGGCGATTCCTTCATCCACCAGGTGTAACTGCGCTGCGGATTGGCGCTGGTCTTCCAGTGTTCGGGATAGCGCGGCAGCACATGCGCCTTGTCCATTGCGGCCTGATACCCCGCCGACCAGTCGCGCTTGTCGTGCTGCGCGTCGGCATCGTAGCTTTCGCCCGCCGGCACCTGCACGGCCGCGTCGCCGCCGTGGCAATCGGTGCAGCCGAGCACGACGCCGCCGGCCGGGTGCATGGTCTTGCGATCCGATTTCGCATGACAGGATACACAGCCACCGGATTTCGCGTCGGCCTGTTCCAGGGTCTGGAATGCGGGTGCGGGTGGCGCGGCGGTGTAGCTGCGCATGACCGGCTGTTCTTCGTTGGCGCTGGCGAGCGCGATCGGCAGCAACACGGCGACCGCGGTGACGATGACCCAGTTGGCTTTGGTCATGGCAAGGCCCTCAATAGGTCAGGATCACGTTCGCCAGCACCGAGTAGTACAGCGAATGGTCGGAGCTGAACAGGCTCTTGAAACCGGAGCCGGGCCTGAGTGCGGCGCCGGAAAGGCGCACGATCACGTTCTGGGTGAAGTACGGTCGCCACGTCCACGCGACGGATGCATCGGTGCCGATGCTGCGGCCGATGTTCGCCTGCTGGCGCAGCGCTTCCAGCGTCGCCGTGTTGTCGAACCAGAGTTCGTTGAGGTTACCGGTCACGCGCGATTGCGGGGTGAGGTCGAAATCCGCGCCGATGCCGAGCAGGCGCAGACCGGGATTGTCGAAATTCGATTGGCCGAGCGCGCTTGACGAACGCAGATCCGCCAACATGCCGTTGGGCTGGCTCAGCGCCACGCCGCCGCCGCCGATCAGCGGCACGGCCTGACTTATCCAGTAACTGGTGTCGGCGCCGGCGAAGATCGGGTTTTCGTTGATCGCGTCGAATCCGGTGGAGCGGCGGTCGTGGGCATTCTTGTCGCCGCTCGCGTAGGCCGCGGACAGGCGCGCGCGAATCCAGTCGAAATCCATCGACGCCTCGGCGGCGAGGAAGCCGGCGCGGATGCTCGTTGATGGCTCCACGAACACGCCGTGATCCTGGTGTCCGAACGCGCCGTAAGCGGACACGGTGAGATTGACGCGGCCGATGTGGCCGTCGCCGTTGTAGCCCAGGTAGGTGACGTCGTATTTGCGCGGCAACTGCAGGCCGATCGCGGCCGGGCGCTGGATGAAGCCGTTGGAATCGTAGATCGTGCCGTCGGAATTGTGGTTGTAGACGATGGTCGCCTGCGAGGTGTAGCCCAGCCACGGCCAGTCCTGGCGGTACAGGTTGGCGACGAGGATGTCGTCGTGGCGCGGCGACTTCGTGACATCGTTCAGGCCGGAATTGAGATCCTTTTCCAGGCGCCGGAAGTAGGCGAAGTTGTACTGCCAGCGGTTATTGTCGCGGTTGCCGAACAGGCGGATGCCGGGCTGCGAATCCTGGAACAGGAAGCCGCGGAAATCGGTCGAGAACGGCTGGATGCCGATGCGCAGCGAATCGAAATCGTAGCGCGAGGAAACGTCGCGCAGGTGTTTGTCGACCCACAGTTCCTGCACGCCGATGAAGCCATCGTCGCGGTCGGTACCCAAGCGCGGGTCGATTTTCACCGCGCGCGTCTCGCGGGTGTTGATGCGGTTGTAGTTGAACGCGAGCGTGGCCTTGTATTCGATGTCGGGCGGCTTGAACGTGGTGTCGCCTTCGTAGTAGTCCACGCTGGCGATGAAGTTCTGCACCAGCAGCAGCTGGTTGATGCCGCCGAACACGCCCTGTTCGCCCGGATTGCCGGTGTTCTGTGGCGCGACCGGTGTCGGCACGCTGCGCGGCTCGACGAAGGTGTCGGAGATGCCGGTCAGGACGAGGAAATGATCCTTGCCGTCGATGGGCTTGTCGCCCTTGTACATGTTCTGGTTGTACGGGTCGTACCAGGGAAACTTGAAGCCCAGCGTTTCCATGATGCGCCAGCGGTCGGGCACCGGGATGAAGGCGCCGGCCTGATCGACGGGCGCGGGCGGAATCCCGTTCGGGTTGACGACCTTGAATTCCGGCGGCGCCTCGTAGGGATGGCCGGGACGCCGGCGGGGGATTTCCGATTGGCTCGGATCATAGGTCGGCGCGGGCAGCACGCCGAACAGTTCCAGCAGGTGCGGGACAGCCGCCGCGTCTTGCGCGTGGACTTGTGGAGATGTGGAAAATGCGGCAAACCCGCAAAGCAGGGCAGCGGCGAGAGCAGGGCGATGGCGAGGATGCGCGTTCATGTCATTTCCCATCGCAGACGTTGTCGGCGTTGCTGTCGAGGAATGGCGACTGCGGGCATTGCACGTAGCGCAGATGCACGCCCTGCGGCGCGAGCTGGTCCGCGCGCATGGCCGGCGGCGCGTTGCCGATCGCGCCGTCGAGCGCGACGCCGGCGTTGTGCAGGCCGAGGAAACTGACCATGTCGTCCTGGTCGACGCCGTCGCCGGAAACGCCGAGGCCGCCGACCAGTGTGCTGCCGCGGTAGATCGGCACGCTGCCCGGAAATACCTGCACGCCATTCGGCAGATGCGGGCTGGCCGTGCAGTATTGGGTCGCTGCCGGCACATTGTCGGCGCTGATCGCAAAACCCTGCGCGCTCAGGTAGCTGACCAGGTTGAGCGCGACCGCGTTATAGACGAGGTCGAGCTGCTCGCCTTCCTGGAACGGACTCCACTGCGCGAGCGGGTGGCTGAACGGACCATTCGGGTTGCCGTCGACGCCATCCGGGAAGAACGGCCGCGACATGTTGCCGCCGGCGCGGTCGGTGAAAGCGACGTTGCCGGTCAGCGCGCTGGGCATGCCGAGAAATGAGCGCACGGCGGAAACGTAATCGCCAAGGTTGCCCTGCGCGACGGTGGTGAACGTCGCCTTCTTGTTGGCGTAGTCGAGGCTGTCGGCGAAGTAATTCGCCGGTGCCAGCGATTGCAGTACGTCCGCCGCGTAGCTGCCGGAATTGAACGCGGCCGTGCGCGCCTTCTGCAGCGACACATCGATGCCGAATATCGGCGCGTCGCGCGTGCGTGCGAAGGCGAGGGCAGTGCCGTTGGTATCGACGACGGAAACCGATACGCGGGCCTGGCTGCCGAGCGGATTGCGGATCTGCGCGCGCGCGCGGTTGGCGACGGTCAGCGCCTGCGCCACGATCGTCTGCACCTCGTGCGCGGTCAGCGCGTTCGCGCCGTCGGTGCCGGCGATCGGCGGATAGCGGTTGTCGCCGTGGCCGTCGTCGAGCACAAAGGCGTCGAGGCCGGAATAGTATGCGTCGGCGGGACGCACGCCCGAGGCGATCTGGCCGAACGCGGTGCCGGTCAAAATCGCGCTGCCGTCGAAGTAGCCCGGTACCTTCATCAGCGCACCCGCAAGCGCCGAATACGGCGGCGCGCTTTGCGGATGCGAGGCGAGGTCGGAGTAGCCGACATCGCTGAAGCGCAGGCTGATGCCGCCGGCGGTGATCGTGTCGGCGCGGCGGTCGGCGGGTGCGCCGAAGCTGTAGGTGCCGGCCATCGCGATCAGTTCGTCGATGTTGCGATCCTTGTCCATCACATCCGGATCGAGGCCGTACACGCCGTCGGCGGCGACACCAATGCCGCCGACCGGTGTTCCACTTTTATACAAAGGGAATCCGCCCGGATCGGCGGCAAGGCCGAGCGGCGAATTGTGCGGACCGACGCCGGTGCCGGTAGAGAAATGCGTGGCGAGGTCGGAGCAGGGCAGTTGCGAGAACTGTACGCCGAACAGCGGACCGGCAGGCGTGCCGCGCACGCCGGGATTGAAATGTTCCTGCACGATCTGGCTGGCGGTGCGCGTGGAGAACGCGTTGCCTTCGCTGGACAGGTACGCACCGGTGACGGCCTTGGCGATGGCGGCCAGCTCGCTCGGGACGGCGAGTCCTTCCAGTCCGCCGACCACGTTGCGCCCAGATGTAATCGTCATCGTGTCTGGCGCGCCGGTCATGCGATAGACCGCGAGTACGTTGCCGACGCGGTCGACCACGGCGATGACGGCGGGCTTGCCCTGAGCCTGCGCTTCGGCAGCGGCCTGTGCGATCGCGGTCTGCACGTCGGTTGCGCTCAGGAACGTCTGCGCGCTCGCGCATGATCCGGTGCAGCCGGAATCCGGCGTGGACTGTGGTGGAGGCGGCGCGGTGCCTTCGGTACTGGCTGAATTGCTGCCGCCGCCGCAGCCGCCGAATGCCGCCATGGCAAGCGCCAGCCACAAAATCCTGCTTGTGCGCATCGCTCTTCTCCCCAAGCGCGGTGCCTCGCGCCGCCGCTACGCCAGCGTCGGCGCTGCCTGTTCCCCTGTCCCGCGATCATAACCCAAGGCAGGGGTCATAACGTACCCATTTTCAGCGTTGGCGACTGGTGATAGTCGTGGCAGGCAATGCACGTTGTCGCGACCTTGTCCTTGGCCTTGGCCCCGCCGTGGCAGGTGCGGCAGTTGTCGATGCCGGGAATCAGCAGGTCGCTGGACTGCGTGGATTTCGGCGCGCCGCCGTGGCAGTCCTCGCATTTGACCGTGGTGTGCCTGGCGTGCGTGAACTTGGCGTCTGCGTACCACACGCCGGATACGCGCACGGGCGCGACGTGCCAGGTGTCGTCGGCCGTGCGCGGTGCCGTGACCTTGTGGCAGGTGCTGCAGGCCTTGCCGGTGAACAGGCTGTCGGTGGCTTCGCCCGCGCGCTGGCGTGCCCAGGCGAGCGCTTCCTGCTGTTGCTGCTGCGACAGCGGCGGCGATCCGGGGCGGCGGCGCTGCTGCACGATGTCGGGCGAGCGTGCATCCTGGTAGCCGCCTTCCAGCGCGACTTTGGCGTAGTACTCGTTCAGGGTGTAGGCGACGGCCGCGACCTTGCCATGCGGCACTTCGCGATCCGGCGCGAGCGTGTCGAAGCCGAGCTTGTGGCAGTCGTGGCACATGGCCTCGAAATTCACCGGCCGCATCTTTGCGCCGCCGGCATCCGGCACGTGGCAGGTCGCGCAGGTGAGCACGCGATGGCCGTTCGGCGTGTTCACTCCGTCGGGCTTCAGGTGCTTTTCGTGGTTGAACTTGAGTCCCGAGTTTTCCTTGAGGTCTGCGGCCCATACTGTGCGCGCGGGCGCGAATTTCCCGTTCGCGTCCCACTGCGGCAGGTTCACCTTGAATTGCGGATGATTCGTGCCGAAGTCGCCGACATCGGCGAACGTGCTGGCGTCCTTGGTGCGCGCCTTCAGGTCGATATGGCAACTCGAGCACAAACGCTGATCGGTGCGGATCAACCCGCGCAGGCCTTGATGATCCTGGTGGCAACTCCGGCATTGCGCGTTGCCAAGCTGCGGCAGGTTGAACCTGGCCGGGTCGGCATGCGCGGCGGTGTTCGCGTGGCAGGCCAGGCAAGCCTTGTCGCGCACGGTCAGGAACGCCTGCTGATGACACTTGGTGCAGTCGTTGGCGAAGAAGCGATGTGCGGCGTCTATCGGGCCGGGATTCCAGCTTTGCGTGCTTGGCAGCAGCGGCACGCGCCGCAGCATCTGCCCGAAGCCGGGTATGAAATGGCCGATCATCGGCAGGATCAAGCCAAAAACGAGGATCGCCGTAAACAGGATCCAGGACGGTCGGCGCTTGCTCAATCCGGTTTGCGCCAGCCGCGTCGGCTTCGCGCGTTGGGCGCTTTCGGCTTTCTGTTCGCTTTTGTCGAGCGTGGATACCTCGATCGCGGCGTCATAATCCTGCGGCGCGGCGAGCAGGGTCAGGCGCGTATTGCCGATCGCCACCACGGCGCCGGCATCGGCGGTCGTGGTGTAGGTGATCGCGTCGTTGACGCGGATGCCGGCGAGGATCAGCGATTCGATCTTGTACTGGCCGCTGGAAAGCTGGGTCACGCGCGCGTGGTTGAGCGCGACGCGCAGATCCGGCAGGAAGATGGCCTGGTCCGCCGCGCGCCCGATCGTAAGCACGTCGCCGTAGTGGACGTCCTCCTCGTAGGAGACGGCGCCCTTGCCCTTCTTCAACACTCGACGGATCAGCCAGCGCATGCGTATCGCCTACCAGTAAAAAAAGGACGACACGATGTGCGCGATCAGCGCCGCCAGCAGCGCGAACGACAACGGTACGTGGATGTACAGCCAGATTTCCATCATGGCCTGGTACTGCATGTCGCGCGCGACCTTGGACGCGAGGCCCTTCTTGCGCGAGATCAGGTCGATCAGCGAGCGCATCGCCTCGCCCTGCTTGTCGGTGGCGCGGCCGGCGAGGAAGTCCACCATCGCGAACATGGTCGGCATTTCCGTGGTCTTCATCTCCGAGCGCTTGTCGCGTTCGGCCAGCGACGCATGCAATGAATCCAGCGCGATGTCCGAGCCGTCGCGGGCGCGCAACTGCGTCCACACGCCGCCGCCCAGGCGCGTGTTCTGGATCGAACGCAGCACGACGGCGTGGATCTTCGGGTCGATGCCGTCCGCCAGGGCCAACGCGTTCTGGTCGATCTCGGCGACTTCGTCGAGCATGGCCGCGCGCGTGGCGCTGTCGCGGTTGCGCGTCATCAGGTTCGGATAGCGCAAGTAGACGTAGACGCCGAAGAAGCCCGAGAAGATCACCACGAGCATGAGCACGAAGGCGAAGGTGTGGATGTTCCAGCCGAATTGGAATCCGCTGTGCAGCAACACGACCAGAATGAGCGACGTGCCGAGGTAGATGTGCGCCGACAGCCAGCCACGCAGCGTGCCGGGACTGTTCCGATAGTTGCGCTTGCGCATGCCGAACAGCATGAGCCAGACGATGAGCGCCGCGCCGATGGTGCCCAGCGTGTAGCCGAGCCAGGTGCCGCCATTCGGCGGACCACCCGGATCGTAGGCGATGTAGGCGACCAGCGAGGCGAGCATGAGTGCCAGCGCGATCCACAAATAGCGCGACCGCGCATAGGTAAGGATGGAATCGTGGCTGGCCATCAGCTTCGCGATTGCGCGTAGGCCGGGAATTCCTCCGGCGAGATGCGGATCGCGGCGCCGGTCGGGCAGGAACGCACGCAAGCCGGGCCGCCATGCACGTCCTTGCACATGTCGCACTTGACCGCCTTCTTTATCTCGCCCTCGGCATGGTCGTGGGCGTCGTGTGGCGCTTCGCCGGGACCAGGACCGCGGCCAAACAGCAGCCACTGGATGAGTCCCGGCTTCTTCGGCGGCTTGTACGCCATGTGGATCACGCCGTACGGGCAGTTACGCTCGCAGTTGCCGCAGCCGATGCAGTTGTCGGCGATGAAAACTTCGCCGTTCGGCGCGCGGTGGATCGCGTCCGGCGGGCAGTCCTTCATGCAATGCGGATGCTCGCAGTGCCGGCACGAGGTCGGCACGTGCACGCTGGCGAAGGTCGGGCCGGCCTCGCGGTTCAGGCGCGAGGTGCCGCCGTGGGTTTCGGCGCAGGCCTTTTCGCAGTTGTCGCAGCGCACGCACAGCGATTCGTCGATGAGCAGGATGTCGGTCGCTTCGCCGGCACCCTGCGCGAGCAGGAACGAGATGATGTCGCCGCCGCTGGGCAATGCCTGCATGGCCAGGTTCGCTGCCGTGCGCTGGCGGTATTCGGATTGCAGGCGCAGGCGCAGCACCGGAATGCGGTTCACGAGCTTCTTGAACGATTCGCCGTCCAGGCGCACGGTTTCGCTGGCGATCGCCGCGCGCGCCGTCGCCGAACGCCGCGACTCGCCCATCAGGGCCATCTCGCCGACGTAGTTGCCGGCGGGCACATAGCTGAGCACCACGTCCTTGCCACCGATGTTGCGCGAAATCGTGAGCGAGCCGACGCGGACCAGGTGCAGGCTGTCGCCGACTTCGCCCTCATTGAACAGCACGTCGCCGGCCTTGAACTTTTCCAGCCGCGCCCCGGCGACCACGTCGGCGAGTTGTTCGGCGCTGGCTTCCGGCGCGAAGCGCGATTGCAGCGCGCGCAGGATGAACACCTCGTCGATATGGCGCTTGACCGCCTCGACCGACGCGATCAACCGGTTCATCGAGCGGCGCGGCGTTTCGATCAGCACGCAGTTCGCGCCGGCCAGCACGGTCGCGGAGCGGCGGCGGCCCGAGATCAGGCTCATTTCGCCGAAGAATTCGCCGCGGCGCAGGGATACGCGCTTGTTCGACGCTTCGTCGACGACCACCTGCACGTCGCCATCGACGACGCTGAAGAACGTGTTCGTGTAATCGTTGCGCGCGAAGATCGTCTCGCCTGGCGCCGGCGTGCGGATGTCGGAATCGAGCATGAACTCGCGCAACTGCAGCGGCGTGATCGCGGCCAGCAATGGCACGTTCTTCTGGATGCGCGCGAGCGCCTCGTCCACGGAACGGAAGCCCGGCATCTTTGCGAACTTGGCCTTGAGCAGCGGTTCGTCGGCCGGCTCGACCTTGTTGCCGAGAATGTACTCGACGACTTCGTAACCCTGGTTCATCGCCTGCTTGATCAGCGGATAGCCGCCGAGTGCGCCGACGATGTACAGGCCCTTCACGTTGGATTCGTACTGCGAACTGATCGCCGGCACCGAAGCCGGATCCTTGTTCGGGAACGTCACGCCGCAGGCTTCGACGAAACCGCGCGGTGCGGTCGCGCCGAGGCGCGCGATCGCGCGGTCGATCAGTATCTGTGCCTTGCCGCTGGCGGTGCTGAGGATCATGCGGCCTTTCTTGCGGCCGACGCTCAGCGCGTCGACGCGTTCGGGACCGGAGTTGTAGTAGCACTCGATGACGCCGTCCGCGATGGCTTTCAGGATGGCCTGCTCGTTGCCTTTCTTGGCGCGCGCGAACTCGTCCTTGCGG
>DATJIL010000028.1:0-19092 GCA_035493385.1 Rudaea sp.
GGCGACTTCCTCGAACGTGCGGCGCAGGTACTCCTGCGGATCTTCCTTGTAGCCGGAAAACCATTCGCCATAGGCGTCGACCACGCGCTTGGGCGTGTCGAGCAGGCCCTCGCGGGTGGGTTCGTCGCCGGCCCAGCGCAAGAGCGTGCGCACCGCGTCCAGCGCCTGCTCGCGCGTGACCGCGGGCGAAGTCGGCGCGGCGGCGGCGCAAAGGGAAGGCTTGCCGGATACGGTCATGACGACACTCGCGCGGAAAAGGCGCGACAGTGTAGCACCGGGCCTTATTCCACGCGGCAGAACGCCGCTTTCAGGTAACGCGACTCGGGCACGTGCGCCTGCCAGGGATGATCCGGGCCCGCGCCGGTCACCTTCAACACCTGCACCGTGCGATTGGCATAGAACGCCGCGCGTCGCAGCATGTCGAGGAATTGTTCCTCGCTGACCAGACCCGTGCACGAACAGGTCAGGAACATCCCGCCGGGCTTGACCGCGCCGAGCGCGAGCTTGTTCATGTCCAGGTATTTCTTCAGCGCCGGAATCACCTGTTCGCGGTCGCGCGTCATCTTGGCCGGATCGAGGATCACGACGTCGAATTTCTTCGCCGGATTGCTCGCCGTGTCGCGCAGCCAGGCGAAGATGTCGGCCTGGATGAATTTCACGCGCACCTTGTTGAGCCGTGCGTTCTGCTCCGCGATGCCGAGGATTTCCTCGTCCAGGTCGATGCCGACGACTTCCTCTGCGCCGCCGCGCGCCTTGGCATAGATGCCGAAGCCGCCGGAGTTGCAGCACAGGTCGAGCACACGCTTGTCCGCGCAAAACTCCGACAGCAACAGGCGGTTGTCGCGCTGGTCGGCGAAGAATCCGGTCTTGTGCTTGCTGCCCGGCGCGGCATGGAACTGCACGCCGTGCTCGTGGATGACCGCAGGCTTCGGCGCGGGCGGATGCGCAAGGTCGAAACTTTCCTGCTTTTGCACGTGGTCTTCGGCAAAAGCATAGATTTCCGCATCGGGAAAGTGTTGCAGCAACACGCGCTTGATGAGGTCGCGCTGCTTGAAAAACCCGGCCGAGAAGTATTCGACGACCAGCGTATGCGCGAAACGATCCACGACCAAACCCGACAGCCCATCGCCCTCGGAATGGATCACGCGATACGCATCCGTCACCGCGTCGAGTTTGAGGGTTTCGCGGCGCAGGCGCACGGCCGCGTCGATCTTGCGCGCGAAGAAGCTTTCGTCGATCGCTTCGTCCGGATCGGCGCTGAGCACGCGCAACGCGATGCGCGAATGGCCGTTGTAGAAGCCACGTCCGGCAAAGGTTCCATCGCGATCGACGATGTCGACGATGCTGCCGGGTTTGGGTTTCGGATCGGGCTTCTCCACCATCTTCTGGAAAATCCACGGATGGTTGGAACGGCGCTCGATCTTGAGATGGACGACAGGATTATTCATGTGCGCATGATAACAAGCGGCCTTGCGTCCACCGTAAAACGCCCTATGTTGGGAAGATGACTTCCGCACCCGTGCTCGCCGAGCCCAGCATCGCCGCAGTCCGCCGCGACCGCGAGCGTGTGTTCTGGGCGAGCGTCGGCGCGGCCGGGCTGGTCGCCGGCATCTGGCTGGCCTGGCTCGGCGCCTGGCTGCTCGGCTGGGACATGGACGACCTCGGCATCCGCCCGCGCGATCCGCACGGCCTGATCGGCATCCTTACCGCGCCGTTCGTGCACGCCTCGTTCGCGCACCTGATGTCGAACACGCTGCCGCTGGGCCTGCTCGCCGCGCTCGCGTTGTACGCCTATCCGCGCGCGACGCGCCTCGCGCTGCCGTTCATCTGGATCGTCTCCGGCATCGGCGTATGGCTGTGGGCGCGGCCGTCGATCCATGTCGGCATCAGCGGCATCGCGCATGGACTCATGTTCTTCCTGTTCTTCATGGGCTTGCTGCGCCGCGACCGCCTCGCCATCGCCATCGCCCTGACCGTGTTCTTCCTCTACGGCGGCATGGTCATGACCGTGCTGCCGCGCGATCCACAGGTGTCGTTCGAGTACCACCTGTTCGGCGCGCTGGCGGGATTGATCGCCGCGTTCCTGTGGCACTGGCGCGATCCGCAGCCGACGCGCAAGCGTTATAGCTGGGAAATCGAGGAAGAAGAAGCCGAACTGCAGGCGCTGGATCCGGAACTCGATTTGCCGCGGCCCGAAAACGTCCCGGTACTGTGGGACGGCCCGCGCACGGCGCAACGTGGCGGCGACAACGTGGTGCCCCTGCGCGCACGCCGCGACGACGGCGAAACGCTGCATTGATGGCGCGGTGGTAAAATGCGGTCATGAACGCCCAGCCGCGCCGCGTCGAACACCTGCAAACCGACAAGGGCAATGTGCCGGTCTACACCACGGCCGTGGTCGAGCAGCCTTGGGCGAGCTATGCGCCCGAAGACCACGCGACCTGGGCGCAATTGTTCGAGCGCCAGCAACAGGTGCTGGTGGATCGCGCCGCGCGCGAATTCCTCGACAACCAGCGCCGCCTGCGCATGACGCCGGACGCGATCCCGAAATTCGAGGATCTCAACCGCGTCCTGAAAAAGACCACCGGTTGGGAATTGATCGGCGTCGAAGGCCTGCTGCCGGAACTCACCTTTTTCGAGCACCTCGCGAACCGGCGCTTCCCGGTGACCTGGTGGATCCGCCGCCCGGACCAGATCGATTACATCAGCGAACCGGACCTGTTCCACGACCTGTTCGGCCATGTGCCGCTGCTGCTCAATCCCGCCTTCGCCGATTACATGCAGGCGTATGGCCGCGGCGGCGTCAAGGCGCACGGCATCGGCGCGGAGGCGCTGGTCAATCTCACGCGCTTGTACTGGTACACGGTCGAGTTCGGATTGATCAAGCAGGACGACGGCCTGCGCATCTACGGTTCGGGCATCGTCAGCTCGAAAGGCGAGTCGATCCACTGCCTGGAATCGTCCGCGCCGAACCGGCTCGGCTTCGACCTTACGCGCATCATGCGCACGCGCTACCGCATCGACACCTACCAGAAAACCTATTTCGTCATCGACAGCTATCAGCAGTTGATGGATGCGACCGCGCCGGATTTCACCCCGATCTACGCCGAACTTGCGGCGCAGGACTCGATTCCCGCCGGGAATGTCCTGCCAGGCGATTTCGTATACAACCGCGGCACGGGCGAGGGCTGGGCGAGCGACGGCGATATCTGATCCCTCGCGTCGCACGCGCGGCGCCGCCTGAATTGCTTGTCGCTCGATTCTTCAAGGATTGCTGAAGACGACTCCATGCGGAATGGCGCTGCCCTGCCAGCCGTCCGGCCATGCACGCGTCATGTCGATGGTCGCCGCGGCGAGCGTCAATTTCCCGGTATGGCGATCGATCGTGGCAAAACGAACCTTGGTATTGAGCGCGCCGTAGCCCGTGATTGCCAAGCGCTCTCCGCCCGGCTCCAACGCCAGCCAATGCGGATACTCGTCCGGCGGCAGAAGAATGCGGTCGACCTCACGCGGATGTTCCGGATCGTGCATGTCCAGGCTCACGATCGCGTGCCCGCTTTGCGCGGCTTCCACGAAATAGTCGCCCACCACCACGGGTACCTCGCACCCGCGGTAGCCGAAGTCATAAACATGCTGCAAGGACGGATCGTCGCCCGCCAGATCCCGAACCAGAAACAACCCGCAATTGAAAGTCGGTACTACGACCGTCTTGCCATCAGCCAGCACGCGGGGCTCCGACGAATCGGCCGCCGTGTCGTAATACCAGTCTGGTGCCTTCGGCAGCGGCATGGTCTTGAGCAACTTCAGGTCGGAGAGTCGCCAAACCTGCGCGACATGGCTGACCTGTGCTCCCATCATGTCCGCGCTGCCGGTGACGACGCGGTCGAGCTTCTCGTCGACGGCCAAACTGTACGGGCGAATGTTGGCATGCCCCTGCGCAGCCGCCGAGGCGGTTTTCACGACCTTGCCTTGAGGATCGAACTCCACCAGCCCGCCCGCAGCGTGATTGTATCCGCCGGAATACTGAAAGGTCGCCAGCGTATCGCCGTTGGCGAGATAGGCAAACGAGTGCGGATAGCCAAAGTCGCCGATGTTGCCAAATTTGCGCACAAGCCGCGGATGCACGGGATCATGCAGGTCGAAGACGTAGGTGCTGTTCGCGAGCCAGTCGTTGGCATAAAGAATTTCGTTTGCAGGCATCGCGTAGTTCGTGTGATGCGCCTGTACTGCGTCACCGACCGGTAGCA
This sequence comes from Rudaea sp., assembly GCA_035493385.1. Classification (GTDB taxonomy): domain Bacteria; phylum Pseudomonadota; class Gammaproteobacteria; order Xanthomonadales; family Rhodanobacteraceae; genus Rudaea. The sequence continues at coordinate 4,248 of DATJIL010000028.1, forward strand.
GCGCGACGAGTTTGCCAAACGACGATCCGGAGCCGACGTCGAAAACCGCCAGGAAATCCTTGCCCAACCCCAACCCGCTGCGCCGTGCGGGAATGTCGGCCGGCGTCATCTCCATGACCGTGGCAAGAGGATGCTTGGCTTGCATTGCCCATACGAAGAGATAGCGGCTGGCTCCCGGCGCGCCCGCCGCGAGCAGCGGGAAAGACAGAACCAAAAGCGTCACAAAAAAACGCATTGCCTTGCTCATTGCTCTCTCCTCTTCTTATCGGCCTGTCGTCGGCGTGCCCGGCCTGGAAGGTCTGCTTTGCACGAGTTCAACTCTCTTTCGGAATCGCCAGTCTGGGCATGCCATGCGCATCGCGCTCTTCGGCGATGCTGGCGCGCGTATCCAGTGGCGCACGCGCCGCGTCGGACAACTCCTGCGTCGCTTCGCCGCGCGCGATGCGCAGCGCGTTGCGGTAGCACACCGCCGCGTTCGCGGCGTTGCCCTGCCCGGTCATGCAATCGCCGAGCGTCTCCCACAACGGCGCCGACGGCGAAAGCGCCAGGCCGCGCTCCAGGTACTCGCGTGCCTTGCCCCAGAGCTTGCCCTGCACGCACAAGCGCCCGAGCGTGAGCAGCAGGGCAGTACTGTCCGGCTGCGCGCTGAGCCAGCCTTCGGCACGCGCCAGGCGCGTATCCGCATGCGCCGGCCCGAGCTGGCCCCAGACCGCGGCGAGGCGCTCGGACCATTGCTTGCGCAATGCCGATTCGATCTCGTCCATCGCCGCCAGCGGCTGGCCGAGCGCGGCGGCGCGCCGCGCATAAGCCGCGATCGCCTCGGGCATGGCACGCTGCGCACGCGGCAATCCCGACCACAATTCAGCCAATGCTTCACTATCCGGTGCTACCGCGAGGGCGGCGGCGAGCACGCGCGCGCGCAGCGCGACCAGCGCTTCGGGGGTCAGCGCGTCGCTCGTGGCGAGCGCATCCACCGCGCGCAGGGCAAGCGCGCTGTCCCCGGTCAGCAGCGCGGCTTCGGCAAGCAGGCGCCAGCCGACCGGCGGCAGGTCGTTCTGGTCGGCGGCCGGTTTGAGCAGGGCGAGCGCCGCCTCGGCGTTGCCGTACTCGAGCAGGAACTGTGCGCGTAGGGCGAGCGCCGCCGCCGGAGCATGCGCAGCCGCTTCATCCAGCGCCGCCTCGGTACGCTCGGCATCGCCGCGTGCGTGCGCCGCGCGTGCGGTCGCGAGCAGGGCCGGCGCGTGCAATTCAGGATGGTGCGAGGCTTTTTCCAGCGCACGCAGGGCGCGCCGATGATCGCCTTCGACCAGCGCGGTCAGGCCCGTGGCGAAACGTTCGCGGCCACGGCGCTGGCTGCGTGATTTCCACGCGCGCAACGGCCAGCGCAGTCCGCGCCAGAGCAAACCGAGCACAATCCATGCGGCGAGCAGGACGAGTATCGCGAAGACCAGCGTGGTTTCGATATGGGTACGGCCGAGGCGGATCGAGAGCAAGCCGGGGTCGACGGCCAGCGCCTGCCAACCGAAGACGGCCGCCGCCGCCACGACGACAAGTACCAGCAAGATGATCCACGGTTTCACTTTTTCGCCTCGTCGTGTTTGCCCGCTGTCTTCGCCGCGGCCAGAGCATGCGTCGCGCGCAAGTTGCGCAGTTCGCGCAGCGCCGTGCCGAGCACGCCAGGCACCGGCGGCGCGAGCTCGGCCTGTGCCAGCGCATCGAGTTCTTTCAACACTGCCGCGGTCTGCGCGGCCTGCGTATCGAAAGAGGTGGCGATTTGCGTGCGTGCTTCGGCCAGCGCGGCGCGGAAGCCGGCATCGTCGCGCGCCAGCGCCGCCGCTTGCGCGGCGCGCAGATCGAGCACGGCCAGGTCGCGGGCCAGGGAAATATCGCGCACCGCGGACTGCGCCTGCACCGTGTCGGTGTCGTGGCTTACGCGCACGAACGTGCCGAACAGACGCGCGAGCCACGATTCGTTCGCGGCGGCCGGCGCGGGCGGCGGCAAACTGCCGCCCCGCGCCAGTTCCGGCACCTGCGCGCGCAGGTGCGAAAGGCGCACCACCAGCACTTGCGGATCGGCCGCGTGCAAATCGTTCAGTGCGACGATTTCACCAGCGATGCTCTGGCGCACGGTGGAAAACGCCGCATCGTCGACTTCGGCCAGGGCTGCGTCGGCCAGGCGGTAAGCCGCTATCGCCGCGGTTGCGTCGTGGAACAAGGTGTAGCGTTCGCCGCCAAGATTGAGCAGCAATTCGGCTTCGTCCAGGGCCAGCGCATCGTGGCCGGCCAGGCGCCGGTCGGCGAGATTCGCCACCGCGTCCTCGGCCAGTTGCACGCGCTGGCCGAGCGCGAGCAGTTGCTGGCGCACCGAGGCGTCGACCTTGTCGCCGTCGTCCAGGCGCGCGCGGAACGTGTCCGTATTGCCGCGAATGCGCGCGATGCCGTGTTCGAGATTCTCCACCTGCGCCTGCAAGACGCCGACCTGCGCGGCCGTGTCCACACGCGGGGGCGCGAAATGCCACCACGCGGCCGCAGCTGCGGCGGCAACGAGCAGCACAAGCAGGATGACGAGTGGCGCGCGACGCCGGCGCGGGGTTTCCGATGCGATGCTGGCGGACTCGTCCATGCTTCCATCCTAACGCGAAACGTGCATTCAGAGGCGATGCCGCGCCAGTGCCGCAGTGGCCACGTTCAGCAAGTCCGCCGGCGCGGGTCCGGCAGCGACGTGCACGTTCGCGAACAGGCTGGCGCGTGCGAGTGCGGCGAGGCGCTCGCTGCTGACCACGATCTCGCCCGCCGCCAGCCGCGCGAACAGCTGCAGTGGCAGCGCAGCGCGCAGGTTGGCCAGCGCTTCGGCGCTGGAAACGAGCAGCAGCAAGGGTGCCGGAGACTGTTCCAGAGCCGCGAGCTGGCGCGCGGAATAACGCGGGGTTTCACGGCGATAGACCTCGATGCGCGTCAGCCGCGCGCGCCGGTCGCGCAGCGTCTGCGCCAGCAATTCGCGGCCGCCGGGTGCGCCGACCAGGGCGACGCGGCGACCGCGCAAGTTGCCCAGCTCCGGCAGCGCCAACAGACCTTCGCTGTCCTGCCGTTCGCGCGGCCACGTCACATTGCGGATGCCGCGACGCTGCAGGGCGCGTGCGGTCGCGGCACCGACCGCGCACACGCGCGTCGTGCGGGAAAAGTGCATTTTCGGCAGCGCGGCGAATGCGAATTTCACCGCGGCAGGACTGACGAAAATCGCGACATCCGCAGCGCGCACGGTCATCAGCGCCGTGCGGATCGCCGCGCGGTCCGGCGCCGCGCGCAGCCTGCTGCCGGGCAGGCCGATGGGTTCGCCGCCGAGTGTGCGGATGCGCCGCCGCAGCGGTCCCGCGGACGCGGCAGGCCGAGTCACGATCACGCTCGCGCCGGCGAGAGGGACACTGCGTTCGATGAGTCTCGCTTCCGGCATGTTGGCATGCTAACGGACTTGAACGAATGCCGCGACCTGCGCACACTGCGCGGCCATGTCCGACGCGATCCGCACGCTCGAAGCCGCCATACTCGCGCAAATCCCGCTAGCGCGCGCCATGCAGTTGCGCCTGCGCGACTACGACGGCGATCACCTCACCATCGCCGCACCGCTCGCGCCGAACATCAACGACAAGGGTTGCGCGTTCGGCGGCAGCCTGGTGAGCCTGCTCACCCTGGCCGGCTGGGGCCTGATCGTGCTCAAGCTGCGCGCGCTCGGCAGCGCATGCGACGTCTACGTGCAGGACAGCGCCGTGCGCTATCTCGCACCGGTGTGGGACGATTTCACCGTGCAAGCGCGGCTGGCCGAAGGCGAATCCTGGGAAACGTTCACGGCCGCGCTCGCTGCGCGCTCACGCGCGCGCGTGAGCGTGGATTGCCGCGTACCGCTCGCCGACGGTGCGGACGCGTGCACGCTGCAAGCGCGCTTCGTGGCGATTTCCAAACCCTGAATCGACGCGCGATTTGCGGCACAATGCCGCGGTCGCCGCCGGAGTAACGACCATGCGCACCATCCTGCTCGCCTGCGGATTCGTCCTGCTCGCCGGTTGCACGGCGATGACCGCGCAATCGGAAAGCCGCGCGCTGGAGTTGACCTTGAACGCGTACGCGAACGCGATCCGCTGGGGCGACATCAATCAGGCGGTTCCGTTCGTCGATCCGGAAACCCTGAAGAAACATCCGCTGAGCCAGCTCGACATCGACCGCTACAAGCAAATCCATTTCGCGTCCTACATCGAGCAGCCGCCGGTGCCGGCCGGCCCGCACGAGGTGCGCCAGGTGGTCAAGATCAGCCTGGTCAACGTCAATACCCAGGTCGAGCGCGGCATCGTCGACAACCAGTTGTGGCGCTACAACGAGAAGACGAAGCACTGGTTGCTGGTGTCGGGACTACCCGACATCACCCAGCATTCGACGCCGTAACGCTGGCATGGACCGGCGCGCTGCCGCATAATCCGCGGCCTTTCCCCGTGTGCGCCACGCCATGTCGCTGTTTCTGCAACGTCTGCCGGAATTCCTGGCCCACCATGTTTTTCTCGCGCTGGCCTTCGCCGGCTTGATTGCGGCGATCATTGGCAATGAAGTCGCGCGCCGTTTCCGCGGTTTCCGCGAACTCACCCCCGGCGCGCTGACCCTGCTCATCAACCGCGAAAATCCGCTGCTGGTGGATTTGTCCAGTGCGGCCGATTTCGAGAAGGGCCATATCGCCGGCGCGCGCCACGTCGCGATGAGCCAGTTCGATCCGGAAAACAAGGAACTGGCCAAGGTCAAGGAATTGCCCGTGGCGCTGGTGTGCAAGACCGGCGCGACTTCGGCGCAGGCCGCCGCGCGCCTGGTCAAGGCCGGGTTCGCCAAGGTCTTCGTGCTCGGCGGCGGCATGGGCGCATGGCGCGAAGCGGCGCTGCCGACAGCCAAGGGTAGCAAGTAAAAACTCGCGTTGATTCACGCCGCATGGGATAATCCGCGCCCTTTTTCCCCGCAAAGCATTCGGAGTTCTCCATGGCCGACGAAATCACCCAAGCCACCCCCACCGCCGGCGCACAGTTGTCGCTGCAGAAGGTCTACATCAAGGACGCCTCGTTCGAAGTACCCGGCGCCCCGCACATCTTCCAGGAACAGGGCCAGTCGCAGGTCCAGCTCAACCTGCAACAGCAGGTCGGCACGTTGGGGGACAACGTCTACGAAGTCGTGCTGACCGTCACCGTGACCTGCAAGCTCGCCGAAAAGACCGCGTACCTGGCCGAAGTGCAGCAGGCCGGCATTTTCGGCGTGGCCGGATTCGACCAGGCCAACCGCGACATGGTGCTGGCCACGTTCTGCCCGAACGTGCTGTTCCCCTACGCGCGCACCGCCGTGGCGAACATGATCCAGGACGGCGGTTTCCCGCCCTTCCTGCTGCAGCCGATCAATTTCGAGGCGCTCTACGACGAACAGATGCGCCGTCGTGCCGAAGGCGCGCAACCGAACGCGTGAGTAAACCTTCCGTCGCCGTACTCGGCGCCGGCTCGTGGGGCACGGCGCTGGCCGCCGTGCTCGCGCGCAATGGCGTGCCGACCACGTTGTGGGGCCGCGACGTGCAGGCGATGGCGCGCATGGCCGACACGCGCCGCAACACGCGCTACCTTCCCGACCTTGAATTGCCCGCGGCGCTGACCCTGAGCGCCGATCTGGCCGCTGCCGTTCGCAGCGCGAATGTCGTGCTGATTGTCACGCCGAGCCACGCCTTTGCCGGACTGCTCGAAGCGATCGCGCCGCACTTCCCGGCCGGCGCTGGCCTCGTTTGGGCGACCAAGGGTTTCGATCCGCCATCGGGGCGCTTCCTGCACGAGATCGCCGCCGAACGCCTGCCCGCCGCACCGGCCGCGATCGTCACCGGACCCTCGTTCGCACGCGAAGTCGCGCAAGGACTGCCGACCGCGGTGACCGTGCATTCGGCCGACGCTGACTTCGCGCAGCGCATTGCGGACTTGCTGCACAGCCCGCGTTTTCGCGCCTACACTGGCTCCGACATGATCGGCGCCGAACTCGGCGGCGCGATGAAAAACGTGCTCGCGGTGGCGACCGGCGTCGCCGACGGCATGAACCTGGGATTGAACGCACGCGCGGGCCTGATCACACGCGGCCTCAACGAAATGCTGCGCCTGGGCGCCGCGCTCGGCGCGCGCGCGGAAACCCTGATGGGGCTTGCCGGACTCGGCGACCTCGTCCTTACCTGCACCGGCGACCTGTCGCGCAACCGGCGTCTCGGCCTTGCGCTGGGCCGCGGCGTCGGCCTCAAGCAGGCCGTCGCGGAAATCGGCCAAGTCGTCGAAAGCGTGGAAACCGCCGATACGATCCTGCGCCTGGCACAGGCGCACGCGCTCGACCTGCCTATCGCCTCTGGCGTGCAGCGCGTGCTGCGCGAGGAAATCACGCCGGCGGAAGGCCTGCGCGAGTTGCTCGCACGCGAACAGAAACCGGAATACACCCAGCAATTCTTGAAAAACTGATTCAGACTTCGCTGGCAATCACCGGCGACCGGGTGCACGACCGCCACAGCGACGGCAGCATCATGCCGCCGCGAATCAGGCGCCAGGAGATCATGCCGGTGATCTTGCTGACGTCGCGAAACGGCTTGAAGTGGCTGGCACGCCGGTCGTCGGCGTAACGCGCCATGATCGGCACCGACACGGTGTGCATGCCGTGCCGCGCCGCCTCGATCAGGATTTCGCTCTCGAACACGAAACCGCCATGCGGCAGGCGCAACGCCAGTTCCACCGCCGCGCGCGGGTAAAAGCGTTGGCCGCTCTGCGAATCGACCACCGGCGCGCCGCAGGCCCAGGACACCCAGAAATCCGCCTGCCGGTTGCCGAAGCGGTTCTTGCCCGGCGTCGCATCGCGGCCCTGCAGGCGCGCGCCGATGACGATGCGGCCCGGATATTTTTCCGCCGCGGCAAGCAGGCGCGGCAGGTCGGCGGCGGCATGCTGGCCGTCGCCATCCATCGTCAGCACGCCGGCCGCGCCGAGTTCCAGCGCGCGGCGGAAACCGTCCAGCAACGCGCTGGCCTTGCCCTGCGGCGCATCGTGGCGGATGCATTCGACCGGCAGGTCCGCGATCGCCGCGCCGGTGCCGTCGCTGGAGCCGTCGTCCACAATGATCACTTTTCCACAGTGCGCCAGCGCGTCCTGCGCAACCGCGCGGATCGCACGTTCCTCGTTCAGCGCCGGAATCACCACCACGGCGCAGCGGTCTTTCAGTTCGGTCAAAACGAAATCTCCAGGTTCAGATGCAGCGACGGCGCCGCGGCGATGCGCAACGAGACGGGTTCGCGCCGCGCCAACGCTACCAACAACGGCAGGCTCGCCGCGGCAGGATTGCCCGTGTGGCTAGCGTGCAGGAGCGATGGCAGCGGCGCAAGCGTGGCCGCTCCGGCGCCGACTTGCAGCCGCGCGCGGGCAACGGCGCGCGGCGACCACGGCGCGAGCACGAATGCCGACGCGAACACGCTGCGGCTGGCGATCGTGTCGCGCAGCGGTCCGCAGGCCGCGACGTCGTAGGCGGCCAGCAAAACCGGTTCGGATTCGCCGCAGACGCGCACTGCCGCTTCCAGAAGACCCGCACCAAAACTCGACGCGCCGGCGCTCACCGCCGTGGACGCGCGCGTGCAACCGCTGGCGATCGCCCAGTAACCGGCCGGCGCGTTATGCACGGAATTGTGGAATTTCGTCGGCGACACCTCGCCCGGTGCTCGCGCCAGCGTCGCGCACAGGTAATCGTTGATCGCGAGATCGCCATAGGCCGAAGCGAAAACGTGCGGCAGTTCACGTGCTTCGCGATGCGCCATCGCGCAGGCCTGCTGCGCGGCCTCAACGGCGATCAGTACCGATTCCGGCGCACGCCGGCGTTCGCCCGGTGCGAGCACTGTTGCGGCGGGCCGCGCCGGGGGCGCGGCGAGGCTGGATGCATTTTCCACAAACATACTTTGCGCGGCCAGCCAGTCCGGCAACTCCGGCGCCCACACGCCGATGCCTTCGATACCGATGTCCAGCACGGCGCTCATGCCGTGCCTGCCGCGAATGCGAGGCAGCAGTTGTTGCCGCCGAAGCCGAACGAGTTGGACAACGCCACGCGCACTGCGCACTGCGCATTGTCGATGCGGATCTGCGGGCCGCAGGCCGGATCGAGATTGCGTGCGTTCAGCGTGCCGGGGGCGAAACCGCGCTCCAGCGCCAGCAAGGCGACGACGGCCTCGACGATGCCGGCGGCGCCAAGCGTGTGCCCGGTCCAGCCCTTGGTCGAACTCGCGTGCGTGTTCGCCGGGAACAGGCGCGCAACCAACATCGCCTCCACCTCGTCGTTCTGCCGGCTCGCCGTGCCGTGCAGGTTGATGTAGTCGACCTCGCCCGCCGCAATGCCCGCACGTGCCAGCGCCTCGCGCATCGCCTGTTCGGCGCCAAGGCCCTGCGGATGCGGCGCCGACATGTGGTGTGCGTCGGCCGACTCGCCATAACCGAGCAGGCGCGGCGCGGATTTGTCCACTTGTATATTTTCAAGCAACGCAAATCCGGCCGCCTCGCCGAGCGACAGCCCGGAACGGGCCGCGTCGAAGGGTCGGCACGGCTCGCGCGACACCAGTTCCAGCGCGTTGAAGCCGTACAAAACGCTGCCGCACAACGTGTCCGCGCCGCCGACGATGGCGGCATCGACCAGCCCTGCATGGATCAGGCGCTGCGCGCTGGCGAACACCTTGGCGCTGGACGAACAGGCCGTGGCGATGGTCAGGCACGGGCCTTCCAGCCCCAGCGCCTGTTGCACGAAAGCGCCGAGCGCGTGCGTTTCGTGCACGCGACTGGCACGCTGCGACGGATCGAAGCGGCCATCGTCGCCGAGTTCCCGGTAGGTGCGCTCGGTTTCGCCGATGCTCGACGTCGAGGTTCCCAGGATCAACGCCACGCGCGTCGCACCATGCCGTTCGATCGCGGCGAGCGCGCGTTCGCGGAATCCGTCTTCGTTCAGCGCCATCCAGGCAAGGCGATGGTTGCGCGATTCCCACGCGGCCCACGCCGCCGGCAGCGGCGCGGCCTCGACGCCTGCGACGCGGCCGATCCAGCACGGCAGCGGCCAATCCGCAAAATCGTTTTCGCGCAGGCCCGATGCGCGCGATTGCAGCGCGCGCGCGAACGCATCCCGCCCGCTGCCGGCGGCGCAGGTGACGGTGTAAGCGGTGATCGCGAGCGGAACGATGCGGTGAGACACGCGCGGACGAAAAATCTGCAACGGGGCGAAAGTATAGCAATGCGCCGCGGCGCGTTTGCTACCATGACGGAGCCGCGCACGGCGGTGTCATTTCATCGAACAAGGACAGCACGATGCGCGAACGCAGCGCTGACGTCGAAGCCTACCTGCGCGATTTGCAGGACCGCATCTGCGCGGCGCTGGAAACCGCCGACGGCGGTGCGCGTTTCGTGGAAGACGCCTGGACGCGCCCGCCCACCGGCGCCGATCTGCGAGGCAACCATCTGCGTGGCGGCGGACGCACGCGCGTGCTCAAGGACGGCGCGGTGTTCGAGCAGGCCGGCGTGAACTTTTCGCAAGTCGAAGGCACGCGCCTGCCCCCGGCAGCGACCGCGCAGCGTCCGCAACTCGCCGGCGCGGCATGGACCGCGCTCGGCGTGTCGCTGGTGCTGCATCCGCGCAACCCGTATGTGCCGACCACGCATCTGAACGTGCGCTGGTTCCAGGCGCGCCCGCCGGACGCCGAACCGGTGTGGTGGTTCGGCGGCGGTTTCGATCTCACGCCGTACTACCCGTTCGACGCGGACGTCGTGCACTGGCACACGGTGGCGCGCGACCTGTGCGCGCCGTTCGGCGCGGACGTCTATCCGAAGTATAAAAAGTGGTGCGACGAATATTTTTACCTCAAGCACCGCGACGAGACGCGCGGTGTCGGCGGCCTGTTCTTCGACGACCTGAACGAAAGGGGCTTCGAGCGCTGCTTCGCCTTCCAGCGCGCGGTCGGCGATGGCTTCCTCGATGCCTATCTGCCCCTCGTGGAGAAACGCAAAAGTACCCCGTTCGGCGAGCGCGAGCGCGAATTCCAGCTCTACCGGCGCGGCCGTTACGTGGAATTCAACCTGGTCTACGACCGCGGCACCTTGTTTGGCCTGCAGTCAGGCGGTCGCGCCGAGTCGATCTTGATGTCGCTGCCGCCGCGCGTTCGCTTCGAATACGCCTACGCACCGGCGGCGGGATCGCCGGAAGCTCGGCTCGCCGATTACCTCAAGCCGCGCGACTGGGTGTGATCGGGTTTGCCGGGCACCGCGCGGCGCGCATTGCGCTATGATCGGCGCGCAGTGTTTGGGGACACCATGAATCAGCCGCTGGAACCTCACGGCCAGCCTGCAGCAAACAGCACGGCGACGCACGCGGCCGACGATCACGACCTGACGCAACTGATCGTCGCCTGGCGCGGCGGCGACGCGACCGCGCGTGCGGCGCTGGTCGAACGCGTTTATGCGAACGTGCGCGCGATCGCCGCGCAGTCCCTGCGGCAGGCGCCCGGCGCCACGTTCAGCACCACCGAAGTCGCGCACGAAGCGCTGCTGCGGCTGCTCGGCTCGGACGCGGACTGGCAGGACCGCCGCCATTTCTTCCATGTCGCCGCGCAGGCGACGCGGCAGGTGCTGGTCGATGCGGCGCGTCGGCGCCTGGCTGGCAAGCGCGGCGGTGGTGCCGAGCATGTCGAACTGGAGGCGGCGCTGGGCGTGCCCGATCCGCAAACCGACACCCACCTCGTGCAACTCGACGATGCGCTGCGCGAACTGCTGCAGTTCGACGCACGCCGCGCGCAGATCGTCGAACTCATCTACTTTGGCGGCTTCAGCCGTGCCGAGGCCGCCGCCAGCCTTGAACTCTCCGAAGCGACCATCGATAACGACCTGCGCCTTGCTCGCGCCTGGCTGCGCAGCGCATTGGCGGCATGACCCATGACGTCGCTGGCTTCGCTCGCACCACATTTCGAGCGCCTGCTGGCCTTGCCCGACAGCGAGCGCGGGCAGGCGCTGGCCGCGCTCGCGCTGGATGCGGACGCGCGCGCGCGCCTGGCGCGCATGCTCGACGCCGACGCCGAGGACGATGATGTCCTGCCGCAGGTGATTGCCGGCAGCGCCGCCGCGACGCCGGCAACGCGTGCCGGGCGGCTCGGTCCGTACCGCCTGCTGCGCGAACTCGGCGCCGGCGGCATGGGCACGGTTTTCCTCGCCGAGCGCGCGGATGGCCAGTTCACCCGCCAGGTCGCGATCAAACTGCTGCGCGGGTTTCCGACGCAGGAGTCCTCGCGCCGCCTGCGCCAGGAGCGCCAGATCCTGGCGGGCCTGGATCATCCCAACATCGCGCACCTGCTCGACGGCGGCGAAACCGACGACGGCCAGCCCTGGCTCGCGATCGAATACGTCGATGGCCTGCCCCTGCTGCATTACGTCGCGCAGCAGGCGCCGGACCTGCGCACCCGGCTGGCGCTGTTCGACGCCATGCTCGACGCGGTCGCGCACGCGCACAGCCACCTGATCGTGCATCGCGACATCAAGCCGGGCAACGTGCTGGTGACGCGCGACGGCACGGTGAAACTGCTCGACTTCGGCATCGCGCGCCTGATCGAAGCCGGCGAGGAAAGCGCACGACGCGACACCTCCACGCGCGTTTACAGCCGGGGCTACGCCAGTCCCGAACAGCAGGACGGCCGCGCGATCACCACCGCCAGCGACATCTACAGCCTGGGCGTGCTGCTGCGCGAGGTGCTGACCGGCCGCCGCCATGCGCGCGACACCGCGCCGCCGCGGGTCGCGCCGCTGGCGCTGGATGCGGAGCTCGCCGGCATCCTCGCCAAGGCCACCGCCGCGCTGCCCGCGCAGCGCTATTCCACCGCGATCGAGTTCGCGGACGACTTGGCGCGCTACCGCGAACGGCGGCCGGTGCGCGCCGCGCGTTGGACCCGCCGCTACCGCCTGCGCAAGTTCGTCGCGCGCAACCGCGTGGCATTTGCCGCCGGCCTGGTCGCGGTCGTGGTCCTGGCCGGCTTCGTCTGGCGCCTGCAAGCCGAACGCGACCGCTCCGCGCTCGCCGAGGCGGCGGCGGAACGGGCGCAAAAGGCCGCCGAACGCGACGCGGCGAGCGCACGCGCATCGCTGGATTTTCTCAGCGCGGCGTTTTCCGCCGCCGCACCCGAATACACGCTCAGCCGCGAAGTCAGCGTGCGCAGCCTGCTCGATGCGGCGCGCGCGCAGCTCGACACCCAGGCCGATCCCGTCGTCGTCAGGACCATGCAGCGGCTGCTCGGCAACCTCTATTCGGAACTGGGCGAAACCGCCATCGCACTCGAATTGATGCGCGCCGGCGTGGCCGGCGCCGAACCGGTCAACACCGGCGAGGCCTTGCGCCTGGCCGACGATCTCGACAACTACAGCAGCCTGCTTGGCACCAATGGCGACAATCAGACCGCCCTCGCCGCCGCGCAAACCGCGCAGCATTGGCGCGTGCGCTTCGCGCCGGGCAACGCAGTGGAACAGGTACGCAGCCTCTATGTTATTGCGATGACGCATCATCGCAGTGGCGACGACACCACGGCGATCATGCGCTTGCGCGAAGCCTTGGCCCTGGCGGAGAAGACCGCATCCGTACCCGAGGACATTTACGCGGATATGTCGGCCGCGCTGGCGGAGCTGCTCGCCACCAGCGGCGACGGCGAAGCGGCGTTGGCGGTGGTCGCGCGCGGACTGCGCCGCGTGGATGCCGAGCGCCCGGCCGAAGCGCCCGAACACGTGAAGCTGTTCCGCGCCAAGGCGAACGCACTGCGCGCGGCTGGCGATGCCGGTGCCGCCGAAGCCGCGCTGCGCGAGGCCATTGCCCTGCAGGCGCGCGTGGTCGCGCCCGGTGGCGCGCGCATGATGGCGCTGAACAACGACCTCGCCCTGGTACTCAACGACCTGGGCCGCTACCGCGAAGCCGCCGAATTGCTGCGCGTGTCGGATCGGCAAATGGCCGCTGCCGGCATCGTCGATCCGGTGGAACGCGCGACGTCGCATGTCAATATCGCCGGCGTCCTCGAAAACGCCGGAGACTACCCTGCCGCACTCGCGGAATCCGCAGCCGCGCAGCGCGTCTTCGACGCCGGCGGCATCATTGCCGATCACCAGGCGCGCCGCCGGAGCGAACGTTCGCAGGCACGCACGTTCGCGCTTGCCGGACAATTCGAGCGCGCCGCCGCCATGCTCACCGACCTGCGTAGCCGCTGCGCGCGCATCGAGGGCGAGGATTCGGGCGAATACGCGATGCTCACCTGGCAGCTCGTCGTGCTCGCCCGGCAAAAGCACGACCCTGCATCCGGCTCGCCGCTGCTGGCCGAATCCGAGCGCCGTTGGCGCGCCCTGCTGCCGGCGGAGCATCCGATTTTTCTGCATATGCGGCGCGCGCGCGCCGCGTTCGCGCTGGACAACGGCGACATCGCCGGCGCCGCGCGCGAGCTCGAGGCCGCCGTGGCCGGCTTCGAGGCTGGCGGCGCGCTGCCAATCGATCTTGCGATCACGCGCAGCGAATTGGCGCAAATACGCTTCCGCCAGAACCGCAGCGGCGATGCTCGCGCCCTGCTCAAGCAGACCATGCCGGTGCTGCGCACATCGCTACTGCCGGGCGAAGTCAGCCGCGCCGCCGCCGAAAGCCTGGCCGCGCGCCTCGGCGAAACGGGCTGAGGCACGCCCGACAACCGCGCCGCGTGACGGCACATCCCGCGGTCTTACGGATTTTCCCGCCGTTTTGCGTATACGGTTCACACCGATGGAGAATCCGTATGCGCACTCGTGCGTTTGTCGCAACCGTCCTGCGCTGCATCGCGCTGATGCCGCTCCTCGCGGGCCTGGCGCAGGCCGCGAATCCAACCGTGATCTGGGTCACCAACAGCAGCAACTTCGGCGCCGGCAGTTTTGCCGCGGCGTTGGCGCTGTTGCAGCCGATCGCCACGCCGCAGGAAATCCGCTTCGCCTACCCGGCCAGCCAGACCATCTACCTCAACGGGCCGGTTGCGCCGATCGTCGGCGCGAACGTGCGCATCGACGGCGCCGACATGTTTGGCAACGTGGTCATCGACGGCGCCGGCTGGACGCAGGCGACGGTCGCCGTCGGCTCCGGCACGACGGCGTTCACGCTCGCCAATCTCACGTTGCGCCACGGCCAGGCGATCGGCAAGGGCGGTTGCGTCAGCGTGAACGATGCCGGCACCAGCACCGTGCTCGACCATGTGCGCTTCATCGAATGCAAGGCCTTTGTCGATGCCAGTCACCCCGCGCGCGGTGGCGCCGTGTACGCCGCGGGCACCTTGAGCGTGCTCGATTCGCAATTCGATCGCAACGAGATCCTCACGCTCGGCACCAGCGCCGAAACGAACAATGCCGGCGGCGGCGCCTTGTCCAGCGAAGGCGGCCACAACGTCACGATCGCGCGCAGCGCGTTCCGCGACAACCGCATCTTCCTCGTCAACAGCCTGCCGTCGTTTTGTTCCAGCGGTGTGGGCGGCGCGGTTTACCTGAATCTACCCGGCGCCACCTCGACCGGATCGATCGCCGATTCCACGTTCACGGGCAACCGCACCAGTTGCAACAATCCGTCCGTGCCGGATGTACTCGACGGCACCGGCGATGCCGGCGCGGTTTCACTGAACAGCGACGCCGGCACCTTTCTCGTCGAGCGCAATTTCTTCGACAACAACATCGGCAAACGCGGTGGCGCGCTGGCATTCATCAATGCCGGGCAGACGCAGGTGAACATCCGCAACAATACCCTGCGCGCCAATCGTGGCGTTGCCTC
>DATJIL010000029.1:0-22533 GCA_035493385.1 Rudaea sp.
GTACGCCGCGCCCGCGACGATCTTTCGGACCTCGCGCGCGAGCTTGAAGACGCGCAACTCGCCGCCAAGCAGACCATGAAGCGCACCGTCGCCCAGGTCAAGAAGGCGGTCAAGTCCGCCCGCCGCTGATCGTTCAGACCCGCAGTTTAAACCCGCCAGCCGCAACGAAGCCGAAGGATCCCTCCCCCCGAAGGCTTTGGCTGGCGGGTTCTTTATTGAAGCTCCGTGCAAGTCATCCTGACTTGCCGGAGCGCGCCGAGTCCAGTACATGCCCGGACTCGGCTACGCCGCATCGAGCAAGCTCGATGCGCGGGCGAGGCGTCCTTGCCTCGCACAAGCACGATTGTCCATGTTGCTTCAAGCCGGACCATGACTTCCGTCGTGTTGTCTCACTGTCCGCCGTGAACGATCATGCGGCATTGCCTTTCCGGGGAAACCGCATGTTCCGTTTTCGCGTCGCAACCGCCCTGCTCTTGCTCGCGGCCGTGTCCGCTTCGGCCGCGGACACAGCGCAATTTGGCAACCTGCACTGGCGCCTGGTCGGGCCATTTCGCGGCGGCCGCGTGCTGGCGGTAACGGGCGACCCCTCGAATGCGCAGCATTTCTACATCGGTTCGGTCAACGGCGGCGTATGGGAAACGCATGATGCCGGTCGCACCTGGCAACCGATATTCGACAGCGAATCGGTCGGCTCCATCGGCGCGATCGCAGTCGCGCCATCCGATCCGAAGACGATCTACGTCGGCACCGGCGAAGCCGACATGCGCTCGGACATCGCCCAGGGCGACGGCATGTACAAATCCGCCGATGGCGGCAAGAGCTGGACGCACATCGGACTGGCCGACACGCAGCAGATCGAGCGCATCCTCGTCGATCCGGCTGATGCGCGGCATGTCTACGTCGCCGCGCTCGGCCATCCTTACGGGCCGAACGAACAGCGCGGCGTGTTCGCTAGCCGCGACGGCGGCAGGACCTGGCAGAAAGTGCTCGGTCCCAATGCCGACACCGGTGCGATCGATCTCGCCTTCGAACCGGGCAATCCGTCGATCATCTACGCGGCGCTGTGGCAGACGCGTCGCCCGCCGTGGAACGTATATCCACCCTCGAACGGACCCGGCTCGGGCCTGTTCAAGTCCAGCGACGGCGGCACGCACTGGACACAGATCAAGGGGCACGGCTTTGCCGAAGGAACCATCGGCCGCATCGGCATTGCGATTTCCAAAGCCGCGCCGACGCGCGTCTATGCCATCGTCGATGGCGACGCAGGCGGCCTGTATCGATCCGACGACGCTGGTGCGAATTGGATAAAGACGACCGGTGACACGCGCATCTGGCAGCGCGGCTGGTATTTCGGCGAGATCGCGGCCGACCCGAAGAATCCGGACCGGGTCTACGCGATGAACACCATCGTGCTGCGCTCCGACGACGGCGGCAAGACTTTCGACGCGCTCAAGGGCGACGCCACCGGCGACGATTTTCACGCACTGTGGATCGACCCCAACAATCCGCAACGGCAGATCCTCGGCGTCGACCAAGGCGCGCTCGTCACACTGAATGGCGGAGCGACCTGGAGCTCGTGGTACAACCAGCCGACCGCACAGATTTATCACGTCAGCACCGACAATCGTTTCCCATACTGGGTCTACGGCGCGCAGCAGGATTCCGGCGCCATCGCCCTGCCCAGCCGAGGCAATTCCGGCGACGGCATCACCATGCGCGAATTCAACGAAGTCACAGTGGGCGGCGAGAGCGACAATATCGCGCCCGACCCGGACAATCCGCAAACCGTGTTCGGTGGCCGCGTCGACAAACTCGACTTGCGCACGCAGCAGGTGCGCAATGTCGATCCTGCGCTGGCCCTGCCCGGACTCAACCGCAGCGCCTGGACCCTACCGCTGGTGTTCTCGCCGCGCCAGCCGCATGTGCTGTTTTTCGCCAACCAGCGCGTGTTCCGCACCGGCGATCATGGTGAACACTGGCAGGTGATCAGTCCCGACCTCACGCGCGAGGACCCGGGTACGCCGAAAAACCTCGACCCCGTCACCGCCACGGACAATCTTGGCCAGGGTCCACGTCGTGGTGTGGTTTATGCACTGGCCCCCTCGCCCGTCACCGACGGCCTGATCTGGGCCGGCACCGACGACGGACTGATCTGGCGCACCCGCGATGGCGGCACGCATTGGGGCAACGTCACGCCGAAACAGCTCACGCCGTGGTCGAAGGTCGGCATCATCGATGCGTCGGCATTCGACGCGGACAGCGCCTACGCAGCCGTCGACCGCCATCGCCTCGACGATCAGAAACCCTACATCTATCGCACCCGCGACGGTGGCAAGAGCTGGCAACTCGTCGTCGCCGGCATCCCGTCGAATCAGTCGGTGAACGTGGTACGCGCCGATCCCAAACGGCGCGGCCTGCTGTATGCCGGCACTGAACATGGCGTGTACGTGTCGTTCGACGACGGCGATCGCTGGCAGCCGCTGCAACTGAACCTGCCGCCGACATCGGTTCGCGATATCGCCATCCACGGTGCGGACCTGGTACTCGCCACGCACGGCCGCGGCATCTGGATCATGGACGACGCTTCATCCTTGCGCCAGCTCGATGCCAAGGTGGAAAAGGCTGCGTTCTGGCTGTTCAAACCGGAACCCGCCTACCGAGTCCGTCTGCCGGCATTCACCGGAACGCCAATGCCAAAGGATGAACCCACCGCAGCGAATCCGCCGTTGGGCGCCTACCTCGATTACACATTGAAAACCGCTTCCACGTCGCAGATTACATTGGATATTTTCGATTCGGCGGGAAAGCCCGTCCGGCACTATTCCAGCGCGGATGCGCCGCCTTCTCGCGATCCGGCAAAAATCGAAATTGCGCCGGAATGGGTCGAGGTTCCGAGCCACTTGTCGGCCACTGCCGGCACGCACCGCTTCGTCTGGCCGCTGCGTTATCCGGCGTCGCCAACCGGGGAAAAACAACTTTCGCCGGCGGACGGGATCTGGGCCCCGCCCGGCGACTACCGTGTCGTGCTGAGCGTGAATGGCGCCAGGCAGGAACAACCGCTGCAAGTACTTGCCGATCCGCGCGTGAACCTGCCCGCTTCGGCGTATGCACAGCAATTCGCGCTGGCGCAATCGATCGAGGAACAGAGCGTGCGCGTTGCCGCCGGCGCAAGCGAAGCCGACGCGCTCGTTCAAGCCTTGAAGAAAGCCCGCACGTCGAACAAGGGGCTTGACCGTGATATCGACGGACTGCTTGAACGCGCGGCGGCGCGTACCGGCACACGCGAGGCGGCCAATCCGCATAACGCCTGGGCCTACCCGCCGCGCGACACGCACAGTTTCAAATTCCTCGCCGACGCCCTGGCAAAACTGCAAGGCGCGGTGGACGGTGCAGATGCCGCGCCATCCGTCGACGCGCAGAACGGCTTCAAGGCACTGCTGCCGATGGTCGATGCTGAATTGAAGGCCTGGGGCGAACTGAAGTCGCGCGATCTGGCGGCGTTGAATGCGAAGTTGAAGGCGGCGGGGAAAGAGCCGATAGAACTGAAGTGACAAAGGCGCCATCCGTGGCGCTTTTCTGTTCGGCATCCATGCCTCACCAGAAAACGCCGCGCGCAATGCGTTACTTCGCATTGCGCAAGCGCGGCGTTTTCTACCAGTGAACTCCGCGCATCAACGACGCGAAGGCAACCTGCTCGCTGGTCGGCTGCTTGTCCAACTCGCCGCGACCTTTCATGCCTTTCGCCGCGGCCGAATCCGGGAACAGGCGGAACGCCGTATTCATCAGGATTTCATAGGCGCGTGGCGCCAGCGCGTAGAAAATCTGCGCGAACGTGCCCAGGCGCGTGGCCATGCGCACCGGACGCTCGATGATGGCATCCACGATCATGTCGGCCGCCTCGTCCGGCGACAGTGTCGGCACCGATTCGTACATCTTGGTCGGCGCGATCATCGGCGTCTTCACCAGCGGCATGTTGATCGTGGTGAAATGGATACCGTTGTCGGAGAACTCGGCCTGCGCACAGCGCGAGAACGCGTCCAGCGCCGCCTTCGAAGAAACGTAGGCGGAAAAGCGCGGGGCGTTCGTCAGCACGCCGATGGACGAAATATTGATGATGTGGCCACGATGCCGCGCCGCCATGCCCGGCAGGAAGCCCATGATCAGGCGCAATGAGCCGAAATAATTGAGCTGCATCGTCCGCTCGAAATCGTGGAAGCGGTCATAGCTGGACGCAATCGCGCGACGGATCGAACGTCCGGCATTGTTGATCAGGATATCCACGCCCTTGTGCTCGGCCAGTACCTTCTGCACCAGCTCGTCGCAGGACTTCTGGTCGGCCAGATCGGCAACATAGGTGTGGCATACGCCGCCCGCATCGACGATTTCCTTGCGCGTGGCATTGAGCTCGTCCTCACCGCGCGCGCAGATCAGAACCTTCGCTCCCGCGCTGGCGATCTTCAGCGCCGCCGCCTTGCCGATGCCTGACGAGCCGCCGGTGATCAGCACGGTGCGTCCGCGCACCTTGCCGGACAGCGAATGGTCGACGAACAAATCCGGATCGAGGTGGCGCTCCCAGTAATCCCACAGCCGCCAGGCGTAATCGTGCAGGTCCGGTACGCGGATCTTCGTGCCCTTGAGCGCACGCTCGGTCTCGCGACAATCGAAACGCGTCGGATAGTTGATCATGCGCATCGCCGTGGCGGGAATGCCGAGGTCGCGCAGCACCGCGCCGGTGAAACGCTTGACCGGCGGCAGGCCCGCCAGGGCCTGCTTGATCATCGGCGGGATGAACCCGAACATGCGCGCATCCAGGCGCATGGTCATCTGCGGCGCGTGCCCGGCGCGGGCGAAGATGTTGAGCACCTCGCCGATACGGCGCGGTGCGGGATCGGTGAGGTGGAAGCAGCCGCCATCCAGTCCCGGTTTGTGTGCGATGTGATCCATGGCCGCGACGACGAAATCCACCGGCACCATGTTCACGCGGCCACCTTCAAGGCCGATCGTCGGCATCCACGCCGGCAGCGCTTCGCGCAGTTTCTTGAGCGCGCGGAAGAAATAATACGGCCCGTCGATCTTGTCGATCTCGCCGGTTTTGGAATGGCCAAGGACGATCGCCGGACGGTAGATGCGGTGCGTGATCTTCGCCTCGCGCACCAGCGCTTCGGCATCGTGTTTGGTGCGGAAATACGGATGGTCAAGGTTCTCCGCTTCGCCGAACATGTCCTCGCGGAACACACCGGGATACAGTCCGGCGACGGCGATGGAGCTGGCATGATGGAAGCACCCGACCTTCAACGCGGCGGCAAGGTCCAGTGCGTGCCGCGTGCCTTCGACGTTCGCCGCGATCTGGCTGTCTGCATTGGCGGCGAGATCGTAGATCGCAGCGAGATGGAAGAAGTGCTTGACCTTTCCCGCCAGCGCCTTGCGCTGCGCCGGCATCAAACCCAGCATCGGCTTGGTCAGATCGCCAAGCACGGGAATCAGGCGCTTGCCTTCGACGCCGAAACGTCCGCGCAGTTCTTCGAATTTCCTCTGCGAACCCTTGCGCACCAGGCACTGCACGTCGCCCTTGCGCGCGAGCAGGTGTTCCAGCAGATGGCGCCCGATGAAACCGGTCGCGCCCGTCACGAAATAGGTCATGGTGTGTATCCCCGCGATGCAGGATGCAAAGATAGCAAAGCCAACGGCCGTTTGACACGTTCGTTCGCTTTTGCCATTGTCCACGCCCGCAGCGCATGCAATCGCACCGGGGAACCACATGGCCGACCTGAAAACCAAGTTCGCGCAAGCCGCCGAAGACGTCAAGAAACTCGACGAACGCCCCGACAACGACACCCTGCTCAAACTCTACGCATTGTTCAAGCAGGGTTCCGATGGCGATGTATCCGGCCCGAAACCCGGATTTTTCGATTTCGTCGGCACCGCCAAATACGAAGCCTGGGCCAAGCTCAAGGGCATGAAGGCCGACGAGGCGATGCAGAAATACGTCGATCTGGTCAAGAAATTGCGCGGCTGACCGGCGCGCTTCGACGATGGCAGCGAAGCAGACGCGCGAACGCATTCTCGACGCCAGCCTGGCAATGTTCAACGCCCAGGGCGAACCGAACGTCACCACCAACCACATCGCCGACGAACTCGGCATCAGCCCGGGCAACCTGTACTACCACTACCGTAACAAGGACGACATCGTCGAGCGCCTGTTCGCGCGCTACGAGGCGCGCATGGACGACGCACTGGTTGCGCCGGAAGGCCGCCTGCCGAACCTCGAGGACGTCTGGCTGCAACTGCACCTGGTGTTCGAGTGCATGTGGGAATATCGCTTCCTGTACCGCGACCTCGTCGACATCCTCGCCCGCAACCGCAAGCTGCGGCAGCGCTTCGCGCGTATCCTCAATCGTGCCGCGGCCAGCGCCGAAGCCGTGCTCAAGGGCCTTGCCGAGGCCGAAATCCTGCGCGCGACCCAGGACGAAATCCACGCCACGGCGGAAAACGTCTTGCTGGTGGCCACGTTCTGGCTCAACTACCACGCCGTGCGCGGCGCGAATCCCGAGCCGGCCCAGAACGACCTCAGCCAAGGCATCTATCAGGTAATGTTGCTGATCGCGCCGTTCCTGCGCGATGCGGAACGAGCGCATCTGAATACGCTAGCCCAGGCCTATCGCAGATAGGATCTCAAAAAAAACGGCCGCACTAGGCGGCCGTAACCCTTCGTTGGGAGTGTGAATTCTTACTTGGCGGCCTTGAGCTGGCGGCTCAGCGCGCTCATGCGCTGGCTCAGCGCTTCGATGTCGGCCTTGGACGGGATGCCGAGTTTCGCCAGCACGCCGGCGACCGCGTTCTGCACGACCGCGCCGAGCTTGGCGGCGTTGCGCTTGAGGTCGACGCGCAGCGGCGCGACCACGCCCTTCACGTGCACCCTGGCGTCGGCGCCGACTTCACGCACGAGCTGTTGCGCGCGAGCCTGGAAATCGCGCCCTTCGGCGGCAAGGCCGGAGAGAACTTCCGTGCCGCGCTTCTGCGCGATGGAAACCGCACCGAGACCGGCCAGCCACACGGCGTGCGCCTTGCCGGCGGGGGAAGTCGTTTGATTCTTGTTGCGCTTGTTAGCCATGTTCTGCCTCTTGGTCAGGAAACCGCCGCGATGCGGCGCTGAGGCAAATCTAGCCGCGCCGGCTAGAACAAACACACTACTCACGATTGCACTAACCAAGGTCGAAGAAATCGACGACGCCGGTTTCCAGCGAGTATTCGGCTCCGACCACGCGAAAACCTTTTTCTTCGATCAGGTTCTCCATGAGCTCGGAGCCGTGGCGCAGGTGATTGGTGGATGCACGGATGTTCGCGCGCACGGCTTCGCGGCTGAGCGCATGCAGATCGTGACGCAGTTCCGTGTTCATCAGCGGCAGTACGCTCGGACGCACGCGGTTGACGATGGACTGCAGGTTCGGCGACTGTGCACCACCGTGCTGGGTCAATTCTTCCACTGTGGCAGCGATCGCACCGCACTGGGTATGGCCAAGCACGACGACCAGCGGCGTGCCGAAACGAGCGGCGGCGAACTCGACGCTGCCGACCAGCGACGGCGCGATGATGTTGCCGGCAACGCGGATCACGAACAGATCGCCCAGGCCCTGGTCGAAAATGATCTCTGCCGGCACGCGCGAATCCGAGCAGCCGAGGATCGTCGCAAAGGGCTCCTGTCCCTCCGCCAGTTCACGGCGACGGTTCTTGCCGGCCTGCTGGCCACCATTGCAATCGTCGGCAACGAAACGGCGGTTGCCTTCGCGCAGGCGTTCGAGGGCTTCGGATGCGGAAATCATCGTGTGTGTTCGCCTTATCGCGGACGGATCTGGTTGCGTTCCTGCTTGCGGTCCCAGGCACGCAGTTCGTCGCGCAGGTGCGCGATGCGCTGGCGGCCAAGCGCGTTGCGGCCTTCGTCGAGCACGCGGCCGTCGAGCAGCTCGGCCAGCCGCTGCGCCGTGGGCAGCATCGCTTCCCAGGCATCCAGCGCCGACATCGGTCCGGGCAGGGTCATGAAGAAACTCACGCCCGGCGTACGCAGCGATTCGATCTGCGTCATGTCGAAGCTGCCGGGCTTGACCATGTTCGCCATGCTGAACACCGGGCCGGCCTCTGGCCTGCCTGATACCAGCCGGTGGAAAATGCCGAGGTCGCCGAAATCCAGCCCGGCTTTTTCAGCCGCGACGACGAGGTCGGGACCGTGGAAATCCGCTTCCGCCGGTGCGGCGACGAACAGCGTGACGATACGCTCGATCGGCTGCTCCGGGCGCGAACCGGCGGCCGGTTTTGCAACCACCCCCTTGCCATCTTCGCCACGCTTGGCAGCGATCGCCGAACCCAGGCGTTGCAACTCATCGTGCATGCCAGCCTCGAGTTCGCCCTGTTGCGCATCGAACACCGCCTCGTCGTCGGCGGCCGGATCGCCACCAAAAGTGGGTTCGATGCGGTCGCCGGACTCGCGCGGCGGGACCATGCGCCTGCCCTGCCGCGGTTTTTTCGGGCGCCCGAACCAGTAGATCGACGCGAACACGATCGCGCCGAGGATGGCGAGTGGAATTCCGACCGATGCGTTCCAGCTCATTCGCGTTCTCCCGGCGGCTAGGCGGCACCCGCCAGTTTAGCCGCTTCGGCCAGGTCCACCTGCACGAGGCGCGACACGCCCGGTTCGCGCATGGTCACGCCGCACAGCTGCATGGCGGCTTCCATCGTCGCCTTGTTGTGGGTGACGAACAGGAACTGCACGCGCTCGCTCATCTCGGTGACGAGTTGCGAGAAGCGGCCGACGTTGGCTTCGTCCAGCGGAGCATCGACTTCGTCGAGCAGGCAGAACGGCGCCGGATTGAGGCGGAAAATCGCGAACACCAGCGCGACCGCGGACAGCGCCTTCTCGCCGCCGGACAGCAGCGAGATATTGGTCACGCGCTTGCCGGGCGGACGCGCCATGATCGACACGCCGGCGTCGAGCAGGTCCTCGCCGGTGAGTTCGAGGAAGGCGTGGCCGCCGCCGAACAGGCGCGGGAACAGTTCCTGCAAGCCCGTGTTGACGCGGTCGAAGGTTTCCTTGAAACGCTGGCGCGTCTCGCGGTCGATCTTCTTGATCGCGCCTTCGAGGGTTTCCAGCGCGGTGTTGAGGTCGGTCAGCTGCGCGTCGAGATAGGTCTTGCGCTGCGACTGTTCCTCGAACTCGGAAATCGCGGCGAGGTTCACCGGCTCCAGGCGCTTGATCTTGGCGTCCAGGGCTTCGAGCTGCTGCTGCCACTCGGCCGGATCGGCGCCGGCCGGCAACGCGTCGAGCACGGCCTGCAGTTCATGGCCGGCCGCGGCGATCGCTTCCTGCAATTGCTGGGCACGGATCTGCAGGCCCTGGTGCGTCAGGCGCCGCTCGGCGTGCGCCTCGCGGTGCTGCGACAACACGTGTTCGATGCGATGGCGTTCGGTTTCGTAGCCGCGGAATTCATTGTCGCGTTCTTCCACGCCCTTGCGCGCCTCGACCAGTTGCTTGTCCACAAGCAGGCGCTGGTTGAGGTAGGTCTGGCGCTCGGCCTCGATGCCGGCCAGCGGCGCCTGCCCGGATTCGAGCTGCTGCGCGATTTCCGTCTTGCGCGCCTCGAGCTGGGCGAGCTGGCTGTTCATGCGCAGCAAGGCCTGTTCGAGTGCCGCCACGCCGGTGCGCTTGGATTCGATGCCGAGTGCGTGCTGGTGCGCCTGTTCGCCAGCCTCGCGCGCATTCATGCGCGCTTCCTCGCGCGCTTCGAGCAGGCGCCGGCGTTCGCCATCCAGGTGCTGGCGGCGCTGCTCCTGTTCGCCCATGCGCGCGATGGCTTGTTCGAGGCGAGCGCGCGCCTCGCGCGTGGTCGCTTCGTCGGCCTGCATGCGCGCCTGCAGCGCGGCGATTTCCTCGTCGATCTTGACCACGCGCGTGCGCGCCGTGTCGATGCGGCCGCCGTGGCTTTGCATCTGTCCAGCGAGTTCGGCGACGCGGCGATGCGCGGTGTAAAGCTCGCGCTGGGCGTCGTCGCGCGCGCTTTCCGCCTCCGCCTTGCGCGACTTGATCGCGTCGATTTCAGCGGTGAGCTGATCCACGCGCGCCTGCGCCTGTGCAATCTCGCCACGCAAGTTCTGGATTTCGCGCTCGCGCGCGAGCATGCCCGCCTGCGCCCCGCCACGGCGCAGTACGCGCGCGTAATCGACACCGAGCCATTCGCCCACCTGGGTGATCACCGACTCGTTCGCGGCGAGTCTCGATGCGATGCGGCGTGCGTCATCCAGCGATTCGGCGATGCGAACCTGCGCCAGGATCGTGATGGCCGATCGCGGTCCGCTCACCACGCTGGCAAGCGTGCCTTGCGGTCCGCTGGAGCCGGCTTCCGACGCGATCAGCGCCAGATCGGCTTCGCGCACGTCGGCCAGAGCGCCGGCGTGATCGTGTGGCGCTTCATCGAGCACGCCTTCGAGCAGGCCGCCGAGCACGGTCTCGACGGCTGTTTCCCAGCCCGCTTCGACTTGCAGCACTTCGCCGAGGCGGCGCGATTTGTCCAGTCCGAGTTTTGCGAGCCATTCGCTCGCCGCAGATTTTTCCTGACCGAGTGCCGCGTGCTGCAAGGCTTCCAGTGAAGCCAGCCTGCCGCGCAGACCCTGCAGGCGAGTGCGTGCCTCGTTCAGAGCGGACGCATTCGCGCGTTCGGTTTCCAGCACTTGTTCATGGGTGGCACGACGCTCGTCGAGCAGGCGCGTATGCGATTCGACGGTCTGTTTGTGCGTGTCGTGCTCGGCAGTCAATTTGCCGAGCTGTTCGCTCAGCGCATCGAAATCCGCGCCGCGCTTTTCCGCCCGCAGGGTTTCAAGCCGGCGTGCCGTCTCCAGCGCCTGCTTGTCGAGGTAATCCAGCCGCGTGCGTTCGACTTCGGCTTCCTTCGAGGCATCGCCGGAAGACTTGGCATAGGTGTCCCATTGCGCCTGCCACTCGGCGAGTTTCGCCTCGGCATCGCGCTGGGCTTCGGCGGTTTTCACCGCCGCCTCGTTGAGCGCCGCCAGCCTGGGCTCGCCTTCGGCCAGCGCCGCACGCAACAATTCGATCTGCTGCTGGTCACCGCCGATGTGCTCGCCGAGCTCGGCGCGGGCCTTTTCGGTTTCCGCGCGCGCCCGTTCCAGGCGTTCGTGCAGTTCCTTGTTGTGCTGAATCTGCTGTTCCACGCGAGCAATCTCGCCGCCAATGCGGTAGACCTCGCCCTGCACCTGGTTCAAGTGATCCGTGGCGGCCTGGTGCTTTTCGCGATGCGCTTCAATCTGCGCCTCGACCTGGCGCTGCTCGGCGACAAGGCCTTCGATCACGATGTCGGCCTGTGCCAGGGCGTGGTGGTGCTCGTCGATCTCGGTGGCGATGGCGCGATAGTGCACGCCGCGCAGTTCCGATTCGCGCTGGCCGTGTTCGGCCTTCAGTTCCTGCCAGCGCGCGGCGGCCTTGGCCTGCCGGTTGAGGTGATCGAGTTGCTTGTCGACTTCCTCGCGCACGTCGTTCAGGCGCTCGAGGTTCTCGCGCGTGGCCTTGATGCGGCTTTCGGTTTCCTTGCGCCGTTCCTTGTACTTGGAAATTCCGGCGGCCTCTTCGAGGTGCCCGCGCAATTCGTCCGGATGCGCGGAGATGATCTCCGAGATCATGCCCTGCTCGATGATCGAATAACTGCGTGCGCCCAAACCCGTGCCGAGGAAAAGATCGGTGATATCGCGGCGGCGGCATCGCGCGCCATTGAGGAAATACTGCGATTGCCCGTCACGGCTGGCCTGGCGCCTGACGGAAATCTCGTTGTACTTGGCGTATTCGCCGACGACGAGGCCGTCGGAATTGTCGAAGATCAGCTCCACCGACGCCGTGCCCACCGGCTTGCGTCCGGTCGAACCGGAAAAAATCACGTCGCTGAGCGAATCGCCGCGCAGCCGCGTCGGCGCGCTCTCGCCCATCACCCAGCGGATCGCATCGATGATGTTGGACTTGCCGCAGCCGTTCGGACCGACCACGCCGGTCATGTTGGTCGGCAGGTGCAGGACGGTCGGATCGACGAAGGACTTGAATCCGGAAAGCTTGATCGTGGTCAGACGCATGGGTGTGCTTCGAGGGATTCCATTCAGAAACTGGCGACGCCGCATTGTCCAGCGCCCGGGCTTGCGCTAAGGTGCGCGCCCACGCAAGAAAGCCGCAGCAGGAGTGAGTGCCGTGTCCACCGCGCCCAGCAAAACCCTGGAAACGTTCGCGAACCCGGAACCGGGCCGTGATTATACCATCCGCATGCGCATTCCCGAGTTCACCTGCCTGTGCCCGAAAACCGGGCAGCCGGACTTCGCCACCCTGCATCTGGAATACGTGCCGGACAAGACCTGCGTGGAGCTCAAGTCGCTCAAGCTTTACGTCTGGAGCTTCCGCAACGAAGGCGCCTTCCATGAAGCCGTGACCAATCGCATCCTCGACGATCTGGTCAAAGCCACGCAGCCGCGCTTCATGCGCCTGTCCGCCGACTTCGGCGTGCGCGGCGGCATCTACACCAGCGTGGTCGCCGATCATCGCGCGCCGGCGTGGCAGGCGCCGGGCAAGGTCGAACTGCCTTAGTCTTTCGCTGCTGGCGCCGTGGGAGCTGCCGGCGCAGGCGGTGCTTTCTCGCTCGCCTTCGCCGGCGGCTTCACGTTCGGCGCATATTCGATCTTCGCCTGCTCGCGCAGCTTGTCCAGGCGCTCGCGCCCGATCTTCATCTGCAGGTTGCGGCGCAGGCCGTCCTTGACCTGGTCGAACGGCGGCGGCGTGTAGGGATTGGCGATGTCCAGGTGCACCACATGCCAGCCGAACTCGGTCTTGACCGGGGTCTTGGTGGAATCGCCGTTGCGCAACTCCGACAGCGCCTTGGCCAGTTCCGGCGGAAGCTGGTCGGGCAGCACGCGCGTGAAGCGGCGCGCCTGTTTCGCCTTGGCGCGCCAGGCATCGAAAACCTTGTCGAAAGGCTTGCCCGAAATGATGTCGTCTTCGGCCTTGAGCGCATCGTCATCCTCGTCGAACAGCAGCTGGCTGAAATCGTAGGCAACCTTGCCGGCACGCGCGGCATGGTTGTCGTACTCGGCCTTGAGCATGGTGTCGTTGATCGGCGTGCGTTGCTGGAACTGGGCGAATGTCGCGTCCGCCACGCCTTGCAGGCGCGCGGCCTCGACACGCGCAAGGTACTTGCGGTCGGCAGGGAAATTCTCGCGTTGCGCCGCCTGGGCCAGCAACACGAAATCCGTTGCCAGGGTCAGGGCCTGCTCGCGCTGCTTGGGCTGGGTCGTATCCAGGCGATGCGCCTCGGCCACGGCATCGAGCAGGTCTTGCGGCACCGGCGTGCCGTTGACGGTTTCGACCACCGCACCGCCCGCCGGCATCTGGATCACGCGATTGTCCGCACCATTCGACGAGCAACCGGCGATGGCAACGAGCGTAAACAGGAATAGCTTGCGCATTTTTCGACCTTCAGTGCGTTTCATCGGGAGTGCGCGCCTCGACGGCGAGTGCATGGATATCGGCTTCGAGCATGTCCGCCAACGCGGCATAAACCGCGCGATGGCGTGCCAGCGGCGCCTGCCCGGCGAATGCGGCAGCGACGATGCGCACACGGAAATGTCCGCGTCCATCGCGCGCGCCGGCATGCCCGACATGAAGATGGCTTTGATCCTCGACCGTGAGCGTCGTCGGTGCGAAATCGCGCGTCAGGATCGCACGGATGCGCTCGACGCGAGCGCTCATGGCGCCACCTTGCGGAACGGGCGCACTTCCACGGCGCGGTACACGCCCGCCGCGCGGTACGGGTCGGTGTCGGCCCAGGCGTGTGCGGCATCGACATCGTCGAATTCGGCGACGATAAGACTCCCGGAAAATCCTGCCAGGCCGGGATCTTCCGCATCGATGGCAGGAAATGGCCCGGCAAGCAGCAAGCGCCCGGCATCGCGCAGCGCGTGCAGGCGCGCCAGATGCGCCGGGCGTGCCGCCAGGCGCGCTTGCAGGCTATCGGGATTGTCGGTTGCGTAGATCGCGTACCACATGCGATGACCCAATGAAAGAATTGCGAAGTCTAGCGGAATGCATGCGCATGCGTCTGCGGACGTGGCGGAAAACAGCGTCACATGGTAGCGTCGCGCGCATGTTGCAAACCCTTTCCGTCAAGGATTTCGCCATCGTCGGCGAGGCCGAAATCGCGTTCGCCGACGGCATGACCGCCGTCACCGGCGAAACCGGCGCCGGCAAGTCCCTGCTGGTCGATGCGCTCCTGCTTCTCGCCGGGCAACGCGCCGACACGGGCGTCGTCCGCGAAGGCTGCGAACGTGCGGAGTTGTCAGCCACATTCGCGCTGGGCGACGCGCCGGCGGCGCTGGCCTGGCTAAAGGCTGAGGATTTCGACGAAGGGGACGCCTGCCAGTTGCGCCGCGTGATCCGCGGCGAAGGCACGTCGCGCGCCTGGATCAACGGCCGCCCGGCCACGCTAACGCAGCTGCAGGCATTGGCGGAATCCCTGATCGAAATCCACGGCCAGCACGAACATCAGGCGCTACTGCAACGCGCGCATCAACTCGCCCTGCTCGATGCCTATGGCGGACACGTCGCCGAGCGCGATCGCGTCGCCGAGCTGGCCACGCGCTGGCGCGCGGCCGATGCCGAAATCCGCAGGCTCTCTGGCGGGCAGGATCACTCCGAACGTATCGCCATGCTCGAACACCAGCTCGGCGAACTCGACCGGCATGCGCTGACGCCGGCGGAACTCGATGCGCTGAACGAAACGCACAAACGCCTCGCCAATGCCGGGCAACTTCTGCAAGGCAGCGAGGCCGTGGCGGAATTGCTCGACGGCGACAGCGAATTCGCAGCGCTGCGCGCGCTCACGCGTGCGCAGAACGAATTGGGCCGGCTCGCTCAGCTCGACCCTGCGCTGGAGTCCTCGCGCGAACTGCTCGACGCCGCAGCGATCCAGCTTGGCGAAGCGCATTCCGCCATCGGCCGCTATCGCGACGGCCTTGAACTGGACCCGGACCGATTCGCCGAAATCGAAGCGCAGATCGCCAAACTGCACGAGCTGTCGCGCAAGCATCGTGTTCCTGCCGCGGAACTGAAGGCGCATGCGCAAACGCTGCGCAGCGAATTGGAAGGTCTGCACGGCGCAGGCGAACGCCTGGAATCGTTGCTGCGCGAACGCGAAGACTTTCGTCGCGATTATGCGACGGCGGCGGCCGCGTTGTCGCAAAAGCGCATGGCGGCGGCGCAGCGGCTGGACAAGCAAGTGACCGCCCTGATGGCGGAACTTGGCATGGCCGGCGGACGCTTCGAGACGGAACTCGCCATTGAAGGCGACACCACACCGAATGCGGCTGGCGCCGAACGCGCGGAATTCCTCGTTTCCGCCAATCCGGGACAACCGCCGCGGCCGTTGCGCAAGGTCGCCTCCGGCGGCGAACTGTCGCGAATCAGCCTGGCCATCGAAGTGGCGACGCTGGGCATGGATGACGTCGGCACGATGGTGTTTGACGAAGTCGATTCCGGCATCGGCGGCGCGGTCGCCGAAGTCGTCGGTCGCAAACTGCGCGAACTTGGCGGCAAATGCCAGGTCCTGTGCGTGACGCACCTGCCACAAGTCGCCGCGCAGGCGCACGCACACCTGCGCGTGGTCAAATCCAGCGCCGCGAATTCCACGCGCATTGCGATCGAAACGCTGGGCGATTCCGCGCGCCGCGACGAGATCGCGCGCATGCTGGGCGGAGTGAAAATCACGAAACAGACATTGGCGCACGCCGAGCAAATGCTTGCCAGCGCGCAAGCGTGACGAGATACGCTACGGCGTCTTTTTCTTCCTCGCGCGCACGTACAGCACGAGGCTGTGGTCCTCGATCGCGTAGCCGTGGCGTTCGGCAATCTCGTGCTGGAGTTTCTCGATCGCCTCGCTGGTGAATTCGATCACCTTGCCGGTATCGACGTCGACCATGTGGTCGTGATGCTTGCCGCGGTCGATTTCGTAAACGGCCTGCCCGCCCTCGAAATTGTGCTTGAGCACCAGGCCGGCGGCTTCGAATTGGGTCAACACGCGATAGACGGTTGCCAGGCCGACGTCGCTGTGATGCTGGATCAATTCCCGGTAAATATCCTCTGCCGTCATATGCTTGCCGGAAGAAGTTTCCAGGATTTCGAGGATGCGCATGCGTGGCTGGGTGACCTTCAAGCCAGCCTTGCGCAATTCTTGGGTTTCCATCGGGAACTCCATTGTGCGCTTAGCCCCTTCAAGTTTAGGGGGGCGACTGCGCGCTTCGGCGCGCAGCGGGGGTTGTGGGTGTTACGCGAGGCGCCGAAGCCAAAAACGCTAACGTTCTCTCGACACTGCCTAGTGTATCATCCGGCGCTTTCCGCCCGCTGGTATCCACCGCATGACGACGTTCTTCCGCACCGCTGCCACCGCGCTTTGTGTCATCGCCGTCGCGGCATGCAGCCCGATCTACAAGCTCGACATCCAGCAGGGCAACCTGTTCAACAAGAACCTCGTCGATTCGCTCAAGCCCGGCATGAGCAAGCGCCAGGTGACCCTGGTCATGGGCTCGCCGTCCATCGTCAGCCCGTTCGACCAGAACCGCTGGGACTACGTCTCGACCTTGCGCAAGGGCAACGGTCGCATGGCGACCAAGGACCTGACCCTGTACTTCGAGAACGACGCGCTTGCCAAGATCGAAGGCGATTACTTTGCCGAGGATCCCGTCGAACTGGTCAAGGAAGCGACCAAGTACAAGCGCCAGTATCCGGACGAAAAGCGCCCCGACGACGACAAGAAGAAACAGCAGCAGGGCAGTTAGTCGCGCGCGCGATTACGCCGCGCCTGCTTCGGATCGATTCGCAACGGACGGTAGAGCTCGACGCGGTCCCCGTCGCGCAGGCGCGTATCCGGCTTGACCAGTCGGCCAAAGACACCCATTCCAGCGGGGACGAAACCCGGCAATTGCGCCAATATTCCGCTGGCCGCGACGGCGTCGGCGACAGTCGATCCCGCCGCTACTTCCACGGCGCGCAGGAATTGCCGTCGCGGATCAGCGTAGGCAACCTCGACACGGATCGTTTCAATCATGCTCGCGCGCCGCTTCGCGGCAAAATTCATCGACCATGCGGTCGGCCAGTTTCTCGAATCCGGCGCGAAAAACCGGAGCCAGGATGCGGCCGCGGTATTCGAAATCCAGGGCCAGTGCGATCTTGCAGCCGGATTCGCCCAACGCGGTGAATTCCCAGATGCCGGACAGGGACTGGAACGGCCCGTCGGCGAGCTGCATGGCGATGCGCTGCGGCGCATCGAGCGTGTTGCGCGTGCTGAAACTCTGCGTCGTGCCGGCGATGCGCAAGTCCAGGCGCGCGACGATGGCACCCGGTTCGCGCGCGAGCACCGCTGCGCCCGCACACCAGGCGAAGCGGCGCGGATAGGCCTCGACATCGTTGACCAGATCGAACATCCGCACCGGCGGAAAAGGAACGATGGCGCTGCGGCGAATATGAATCACGCGGGATATCCGTCAGAATTCGCGACATTATGAACAAGGCGAAAGAAAAAAAGGACTCCGGGAACTCGACGATCGCGCTGAACAAGCGCGCACGCCACGAGTACCACATCGACGAGCGCTACGAGGCCGGACTCGCCCTGCAGGGCTGGGAGGTCAAGAGCCTGCGCGCCGGACGCATCAACTTCGGCGACAGCTACGCCCTGGTCAAGGGCGGCGAGCTGTACCTGTTCGGCGCCTCGATCCCGCCGCTGATTTCCGCGTCGACGCATGTCGTGGCCGAGGACCGGCGTACGCGCAAACTGCTGCTGCACCGTGCCGAGATCGACAAGTTGATCGGCGCGGTGGAGCGCAAGGGCTACACGCTCGTCCCCACCGCGATGTACTGGAAGCACAACCGGGTCAAGGTCGAAATCGGCCTGGCCAAGGGCAAACAGGACCACGACAAGCGCGCGGCCGAGAAGGAACGCGACTGGAACCGCGAGAAGCAGCGCGTGATGCGGGCGAAGAATCCGCCAGCCTAGCGCTTGTTTCGAGCGCACCACGGCCCATATACTGACGATGTCCGCGCGGCGAAGTCGTCGCTGTCGCGGACAAGGCGTTTTCCACCCGGGGGCGACATGGCTTCGACGGGGATATCGAAATCGCCTGGTGCATGCCGAGGGGGCAGCTTTCCTCGTTAATCCAGCCGCAAACTCTTAGTTGCCAACGACGACAACTACGCTCTGGCCGCTTAAGGCCTAGCCCCGAACCCGCTTTTGTCCGTGCTCGCCGGTGTAGGGTCATCATCACGGAATCGCCGAAGCGCGCCGCTGGTCGCGCAAGGCTAACTCCAAACCGGCTGGTCCCGAGGTGCGCTTTGCGCGTCGTGTTGCCTCGGGATGAGATCAAACGGCGCGCTACGCATGTAGAACCGGGGATGTAGAATCTTCGGACGGGGGTTCGATTCCCCCCGCCTCCACCAATAAATCGTGGCCCCGCATGGGGCCATTTTTTTGTTTGGCCGCATGATTTTTCAGGGCCGGGATGCTTGTCGGATCATCGGTGCCGCCATCCCTTGCGCCGGCCAACCGCAATCGGCAGAATCGCACGCGGAAAGGCCATCCGCGCTGGGCGGCCGATGGAAATGCATGGTTCAGCCGGCATATCAAGGAAATCGCGATGAAAACGAGTGCATGGTGGTTCGGTGTCTGCGCGATAGTTGCCACAGCCAATGTCTGGGCAACCTATGCCGACGAGGTTTTGGCCGACAATCCAGTAGCCTATTACCGTTTCGAGGAATCCACCGGCACCACGGCGGCGGATTCGACTGCCAACGCAAACAACGGCACTTATGTGAATGGGGCGCTACTCAATCAGGCGAGCGCGACCAACCTCGGACGGGCGGTACTCCTCGATGGCGTCAGCGCCTACATCGATACTCCGAACACGGTCGGTGGCAATTTCAGTCTGGAGATGTGGCTCAAGAGCACGGCGCCAAGTCTCAGCGGCAGCCAGGCTTACGAGGGTAACGGCTTGCTCTGGTCCGATGTCGGAGGTTCCGCGAACGATTTTGTCCTGGCGCAATTGAACAACCACGCCGCATTTTTTACCGGCAACCCAGACACCACGACGGAAGGCAGTACCGTGCTCAACGATGGCTCCTGGCATCACGTGGTTGCCACCCGCGCACTCGGCGGTGCGACGCAACTCTTCGTGGACGGACAACTGCAGGCGTCCGGAACGAGCAATGGCAATCTCCTTACCGACAACAACCGGATCGCGATCGGCGGCAATGTACTCGACGGCCGTTATTTCTCCGGCCTTGTTGACGAAGTCGCCTATTATCCCAGCGTGCTCAGCGCCGCGCGCATTCAGGCACATTATCTTGCGGGCATACCCGCCCAGCCGGTACCGGCGCTGGACGCCCGCATGATGCTTCTGCTGATGGGAGCAATCAGTTTGCTGGGACTGGGTTGCTGGCGCCGCGCGCTGAGTTGAATCGTCGCGGCGGGTGGGAAATCACCCGATCGATGTGATTCCATGGCCACCGACGGACACACACAGTCGCTGTTCGACCCTGCTCGGCTCGATCGCGCCAATACGCAGGTACGCAGCGCGCCATTCCATTTCCTCGTTGCGCGCGAGCAATTGCCCGCAGGTGCCGCGGCGGCGTTGCACGAGGATTTCCCCAAGTACGCCGGTGCGGGATTTTTTCCCTACGACGAAGCCGACTGCGGACCAAGCGTGAACCGCCTCGTCGCCGACCTGACGAATCCGGCCGTTGCCACCGCCGTCGGCGCACGCCTTGGCATCGACAACCTTGGCCAGTACCCAACCTTGGTGACGCTATGCCGCGCGCTGAACAAGCGCCACGGTACGATCCACACCGATAGCAAGTCAAAAGTCGCGACTGCCCTGCTCTACCTCAACGAATCCTGGCCGGACACCAGCGACGGCTGCCTGCGCTTTCTCAAGCGCATCGATGCGATCGATGACATGGTCGCGCCGGAAATCAGGCCGCTGTACGGCAACTTCGTCGTATTCAAGCGCGCCGACAATTCCTTCCACGGCCATCTGCCTTTCGAAGGCGAACGGCGTGTGATCCAGGTGGCGTGGTTGACCAGCGAAGAGGAAAAATCGCGCAAGACCCAGCGCGGCAAATTCTCGCGCCTGTTCAAAAAACTGCTCGGCGGACTCGACCGCCGCTTCGGCGCGCGCCGCGACAGGAACGCGGCACACCCGGATTGAGCGTTTGGGAAAATTCCTACGCCGCAGCGGGCAAATCGCGGCAGAACGGCGGTCCGCGGATGACTACCTTATCGAGGCCATCCACTACCGGAGCGCCTCATGCAACCCGCCAAGCCCCAACCCAGCGCCGGCTTCACCCTCGTCGGCCTGCTCGTTTCCATTGCCATCGCCGCGATTCTCGGAATGCTCGCCGTCTCGAGCTTGAGGGCCGCAGCGGCCAAGGTAACCGCCGGTGTCGCCGAGGCAAGGCTCGTTTCGACACTGGAGCGTGCCCGTGCGCTCGCAATAGCCGGCGACAGTGATGTCGTCCTATGTCCGAGCCGCGACGGGTCAGAATGCGACGCTGGCGACCACTGGGAAAATGGCTGGATCGGCTTTGCCGATCGACTCGGAAACGGCAAGCGCAACGACAGCGAGCCGGTTGTCCTTCGCGAAGAGGCTCTTGGGCGCGGCATCCATCTTGTTTCGACGCAAGGCCGAACACGTCTTCGCTTTCAAGCAATTTTCGGCAGTAACGGCGGCAGCAACGTGACCTTTACGATGTGCGATGCACGCGGCGCGCGCATGGCAACATCCTGGGTGCTCTCCAACGATGGGCATCTGCACGCCGCGGCAGCCAAACCGGCAAACGTTACTGCGGCATGCGCCGGCTAGCCCGTCACGACGACCCGCAGTTCCTTGGGCAGGGCAAACGTCATGTTTTCAGGATCGCCCGCCAGCGAATTCACGCTGTTTGCACCCCACTCGCGCAAGCGTGCAACGACGCCCTGCACGAGGCTTTCCGGCGCGGATGCGCCGGCGGTGACGCCGATGCGATTGCGACCGTCCAGCCATTCGCGGCGGATGTCCTGCGCACCGTCGATCAGGTAGGCGTCCACGCCCTGCTTCTGCGCCAGCTCGCGCAGGCGATTGGAGTTGGAACTGTTCGGCGAACCGACCACCAGCACCAAATCGCAAACTTCCGCGAGCTTGCGCACGGCGTCCTGCCGGTTCTGCGTGGCGTAGCAGATGTCGTCGTGGCGCGGGCCCTGTATGGCGGGAAACTTCGCGCGCAGCGCCGCGATCACGGCCTTGGTGTCGTCGATCGACAAGGTCGTCTGCGTCGAATAGGCGATATTGTCCGGATGCCTGGGCTCGAGTCTTGCTACGTCGGCTGGCGTTTCGACGAGATGGATTTCGCCGTCGGTCTGGGCGCAATTCCACTGCCCGAGCGTGCCCTCAACCTCCGGATGACCGGCGTGGCCAATCAGCACCACGTCCCTGCCCGCCTTGGCGTGGCGCGCGACTTCGATATGCACCTTGGTCACCAGCGGACAGGTGGCGTCGAATACGCGCAGATGCCGCGCGGCGGCCTGCGCGCGCACCGCCTGCGAAACGCCATGCGCGGAGAAGACAACCGTCGCCCCATCCGGCACTTCGTCGAGTTCGTCGACGAACACGGCACCGCGTTCGCGCAGTCCATCGACCACGAAACGGTTGTGCACGACTTCGTGACGTACGTAGATCGGCGCGCCGAAGGTTTCCAGCGCGCGCTCGACGATCTCGATGGCGCGATCCACGCCAGCGCAGAAACCACGCGGGTTGGCGAGCAGGATTTGCATGCCGGCCATTTTACTTCACCGCCTCACCGCGGGCGAACAAGCCAAAAATCACCAGCAGCACTGCGCCAACGCTGATTGCCGAATCGGCCACGTTGAACGCCGGGAACGGCCAGGCGCCGATGTAGACCTGGATGAAATCCGTCACCTGTCCCACGCGCAGGCGGTCGATCAGATTGCCAAGCGCGCCGCCGATCACCAGTGCCAACGGCAAGGCCGTGCGCCAGTCGCGTCGCGGCGTCTGCGCGAGCCAGCGCGCGAGCACGGCGCTCACCGCAATCGCGATGACCGAGAACAGCCAGCGCGACCATTGCGGATGCTCGGCGAGGAAACTGAAGGCGGCACCTGTGTTGAACGCCAGCGTCCAGTTGATGAATCCCGGGATCACCGGATGCGGCATGTAAGGCGTGAGCGTGTGCAGCACGATGGCCTTGGTCGCCTGATCCAGTGCGATCACGAACGCGGTGAGCCAGAGCCAGGTCAGCGCATTGCCATGCGACAGGGATTTCCCGGACATCAGAAGAAGCGCCTGTCTTCGCCACGGTTGCCGGGCAGGTTGTCGACGCAGCGCCCGCAGATTTCCGGATGCTCGGGATGCGAACCTACATCGGGCCGATGATGCCAGCAGCGGATGCACTTGGAGTGTTCGCTGGGT
>DATJIL010000030.1:0-2507 GCA_035493385.1 Rudaea sp.
CCGTCGATGTAGTTGGCTAGTTTCAGGCGTTCGGGCATGGCCTAACTGTAACGCCCACGGCCAGGTTGCGAAACAGGCGGGAAGTCATCCCGCGAACAAGGATCGCTGCACCGGTGCGAAGCTGCGCCGGTGTGCGGCGCAGGGGCCGAGGCGGTCCAGCGCGGCGAAATGTTCCGGCGTGGGATAGCCCTTGTGCCGGGCAAAACCATAGCCGGGATGGATCGCGTCGAGTTCGCACAAAATCCGGTCGCGCGCGACCTTGGCGAGGATCGATGCGGCGCCGATCGCGGGCACCAAAGCATCGCCGTCCACGATCGCACGCGCGGTGCAGACGAGGTCCTTCGGCAGCCGATTGCCGTCGATCAATGCGAGTTCCGGAACCGGCGCGAGCGCGGCCAGCGCGCGCGCCATGCCGAGCAGGGTGGCCTGCAGGATGTTGAGACGATCGATGTCGATGACGCCGATTTCGATCACGCTGAAGGCCAGCGCGCGCTCACGGATTTGCACATCGAGCGCTTCGCGACGTGCCGCGCTGAGCGTCTTGGAGTCGGCGAGTCCGGGAATCGGCCGTGCCGGATCGAGAATCACAGCGGCCACGACGACCGGCCCGGCCAGTGGCCCGCGCCCGGCTTCGTCCACGCCGGCGGTCAACGGTTCACTCATGCACAGCTTGCAGTTTGTCGAAGACGTAGTTGTCGTAGGAATCCAGCAGTGGCTTGTTCGGGCAGTCGAGGTAGCGGCCCTGACAGCGCTCGCGCATCAGGGCGTTGGCTTGAAAGAAGGCGTCTTTCGACACCCCCGCGATGTCGAGGATCAGGCCGCCGGCGAAACTGATGTCCAGCGCCGGATAGCTGTAACCGCTGCGCGCCGGTTTGTAGTTGCTCTTGAGCATGTAGTACGTGATGAAGTTCGAATCCGGCACGCTCGGCGGCACGATTTTCTGCAAGGCACGAATCGCGCCTTCGAACGACGGCTGGTGATCGCCGAAGTGGAACAACACGGCTGGCCGCCCGCTGTCGAGCAGGGTTTTCTCGATGTGCGTGATCGCGGCGTCCGATCCGGACAGCCGGTACAGGTAATTGGCGAGATTCAGGTTCAGCCAGTCGTCCAGATCCTTCGGTTTCCAGCGCCCCGGGAACAGCGGCTTGTCGAACGGCGCCGGCATGGTTTTCAACGGGTCCATGTGCGGACCGTGCTGGCGCAAGGTCAGCATCATCACGAACAGCGGCTGTTTGCCGATGGTTTTCTTTTCCTGCGCGTAGATGCGGTCGAAGACCTGCACGAGGTCGCTGTCCGGCGACTCCCAAGACAGGCCGTAGTCCTGGCCGTCGTAGAATTTGTCGAAGCCGTAATCCTTGTAGGCATTGCGCGCATTGATGAAATCCCCGGTCATCGGATAGATCGCGATGACGCGGTAGCCGGCCGCGTGCAACACGCGCGGCAGCGTGTAGGCGACGCGTGGCGCGAGGTTGTAGGGCGCGTACAGTCCGGCCTCGCCGAAGCTCAGGTGATCCAGCCCCGTGAGCAGGGAGAATTCGCTGGTCCAGGTGCCGCCGCCCCAGACGTGCATCGTGGCGTATCCGTGCGCGCGCGTGCGGCCGTCGGCCTCGAACATCTTGCGCTTGCACAGCGCCGCGATCGTGCAGTCCTTGAGCATGGACGGATCGAACGTGCTCTCCTCGAGGATGGAGACGATGTCCGGATGTTCCTGCGCGCTGGCGAATTTCGTCGTCGTGCAACGGTTCTTCGCGCAAGCCGGCGGATTGTCGGCGGACGATTGCGTCCAGACCAGCGACTTGTCGGCGTCGACGGCCGGCTTCGGAATCACGACCTGCGTCTGCCAGAACGAGGCGAAGAAATCGACGATGTAGTTGCGGTCGTTCATCATCGCCCACATGCCCTTGTCGAACACGCTGGCGAAGGGTCCGCGCGGCGCGTCCACCGCGACAAGCAGGGCCACTGCCGCGAGCGTGCCGACGCCTTGCACGAGTCGGCGCGGCGCTGGACGCAGGTGCGCAAACAGGTGCGGCCGATCCAGCCACCACACGAGGATCAGCAAGCCCGGAATCAACACGGCGCCGCCGATCAGCGCTGCCATCACGCTGGGATAGCGCGTGGCCACGTCGAGCAGATCGCGGTTGAGGAAATAGACCAGGTCCGGCGCGAGCAGGGGCGTGGTCAGGTACTTGAACTTCAGGGCGCCGGCGATCAGCAACCCGCCGAAGACGATGGCCGGCACGGCCAGCGCGAAAGCCGGACGCCGGCTCAGGAACGCGATCAGCAGGGCGGTGTCGAGGATCAGCGCCATGGCGAACAGCATTTCGCCGCGCTCGCTAGACGCGAACGGTCCGGCGACCAGCAGGGCGATGAATCCAATGGCGGCAACCGCGGCGACGATGCGCGTGCGTTTCGGGAG
Organism: Rudaea sp.; assembly: GCA_035493385.1. Classification (GTDB taxonomy): domain Bacteria; phylum Pseudomonadota; class Gammaproteobacteria; order Xanthomonadales; family Rhodanobacteraceae; genus Rudaea. Next base: position 2,417 of record DATJIL010000030.1, read on the forward strand.
CGGCAGTTTCATGACCGCATCATAACGGCTGGACGTGAGCGCCCGCTGACGCAGTGCACAGTTGCGCGATCGCCTCGGCCGCCGCCACACT
>DATJIL010000031.1:0-6014 GCA_035493385.1 Rudaea sp.
GCGCTCGACCATGCTGAAATCCTTGACCAGGTCCCAGGCCGCATCGAGGCTGGTCTGGTCGTAGAGCAGGCCGACCCAGAATGCCGGCAGCGCGCACAGGCGGTTCCACGGCCCGCCGTCGGCGCCGCGCATTTCCAGATATTTTTTCAGGCGCACTTCGGGAAAGGCCGTGGTCGTGTGATCGGCCCAATCCTTCAGCGTCGGCTTGGCGCCCGGCAGTTCAGCCAGTTCACCGGCGAGGAACTTGCGGAAGGATTTTCCGGCGAGGTCGATGTACTTGCCGTCCCGATAGGAAAAATACATCGGCACGTCGAGCAGATAATCGACATAGCGCTCGAAACCGAAACCATCCGCGAACACGAAATCGAGCATGCCGGTGCGGTCGGCATCGGTGTCGGTCCAGATGTGCGAGCGATAACTCAGGTATCCGTTCGGCTGGCCTTCGGTGAACGGCGAATCGGCGAACAACGCGGTCGCGATCGGCTGCAACGCGAGCGAGACGCGGAATTTCTTCACCATGTCCGCTTCGTTTGCGAAGTCGAGATTGACCTGCACCGTGCAGGTGCGCGTCATCATGTCCAGGCCGAGCGCGCCGACCCTGGGCATGTAGTCGCGCATGATCTTGTAGCGCCCTTTCGGCATCCATGGCATTTCGTCGCGCCGCCACTTGGGCTGGAAGCCCATGCCGAGAAAACCGAGCCGCAATTCGTCGGCGACGCTGCGTACTTCCTTGAGATGGCAGGTGACTTCGCAGCAGGTGTCGTGGACGGTGTCGAGCTGGCCACCCGATAGTTCGAGCTGGCCGGCCGGCTCCAGCGTGATCGACGCGTCGCCGCGCGCCAGTGCGATCACATTGCCGTTCTCTTCGACCGGCTTCCAACCGAAGCGCGTGAGGCCGCGCAACAGCGCACCGATGCCACGCTCGCCTTCGTACGTGGGCGGACGCAAATCATCCAGGCGAAAACCGAATTTTTCGTGCTCGGTGCCGATCTTCCACTGCGCTTTCGCGCGCGCGCCAGAGGCGATGTATTCCACGAGCTGATCGCGGTTCGCGATCGGGGTTTCCTTGACTGCGCTGGGGCCGGACATGTTTTTTCCTTCGGCAAGGCGCGCAATATGGGGATGGTCAGGCGCCAAGCAAGGCCGAGATCGCTGCGCGTGCCTCGTCCAGCCCGGTTTTGGCCTGCGCCGAAAACAGCTGCGCGGTCGCGTTCCAATCCTCGCGCTTGCACTCCGCGCGCACCGCCGCCAGCGTGCGCATGCCTTCGCTGCGCGAGAGCTTGTCGGATTTGGTCAGCAGAATATGACACGACAATTCGACTCCAGCGCAATATCCGAGCATTTGCCGGTCGAAATCCTTGAGCGGATGGCGTGCGTCCATGATCAGCACGACGCCGCGCAGGGACTTGCGTTCGCGCAGGTAGGAGTCGATGGACTGCCGCCATTTCTCGCGCATCGCCTCGGGGACTTTCGCGTAGCCGTAGCCGGGCAGGTCGATCAGGCGCCGCGCCGCGTCGAGGATGAAGACGTTGAGCAATTGCGTGCGTCCTGGCGTTTTCGACGTACGCGCCAGGCCCGTCTGGTCGCAGATCGCATTCAGGGCGCTGGATTTGCCCGCGTTGGAGCGCCCGGCGAAAGCGACTTCGACGCCGGTGTCGGGCGGCAGGCGACGCGGATCGGGCGCGCTCGTCGCGAATTGCGCGGCACGGAAAGGATTGCTGGGCATCGCCATCGTGTTTGACCGTCCCTGTAGCGGCTGGGATAATTCCCGCCTTGTGTCCGCGCACTGGTGCACGGTCAGCGCTTTCAGGAGTGAAGTGTATGAGTTTTCGGCTTGTGATTGCGTTTTCCGCGCTGGTTGGCGCCGGCTCGCTGGCGGCACAGACACCTGCTTCCGCTCCGAATCCCGCCCCGGCGCCCGCCGCACAGGCACCCACCGCCACGCCAGCGGCAGAAGTGCCGCTCAAACCCGGCGATGCCACCGCCGGTCAGGCCAAGACCGCCGCCTGCGCGGCCTGCCATGGCATGGACGGCAACTCGGCCTCGGCGCAGTATCCGAAACTTGCCGGGCAACAGGCCGGCTACATCGCACGCCAGCTCGAGATGTTCAAGTCGGGCAAGCGCGCCAATCCGATCATGCTCGGCTTCGCCGCTCCGCTGAGCGAACAGGACAGGCGCGACATCGGCGCCTATTTCGCCAGCAAGACCTCGCTGCCCGGGGTGGCCGACGCCAAACTCGTGCCGGTAGGCGAAGCTTACTTCCGCAGCGGCGACGCGAAGGACGGCGTGCCGGCCTGCATGGCCTGCCACGGCCCCGACGGCCGCGGCAATCCGGGCGCGGAGTATCCGCAACTGGCCGGCCAACATGCCGACTATGTCGCCGCGCGCCTGAAGGCGTTCCGCGACGGCTCCGCCGGCGGCGACGAGCGCACCAAGATCATGGAGGCGATCGCCAAGCCACTCTCCGACGCCGAAATCGGCGCCCTGGCGAGCTATGTCGAAGGCCTGCATGCGGTGGATGCGTCCACCGCGGCGAAGTGACCGGAGCGCAGCCATGAAACGTCTCGTCGCCCTTGTCGCGTTCGCCCTCTTTTCCGCCACCGCGATGGCTCAGGATGCCGCGTCCCAACAATGGGAAGCGGGCAAGCACTATTTCGTGATCGATCCGCCGCAGCCGACGCAGACGCCCGGCAAGATCGAAGTCACCGAAGTGTTTTCCTACGGCTGCCCGGCATGTAATTTCGCCCACACCTACGTCGATGCGCTGCGCAAGAAGTTGCCGGCAAACGCGGAAATGGATTTCGTGCCCGCTTCGTTCAATCCATCCGAGGACTGGGTCGTGTTCCAGCGCGCCTACCTCACCGCGAAGGCGCTCGGCATCGCGGAAAAATCGCACGATGCGATGTTCGACGCCGTGTGGAAGACCAAGGAATTGGGCATTTACGACGCGAACAACCGCATCAAGAGCCCGCTGCCGTCGATCGAAGACGTGGCCAAGTTCTATGCGCAGTACGGCGTCAAGCCCGAACAGTTCGTCGCCACGGCGAATTCCTTCACGATCAACACGCGCATGAAACAGGCCGATGCCTTCGTCAAGGCGACCGGCGTCGACCAGACCCCCACGATCGTCGTCAACGGCAAGTACCGCCTGACCACGGTCTCGGCGGGCGGAAGTTGGGACAAGGCCGAGCAACTCGTTCTGTTTCTGATAAACAAGGAAGCCGGCAAGTAACCTTGCGAGGAACTTGCGCGTTCTTGCGCAGTCCCATAGCCGCTCGTCTGATTGGAGAACACGATGTTGAAGCAAGCCCTGATTTTGCTGGCCGGGATGATCCTCATCGGCGGCTGCCAGGCACAAGGCAGCGCGGATGCCGCCAAGGCGCCTGTCAAGCCCGCGCTGGTCGCCGGCCAGGATTACCTGCTGATCACCCCTGCGCAGGTGACTCCGGGCGATCAGGTCGTGGTCACCGAGGTGTTCTCCTACGCCTGCCCGCACTGCGCGGATTTCCAGCCCTACGCGAACGAGCTCAAGGGCAAGTTGCCCAAGGGCGTGAAGTTCGCGCTGCTGCCCGCGGTGTTCAATGCGATGTGGGAACCCTACGCACGCGGTTTCTACACCGCGCAGTCGATGGGTCTGGTCGACAAGACGCACCAGGCGCTGTTCGACGCCATTCACCGCGACCACGAACCGCTGCGCACGATCCAGGACCTGGCCAATCTGTTCTACGCCAACTACGGCGCGAGTCCCGGCGAGTTCCTGTCCACCGCCACCTCGTTCGTGATCGAAGGCGAAATGTCGGCCGGCAACCAGAAGGTGCGCGAATGGCAGGTCGATTCGACTCCCACGCTCATCATCGACGGCAAGTACCGCGTCACCGCCAATCCCGAGCACGGCATCGGCTTCCAGCAGATGGTGCAAATCGCGCTGCAACTGGTCGATCAGGAACTGGCGTCAAAGCATCACGCCGCGCACAAATAACCTCGTCGAACGACAGATGCCGCTTGCGACGAAATCGCCGGCGGCATAGCCTGTGCTCATGTGCGCCGATGTCCGCCACGCCCATGCGCCCGCGGGTTTGCACCAGCACCTGAACCTGCTCAGCTGCAACATACTCGCCGGCGGCAGCATGGCCAGCTACCGCGACTACGTGACCCAGAGCTGGAAGCACGTACTGCCCTCGCGCGGCAAGCGCAGCAATCTCGACAAGTTCGCGGGGCTGCTCGCCGATTTCGACCTGGTCGGCTTGCAGGAAGCCGATGCCGGCAGCCTGCGTTCGGGCTTCGTCAACCAGACCCAATACCTCGCCGAAGCAGCGCAGTTTCCGTACTGGAGCCACCAGCCCAACCGCAAGGTGGCGCGTTTCGCAGCCTCGGCGAACGGCCTGCTCACGCGCATTGCGCCCGAGGAAGTGCGCGACTACCCGCTGCCCGGACGCATCCCGGGTCGCGGTGCGCTGTGGGTGCAATTCGGCAAGGACGACGCGGCACTCGTCGTCGTGATCGCGCACCTGTCACTCGGCCCGGCGGCGCGCCGGCGCCAGTTCGATTTCCTCGCCGAATTGATCGGCACGCACGAAAACGTGGTGCTGATGGGCGACCTGAATTGCCCGGCGCACAGCCGCGAACTGACGCCTTTGTTCCGCCGCACCGCGCTCGTGCCACCACACGCCGCCGCACCCGCCACGTTCCCGAGCTGGCAGCCGCGCCGGGCGATCGACCACATCCTGACTTCGTCCAGCATCGAGGTCGAACGCTTGTGGACGTTGCCGCACCCGGTGTCCGATCACTTGCCGCTGGCGGCAAGGATCAAACTACCCGTCGTTCCCTGATCTTCGCGCGCCACGTCGAGCGCACGGGCTATCCACAAAAAAACGGGCCGCACAAGGCGGCCCGTGAGATTGTCGCAATGATTGCGTGGAATCAGAACTTCAGGCTCGCCTCGACGTACCAGAAGCGGCCCGGCAGATCGTAGGTGGAGGCGTCGTAGCCGTTGAGCGAGCACGACAGGCACACCGGCGGATCCTTGGCGAACACGTTGTTGACGCCGGCCGACACCGTGAGCGGCATGCTGACCGGAACGTTCCAGCTCGCGCGCACGTCGTGGTAGGTGGTCGCGCCGAGACGGTTTTGGCCATCCGGGAACTGTGCGGTCGCCGCGCCGCCACAGATCGGGAAACCGCCCGCCGCCGCGCAATCCTCGTTCAGGGCAGACACGTAACGCATCGCCCAGCCGGCCGACCATTCGCCCAAGCTCCAGTTCAGGCGCAGGGTCGAACGGATGCGCGGAATGCCGCTGTCGTGCACCTCGATGCCGACGCCGTCCGGCTCGGACAGGCCCGTGGTCGTGTCGACCGCGCTGTACTTGTCGACGTAGGTGTTCTGCCAGCTCGCGCCGAAGCGGCCCCAGCCGGTTTCCGGACCGACCCAGGTCACGCCGAAGTCGAAGCCCTGCGTTTCCACGCGACCGAGGTTACCCAGCGTGTCGTTGAGGAAGGCGACATAGCCGGCGGCGTTACGGTCCTGCAAGCCGCAGAACGCCGGATCCAGCGTTTGCGCGCAGCGATTGAGCAGAGTCTGCGCATCCTTGGCCTGGATCGCGTCCTTGACGTTGATCTTGTACCAGGTCGCCTCGAAGTCGAGCTTTTGCGACCAGCTGGTGTTCTCGGCCCAGGACGGGCTGTACACGCCACCCAACGTCGTGTTGCGCGATTTTTCCGGCTGCAGGCTGCGGTTGCCGCCGGTCAGCACCGAGATCTGCGAGTTGGACTGCTGGAACGTCGCTGGATTCGGCACGCCCAGCGTCTGGCAGTTCGCCGCCACGGTCGCACTGGCGATCGGGCTGTCGAAGTTGCACGGATCGGTCAGGGTCGCATCGAAGCGCGAGAACGTGCCGTACAACTCGCCGATCGACGGCGCGCGGAAGCCCTGTGCCCAGGTACCGCGGAAAGTCAGGTCGCCGTTCACCTGCCAGCGGAATCCGACCTTGCTGTTGGTGGTGCTGCCGAACGTCGAGT
>DATJIL010000032.1:0-5349 GCA_035493385.1 Rudaea sp.
GAATTCATGGCCTACATGCTGGACGTGGGGCAGGGACAGGCTTTCGTCGTGCGCACGCGCGATCACGCCGTGATCTACGACGCCGGCGCGAAATTTCCGTCGGGATTCGATTTCGGCGAAGCGACGGTGGTGCCAGCGCTGCATGCGCTCGGCATCGAACGTGTCGACCGGCTCATCGTCAGCCACGGCGACAACGATCATTCCGGCGGCGCTGCGGCGGTCGCGGCGGCATGGCCGGGCATCGCGGTTGAATCTGGAGAGCCCACACGGTTGACGATTCCTGCCAGCCAATGTCTCGCCGGCGAATCCTGGAACTGGAACGGCGTGGAATTTCGCATCGTGCACCCGCGCGAACCGCTGTCTTCGATCGACAACGACCGCTGTTGCGTGCTTGCGGTGCGCAGCGGCGGCAGCGAGCTGGTGTTGCCCGGCGACATCACCAAGGCTGTCGAATCGGAAGTCGCCACCGCGCTCGATCCGATCGCAGCGCACCTGGTGTTGCAAATCCCGCATCACGGCAGCAAGACCTCGTCGAGCGTTGATTTCATCGCCGATCTGCATCCCCAACTCGGCCTTATTTCGGCCGGTTACATGAATCGCTTCCATCATCCGAACGGTTCCGTGGTCGCGCGCTACACCACTGCGGGCGTTGATCTGTTGAACTCCGCGCAGTCCGGATTCGTCGCGATCCGCTTCGCGCCGGATGCGACACCGCAGGTCGTCGAGCAGGGTCGCATCGACCGGCATCCCTATTGGCGCGAGGATTGATCGCGGGATTTGAGACGCTTGCCGGTATCATCACGCGATGACCGGATTCTTCGTCCACCGCGACAGCCGCACGGAAGCGCTTGCCGACAAGCTTTTCGACGCGCTGGATTCGGAACGACCAGCGCATGTGCTGACGGCACAGACTCTCGTCGTCGCGCATCCGGGACTCGGGCGCTGGCTGCTCGGTGAATTCGCGCGGCGCGGATCCCGCGGCATCGCGGCGAATTTCGATCTGATCCAACCCTGGCAATGGTTGGAACGTGCGGCCGAACGCGTGCTTGGCGGCGAATCCGATGCCGGATTCAGACAAGAGAATCTGCGCTGGCATATCCACGCCCTGTTGCCAACGCTGGACGACGCGCGCGTGCAGGGTTTGATCGATGCCGACGACGGCGAGCGGCGACGTTTCCAGTTGGCCGATCGCCTCGCCGGCGTTTACGCGCAGTACCTGATCTACCGGCCGGACTGGATCGAGGACTGGGAGAAAGGCCGCCCGAAGGATTGGCAGGGTTCGCTCTGGCGCCGTCTGCGCCAGCGTGTCCCCGGTCCGCATCGTGCGCAGCGACATGCGCAAATTGTCGAACTGTTGGCCGCACGCGGCGACGGCGCATCTGAACCGCTGCACGTGTTCGGCGTCAGCCACCTTCCAGCCGATATACTCGCCGCACTGCATGCCGTGTCGGCGCATCGTGCGGTGCACTTGTATTTCCCCGATCCCTGCCGCGAATACTGGGCCGACCTCAAATCGAAGCGCGAGCTTTTGCGCAAGGGCGAAATCGACGAGGAATGGCATTTCGAGATCGGCCATCCGTTGCTGGTTTCGCTCGGGCGCATGGCGCAGGATTTCTTCATCGCGCTGGAAGGCGCCGGCATCGAACTCGACGCGGGCGCGGACGTTGCGCGGACGCAGTCCCCGCATCTACTCGCGCGTTTGCAGCATGGCATCCGTGTCGGCGAGTCGAAGCTTGTGCAAGAAATTCCCGCAACGCCCGCGGATGCGAGCCTGCGCGTGCATTCCTGCGTCACGCGCCTGCGCGAGCTTGAAGCACTCAAGGATGCGTTGCTGCGTTTTCTCGCCGACGATGCGTCGTTGCAAGCTCGCGACATCGTGGTGATGGCGCCCGACATTGCCGCGTACGCACCGTATCTTCCCGCCGTGTTCGGCGAGGCGGCGCACTACAGCGCCGATCCCGCGCAGATTCCCTGGCATCTGGCCGACGTGCGCCTCGCGCAGACGCATCCGCTGCTGCGCGCATTCGCGAAACTGCTCGACCTGGGAGACAGTCGCTTCGCGCTGAGTGAAGTGCTCGACCTGCTCGATGTCCCCGCGTTGGCGCGGCGTTTCGGACTCGACGGCGAAGATCGCGACCGATTGGAATCCACGTTGCGTCGCGCCGGCGTGGCCTGGGGCCTGGATGCCGCGATGAAGGCGGCTGCCGGCGGCGCCGAAGTGGAGAACAATTCCTGGACGTTCGGATTCGACCGCATCTTTGCCGGTGCCATCGCCGGTGCGGATACGGATGGGCAACTTCTCGACGATGTGTTGCCTTTGCCGGGCATCGACGCGTCCGCTGCGCTCGTGCTCGGACACGCGCACCGCCTGCTGGATGCGTTGCGTGAGCTGCGCGATGGATTCGCGCAGCCGCGACGCCTGCGCGATTGGTGCGTCTGGCTTGGCGAGTGGGTCGACGTGCTGTTTCGCGCCGACGCGGACGATGCCGCGGAGGGTCGCGCACTGGATGCGCTGCGGCGCGCGCTTGCCGAATTGGGCACCCAATCCACGGCAGCCGGCGCGCAGAAACTGTCGTGGAGCGTCGCGCGCGAAGCCGTGCGCGGCCAGCTCGATGCGGTGTCCGAACGCCAGCCCTTCCTGCTCGGGGGCGTGACGTTCTGCGGCCTCGTGCCGCAGCGCTCTATTCCGTTCCGCGTCGTCTGCCTCATCGGCATGAACGAGGGCGAGTTCCCACGCGATGGCGTCGACACGGGCCTGAATCGCATGCTCGAACAACCCCGGCGCGGCGACCGCGACACGCGTCGCGAGGATCGCCAGCTTTTCCTCGAAGCCCTGATGGCGGTGCGCCAGCACCTGCACATCAGCTACATCGGACGTGATGTGCATGAAGATCGGCGCATCGATCCCGCCGCGCCGCTGGCCGAACTGCTGCAATTCCTGGACGAGAGTTATGCGTTTCACGGGGACGACAAGCGCCCGTGGCTGATCGAACATCCGCAGCAGCCGTTCGATGCGCGCTATTACGACGCATCCGATGTCCGCCTGTTTTCTTTCAATGGCCGATTCGCGAAAGACGCCGGTGCGCGAGCGGAACCCGTCGCCTTCATCGATCTGGCAGGTTCCGCGCAGCCGGCGCGGGATGAAACGCGAATCTGGACGCTCGATGGCTTGACGCGCTTCTGGCGCGATCCGCTGCAGGCACAATTGCACGAATTCGCGGGTATCGACCGCGGCGCGCTCGACGACGATGCCGCGCTCGACAACGAGCCGCTGAAGTCGAATTTCGACCGCCGCGAACGCATGGAAACGCGCTGCGTGCTCGATGCGTTGCGGCGTGGCGCGGCGACCTTGCCGGAATCCGTTCCGGATGAACTCGCGCGATCCGGTGCGCTGGCCGGCGGCGCGATCGGCGCGCAGGCATGGGCGGATCTGCGCGAGCGCGCGCAACCGGCGTTGGTCGAACTTCGCCGAACGCTCGGCGAGGAAGCGCGACAGGCTCCACGCAATGTCGAGATTGAGATCGACGGCAGCCGCATCGCCGGCACCGTGCGCGACGTGTACGCACGCGCGAATGGCAAGTCCGCATTGGTCGGATTGCGCATGAATCGCGCGGCGGACTTTGGCGACCTGTTGCCGTTCTACATCCGCTACGCGGCATTGCGCTTGAGCGATACCGCCATCGAACCGATTTTTCTGGAGCAAGCCGAATCCGGGTCGGTGCGCGAACCGGCATTGCTTGCGGCCATCCGTATTCAGGACGCGGCGCAACTGCGCGATGGGCTGCAAATCCTGTTGGCGCTGGCGCGGCAATCGCAGCAGGCACCTTTGCCGTTTCCCGCAAAAACCGCCTGGGCGTGGTGCGCGGCGAAGCCCGATGCCCGGCTGGACAAGGCACGCAAGGCGTGGCGCGACGACGATGGCGAACGCGGCGAAAGCCGCTACGCGCCCGGCAACAACGCCCTGTTCCTGCGCGGCGCCGATTTTCCGAATGGCGACGGTGCGGCGTCGCGGGCGTTTGCGCGAACCTGCGCACAAGTGGCGGCCGTGCTCGATCCGCAGCGCACCATCCTGCTGCGCGAAACGGAGCCGGCGCCGTGACGAAGGATTCCATCCGAACGCTGCACTGGCAATCGCTGTCGTTGACCGCGCCGAATCGCGTGCTGATCGAGGCCAGCGCTGGCACGGGCAAGACCTGGACCATCGCCGCGCTCTACCTGCGCCTGCTGCTCGAAGGCACCGATCCGCCGACGGTCGAAAAGATTCTCGTCGCCACCTTCACCGAGGCGGCGGCGCGTGAGTTGCGCGAACGCCTGCGCGTGCGATTGGCCGATGCCGAGCGCGAGTTGCAGCGCACCCTTGGCGGTGCGGTGCACGGAGTGGACGAGAGCGACTCCGTTCTGAAGTGGCTGGCGGACGAATTCACTGGGGAAAGCGAAACGAAGCAGGCACTGCGCCGCGTGCAACTCGCGCGCATGGATTTCGACCGCGCGCCGATCGGAACGATCCACGCGTTGTGCCAGCGCTTCCTGCAGGATTTTCCGCTGGATTCCGGCATCGCCGCCGCGCAGGCGAATCTGGACGAAGATGCGCTGCTGCGCGAATGCGTCGAGGATTTCTGGCGCCGGCGTTACCTCGCCGACGCTGCCGCGGACTCCGCCGAATCGGAGCTGTTCGGCGGCGGGCCGGAGAAGTTGCTGTACGACGTGCGCACCCTGTTGGCACAGGATGCGCGGATTCTGGCGGCGGATGGCATGGAAGAATTGGCGCGCGGCGTGGAGTCGTTGCGTGCCGGGAAATGCGCCACGCGGTTGCGCGAATTGGCCGGGAACCGCGAACTGTATGCTCCGCGCAAGAGCCTGCTGAGCAAACGCCTGCTGCGCATGGCCGATGCGCTGGAGAGCGGCGGCGATGCGGATTTGTACGACACGCTGGCAGAAATGCCCGACGCGGAAACGATCGATGAACAGCAGCGCGCCGACGCGCCGTTGCGGTTGCGTGACGATGCGTTGATTCAACGGCTGCAACATCTGCAGCCTCTGGCACGCAGGCGCAAGTCATTTGTCCGTGGCCGCGTGCTCGTCGCCGCCAGCGAATTCTGCCGCGAGGAAATCCCGCGCCGTGCCGAACAACGCCAGGGCCAGACGTATTCCCTGCTGATCCGCAACGTGCATTCGCGCGTGTGCGAGGCGCGCGGCGCATTCGCACAGACCTTGTTCGCCGCTTACCCATTAGCGCTGGTCGACGAATTCCAGGACACCGACAAGCAGCAGTTTGAGATTTTCGACGCCATCTACCGCGACGCGCGTCGCGCACCGCGCGGCTGGCTTGCCATGATCGGCGATCCGAAA
>DATJIL010000033.1:0-8469 GCA_035493385.1 Rudaea sp.
GCCGAATGCTCGCGTCGCGCGAGCAGGCCGAGAGCCTTGTCGTAGGCGCATGGTTTGGTTTCCGATCGGCGTTTGTTCATGCCGCTTTCGCCAATTCAGACGCGTTTCGCCCAAAACCGCGGACGTCGCCGGTGATGGGCCACCGCAAAGATCACGATCGAATCACCAACGATTCGGTATACAACACTGAACGGAAACCGCGGAAGGACGTAACTACGCGTACCAGTGAATTGCGACTGCCAGGATTCCGGCGCAAGCTTGATCGCCGACACGGCATGGTCGAATTCGACCAAGAATGCATGCGCGGCGATGGGGCTACGTTGCAGATACCAACCGCGGGCCCGCTCGATATCGTCGACTGCTCCCGGATGGAGGACAACTCTCCTAGTCACGAGACCGCGCCCAGAGTCTGGCGCGGACTTCTTCCCAAGCGATCGCTTCGACTTCGCCGGATTCGAGTTGCCGGACTCTGCGCTCGATCTCGGCCGCCCAAGCTGCATCGACACCCGCTTCCGGGGCGGCTTCGAGGCTCTCGATGAGCAGCCCAGCCAGCGCGGCCCGATCCGACTCGGCTAGTACCGAGGCTTCCTTGAATAGTTCAGTGACGCTTGCAGCCATGATTCACCTCACGCCTCCTCCATCTCCACCACCGGCGCCGCGGCCTTGTTCGCGCCGAGCGCGGCACGCAGCTTGTCTTCGAGGTCCTTGGCGATGGCAGGATTTTCCTTGAAGTACTGGCGCGCGTTGTCCTTGCCCTGACCGATGCGCTCGCCTGCGTAGCTGTACCAGGCGCCGGATTTCTCGACGAGTTTGTTGTCCACGCCCAGGTCGATGAGTTCGCCCTCGCGGCTGATGCCCTCGCCGTACAGGATTTCGGTGACGACCTGCTTGAACGGCGGTGCGAGCTTGTTCTTGACCACCTTGATCTTGGTCTGGTTACCGACCACTTCATCGCCCTTCTTCACCGCGCCGATGCGGCGGATGTCCAGACGCACCGAGGCGTAGAACTTGAGTGCGTTGCCGCCGGTGGTGGTTTCCGGGTTCTGTCCGGGCATCATCATGCCGATCTTCATGCGCAACTGGTTGATGAAGATGACCATGGTGTTGGAGCGTTTGATGTTGCCGGTGAGCTTGCGCAACGCCTGCGACATCAGGCGCGCCTGCAGGCCGGGCAGCTGGTCGCCCATCTCGCCTTCGATCTCGGCCCGCGGCGTGAGCGCGGCGACCGAGTCGATGACCACCACATCCACCGCGCCGGAACGCACCAGCATGTCAGCGATTTCCAGCGCCTGCTCGCCGGTATCGGGCTGCGACAGCAGCAGGTCGTCCACCTTGACGCCAAGTTTTTCCGCGTAGGACGGATCGAGCGCGTGCTCGGCATCGATGAAGGCGCAACTGCCACCCAGTTTTTGCGCTTGCGCGATGACTTGCAGGGTGAGCGTGGTCTTGCCCGAGGATTCCGGACCGTAGATTTCCACCACGCGGCCGCGCGGCAGGCCACCGATGCCGAGCGCCAGGTCGAGCATCAGCGAGCCGGTCGGGATCGATGCGATCGCTTCGACGGCGCGATCGCCCATGCGCATGACCGCGCCCTTGCCGAACTGCTTTTCGATCTGGCCCAGGGCCGCGGAAAGTGCCTTGCGCTTGTTGTCGTCCATTGCGATGACCTCGTGATGATGTTGTTGACGGACAGCATGCACGCTATCCGTCTCATGGATTGCGATTTCAGACTCTGCTCACGCAGAGTTCGTGCGATGGGTGGATTGTCCCACAGCGCGGCGGACGCCGCATGCGGGAAACGCGCATCAGCTTGTCAGAATTTTCCGAACGCCGGCGAGCGCCGCGGCGACAGTCTGGCGGCGCACCGCTTCGCGATCACCGTCGAAATGGAAAAGTTCCGCCTGCGCGTAGCCGCCGCGCCGCTTCCAGCTGATCCACACCGTGCCGACCGGCTTGTCTGCGGTGCCGCCCGAAGGTCCTGCAATGCCCGTAACCGCGACCGCCACCGTAGCGCCGTAGCGTGCGAGCGCGCCGGACACCATCTCGATCGCGGTCTCGCGACTGACGGCGCCATGCTCCTCCAATGTTTCCGGACGCACGCCGAGCAGTGCCTCTTTCGCCTCGTAGCTATAGGCAACGACGCCGCACTCGAACCACGACGAAGAACCGGCGATGTCGGTCAGGGTCTTGGCGATCCAGCCGCCGGAACACGATTCGGCGGTGACCAGCGTGGCGCCGCGCCGGGAAAAATCCACCGCGATCTGCTCGGCGAGCGTGTGCAGGGCGGCATCGGTAGCTGGGGTGTTCGCCATCGTCGGCTCCTGTGAATATGAACCGTGTTCTATCCGATTTTCGCGCGCGGCGCAAAGCCAATTCGATTTCGCGGTCGCCGCTTTCCCTCGGCATGCTCTAAGCTTTGGCTTGCTGCGCCGCATTCCCGGACGATGACATGAGCTCCCGCTGGCACTCCGACCTTTCGATTTTCGCCGCCTGCCTCGCCGGACTGATCCTCGGCGCGGTGGCATGGCTGGGCGGATGGCGCGATGCGTCCGCGTGGATCTGGGCAGCCGCGGCGCTTCCCGCAGCATTTCCACTGCTGGTGCGCACGGCCGTCGCACTGATGCGGCGCGAAGCCGGCGTGGATGTGCTCGCGCTGGTTTCGATCGCCGGCGCCCTTGCTCTGCGCCAGGAACTCACCGCCGCGGTGATCGCGGTGATGCTCGCGAGCGGCCGGCTGCTGGAAAGTTACGCCGAGCGCCGCGCCGGACGCGAGATGTCGGCCTTGCTGGCACTCGCCCCGCGCTCCGTCCATGTCTATCGCGACGGCAAGCTCGTCGAAACGACGTTGGCCGAAGTCAAGGCCGGCGATCGCCTGTTCGTGCGCCACGGCGAAGTCGTGGCGGCGGATGGCATCCTCGCGGCCGAACGCGCCAGCCTCGACGAATCGGCGTTGACTGGCGAATCGATGCCCACGACCTGCGCACGCGGAGCATCCGTGCACAGCGGCGCCGTCAACGCCGGCGACGCCTTCGAGATGGTGGCCACGGCCGCCGCGGCGGACAGTACCTTCGCGGGCATCGTCAAGCTGGTCGAGGCGGCGCAGCATTCGCGCGCACCGGCGGTGCGTCTCGCTGATCGCTACGCGCTGTGGTTCGTTCCGGCCGCCCTCGCCCTCGCCGTGCTGGCCTGGTGGGCGACCGGCGATGCGCTGCGCGCGCTCGCGGTGCTGGTCGTTGCTACACCCTGCCCGTTGCTCCTGGCGGTGCCGATTGCCATCGTCTCGGGCATGTCGCGCTGTGCGCGGCGCGGAATCCTGGTCAAGGGCGGCGGCGCGCTGGAAGCGCTGGCCGCGGCACACGCGTTGTACTTCGACAAGACGGGAACACTCACTGGTGGGCAGGCGCGCTTGATCGCCATCGAAGGCGCCATCGGCGGCGAAAACGAACTGCTCGCGACCGCGGCTTCGCTGGAGCAGATGTCCAGCCACGTGATCGCCGCCGCCATCGTCGCCGCCGCGCGCGAGCGCAATCTTGCGTTGGCAGTTCCCTCCGACATCGTCGAGGTCGCGGGTTCCGGCATCAGCGGCAGGATTTCCGGCGCGCACGTCGCCGTCGGCGCACGCGATTACGTCGCCGCGGTCGCAGCGCTGCCGCAAATGGCCATCGATTTGCTCGAACGTACCGCCGTCGAAGGCACCTCGACCGTGCTCGTGGCGATCGACGGGAAATTCGCCGGCGCGTTGCTGCTTGCCGACCAATTGCGCGTCGAGACGCCGCGCGCCCTGCGCCTGCTGCGCCGCGCCGGCATCCGCCGCATCGTCATGCTGACCGGCGACCGGCGCGAAGTGGCGGAAGCCATCGGCGCCGGCCTCGGCGTCGACGAAGTGCTTGCCGAACAGACCCCGTCCGGCAAGCTCGCCGTGATCGAGGCAGCGCGGGCCGTGGAAACGATAGTCATGGTCGGCGACGGCGTGAACGACGCGCCGGCGCTGGCCGCAGCAAACGTCGGTGTCGCCCTCGGCGCGCGCGGCGCCACGGCCTCGGCCGAAGCCGCCGGCATCGTCCTGCTCGTCGACCGCCTCGACCGGCTTGCCGAAGCCCTGCACATCGCCCGGCGCACGCGCGCCATCGCCGTGCAGAGCGTGGCCGTGGGCATGGGGCTGTCGATCGCGGCGATGCTCGTTGCTGCCGCCGGCTACCTGCCGCCGTTATACGGCGCGCTGTTGCAGGAATTGATCGACGTCGCGGTGATCCTCAACGCCTTGCGCGTCCTGCGCGTGCGCCCGCTGCGCGCCAGCCGTTTCAGCCTGTCGGCGAACGAAGCCGAGCGCCTGCGCGAGGAACACCGGCAACTGGCGCCGATCCTCGACCGCTTGACGGCAATGGCCGAGCGCTTGCCGATCCTGGCCGGCGCGGAGCGGGTTCGCGCACTGCACGATGTCGATGCACTGCTGCGCGAACAACTGCTGCCGCACGAGCGCGAGGACGACCATTCCCTGTATCCTGCAATCGCCGAATTGCTCGGCGGCGACGATCCGCTGGCGGCGATGAGCCGCACGCATCGCGAAATCTTCCGCCTGCACCAGCGCTTTGCCGCGCTCGTCGCGCGCATGCCCGAACGCGACCCGGACCCGCGCGTGCTCCAGGACCTGCAGCGCACCCTGTACGCGCTGGATGCGATCCTGCGCCTGCATTTCGCGCAGGAGGAAGAGATCTACCACAGCCTGGAGCCCGGCTGAGGAACCGCTTCAGCGCCCTGCCTTGCGCAGCCGCGACGCGCGCGCCAGCCAGCCGTAATACAGCAGCGGGATCACCAACAGCGTCAGCACCGTGGAAACCAGGATGCCGAAGATCAGCGACACGGCCAGGCCCTGGAAGATCGGATCGTCGAGGATGAAGAAGCCGCCGATCATCGCCGCCAGCGCGGTCAGCACGATCGGCTTGGCACGCACTGCGGCAGCTTCGATCACTGCGCTCGCGAGTTGACGACCGCTGGCGAGCGCGTGGTCGATGAAATCGATCAGCAGGATCGAATTGCGCACGATGATGCCGGCCAGCGCAATCATGCCGATCATCGAGGTTGCGGTGAACTGTGCGCCGAGCAATGCATGGCCCGGCATCACGCCAATGACGGTCAGCGGAATCGGCGCCATGATGATCAGCGGCACGACGTAACTGCGGAACTGGCCGACCACGAGCAGGTAGATCAGCACCAGGCCGGCGGAATACGCCAGGCCCATGTCGCGGAAAGTTTCGTAGGTGATCTGCCATTCGCCGTCCCACTTGACTGCGTAGCCGCTCGGATCGTTCGGCTGGGCGATGAAGTTTTGCGCCAGGCGCTGCCCGGCGACGTTTTCGCGGCCGAGCTTGCCGACCATCGCGAACATGCCGTACAGCGGGCTGTCGGTCGCGCCCGCGTCGTCTCCGGTCACATAAGCGTAAGGCAGCAGGTCCTTGTGGTAGATCGCCTTTTCCCACCCGGCATGGCGCACCTGCACGACTTCCGACAACGGCACCAGGGCACCGTTTTGCGCGCGCACGCGCAAGGCGAGCAGTTCGTCGGGCGCGGCCTGGGCGCCGGCCGGCAGGCGCAGGCGCAGCGGTACCGCGTATTTCGAGCGTCCGTCCATCAGGTAGGTGGCGTCGTCTCCGGACAGCGCGGCGGCGAGCGTGCGCGCGATGTCTGACTGGCTCACGCCCAGGCGCGCGGCGCGAGCGCGGTCGACAATGACGACGTCGCGCGGCGAATCGGCCTCGACGCTGGTGTCGATGTCAACGAGGTCCGGATCGGCGTGAAAATCCTTTTCCAGCCCGAGCGCGATCTTGCGCAGCGTCGCGTAGTCCGGGCCGTAGACTTCCGCCACGATCGGCGCCAGCACCGGCGGACCGGGCGGCACCTCGACCACCTTCACCGAGGCGCCGTAGGGCGCGCCGATCTGCGCCAGCAGCGGGCGCACCGCCAGCGCGACGTCATGGCTCTTGCGCTTGCGTTCGTGCTTGTCGACGAGGTTCACCTGCAGGTCGCCGTCGATCGGCGCGCTGCGCAGGTAATACTGCCTCACCAGGCCGTTGAAGTTGATCGGTGCGGCGGTGCCGGCATAGGCCTGGTAGTTCAACACCTCGGGAACGCCGTCGAGCGCGTGCGCGAGATCGGACAGCAGGCGGTTCGTCGTCTCCAGCGTGCTGCCCTCGGGCATGTCGACGACGACCTGGAATTCGGACTTGTTGTCGAACGGCAGCATCTTCAGGATCACCGCGCGGAACACCACCAGGCTTGCGGCCAGCAGCACCAGCACGCCCATCGCGGCGAACAGCTGGCGGCGCCGGCGCTGGCCGCGGCCGGCGTCGAGAAACGGCGTCATCAGGCGGCGGAACAGGCGCAGCAGGCGGCTTTCACGCGGCGCCTCGTCTTGCGCGTCGGTGACCGCGGCGTGGTGGCGCCCGATCAGTTTCAGCGACAGCCACGGCGTCACCACCAGCGCGACCGCCAGCGACAGCAACATGCCGGCCGAGGCGTTGATCGGAATCGGCCGCATGTACGGACCCATCAGTCCCGATACGAAGGCCATCGGCAGCAGCGCAGCAATGACGGTGAACGTGGCCAGGATCGTCGGTCCGCCAACTTCGGCCACGGCCTCGGGAATTGCCTCGCGCAAGCTTCGGCCGCCGAGCGCCATGTGGCGGTGGATGTTCTCGACCACGACGATGGCGTCGTCGACAAGGATGCCGATCGAGAAGATCAGCGCGAACAGCGACACGCGGTTGATCGTGAAGCCCATCGCCCAGGATGCGAACAATGTCAGCATCAGGGTGATGACAACTGCCGTGCCGACGACGATCGCCTCGCGCCAGCCGAGCGTCACGAGCACGAGCAGGACGACAGACAAGGTCGCGAACAGCAATTTGTGAATCAGCAGGTCGGCCTTGTCGGTCGAGGTCTGGCCGTAGTCGCGGGTCACCGCGACGTGCACGCCGGACGGAATCGACACGCCTTGCAGCGCCGCCACGCGTGCGGCAACCGCCTGCGTGATGTCGGCGGCATTGGTGCCGGATTTCTTGGTGATCGCGATGGTCACCGCCGGCGTCGTGCCGGCAGCAGGCCCGGCCTTGCCCGGCGGCGTGCCGTACCACACGTAACGCGATGGCAGGTCTGCACCGCGGCGCACCTGTGCAACGTCGGACAGGAACACCGGCTGGCCGCCGCGCACGCCGATCACGAGGCGGCCGATCTCGTCGGCGTCGGCAAGGAAGCTGCCCGCGGTCAGCGGCACGTCGCGATCGCCGGCGACGCGGCTGCCGGCCTGCAGTACGGCGTTCGCGCTCTTGAGCGAACGGTCCAGGTCGTCCAGCGCCAGTGCGTACGCCGCAAGCTTCGCCGCGTCGGGCTCGATAACCACGGCGCGGTCCGGCGCGCCGAGGGTGTAGACGTCGCGCGTGCCCGGAATATGCTTGAGGTCGGTTTCCAGAGTGTGCGCCACCTCCGCGAGCGCGATCGCGTCGATGTGCGTATCGTCGCTCCACAAGGTCAACGCCATCACCGGCACGTCGTCGATGCCCATGGCGCGAATCAGCGGCTGGCCGACGCCAAGGCCGTCCGG
The DNA here is from genome assembly GCA_035493385.1 of Rudaea sp. Lineage (GTDB taxonomy): Bacteria > Pseudomonadota > Gammaproteobacteria > Xanthomonadales > Rhodanobacteraceae > Rudaea. The sequence continues at coordinate 7,598 of DATJIL010000033.1, forward strand.
CCACAAATCACGATGCTGGAACACCTGGTTGTACAGGCGCACGAGCGCGGTCTGGCGCGGCACGCCGACCTTGAATTCGATGGTGAGCAAAGCCATGCCGGGGCGGCTGGCCGAGTACACGTGCTTGAGCCCGTCGATGCCGGCCAGCACCTGTTCCAGCGGCGCGGCGACGAGGTTCTCGACATCGTTCACGTCCGCGCCGGCGAACGGCACGATCACGTTCGCCATGGTCACGTCGATCTGCGGCTCTTCCTCGCGCGGCGTGATCAGCATCGCCGCGAAGCCGAGCAGAAGCGCCGTCAGCGCCAGGATCGGCGTCAGCGGGTGCTGCTGGAACGCGCGCGCGATGCGTCCGGAGAATCCGAGCCGCGGCTCGCTCATGGCGCGGTCTTTCCTGCGCGCTGTGCGACGAGCCAGCGCATGGCGGCGGCGGGATCGCGCACGACGCGGTCGCCCGCCGTGAGGCCGGACAACACCTCGACGGCGTCGCCGGACGTGTGGCCGAGACGCACGAGGCGCAGGCCGACGCTGTTGTCGGGGCCGATCACGTAGACGCCATCAATCTCGCCACGATGCATCAAGGCATCGACCGGCAGCGCAAGACGTTGCGCGCCGCCGACCGCGAACGCGACCTTGACCGTCATGCCCGGCCACAGTCCGACGGTGCCGGCCGGAACGCCAACGCGCACGCGGAACGTATGCGTGGCCGGGTCCGCGGTCGGCAGGATCGTGACGCTTGCTGCCGGCACGCGCCGCGCGCCGCCCTCGAGCAGCAAGGCCGCCTGCGGATGCGCGCGGATCGCCCCGACCGCGCCTTGCGGAATCGTCGCTTCGACGCGCAGTGCGTCAAGCGCGGCCAGCGCCAGCAGTGG
>DATJIL010000034.1:0-7915 GCA_035493385.1 Rudaea sp.
CGCGCCGACGCGGCCTTCGAACGGCTCCTTCCACGGCTGGTCGAAGGCTTCCATCAGGTAGTAGTCGAAGCCGCGCTCGCGCGCAACGTTGAGCCATTGGCGGATGAACAGGCTTTCGTTCGCGATCGACGCGGTCGCGCCTTTGATGCGGTCGCCGGACGAGGGCCAGCCGACTTCGCCGATGACGATGTGCTTGCCCGGGAACGCGCTCTGCAATTCGTAGTAACGCATCAGCACCTGCAGGCCGATCGCATCCTTGCGCGGATAGCCTTCCCAGTACGGCAACAGGTGCACGGTGATGAAATCCACGTGCTTGGCGAGTTGCGGATATTTCAGCCAGATGTGCCAGGGTTCGGCGGTGGACACCGGTACCTTGACCTGAGCACGCACACGGTCGATGTACTGGATCAGGGTGTCCACGCCCATGTCGTTGCGCAGCAGGGTTTCGTTGCCGACCATGACGCGGTCGATGTTGTCGTTCGCGCGCACTGAATCGACCAGCGCGCCGAGTTCATCCTCGTTGCGCTGCCAGCGGGAATCGAGGTAGGTGCCGGCGAGCACCTTCAGGCCGTACTTCTTCGCGATCGCCGGAATGCCGGGGTTTTCCAGCGCGGAGTAGGTACGTATGCGGTCGGTGTAGCGCGCGAGCACTTTGAGGTCGGCATCGACATCATCCATGCCCGGGAAGATTCCCTTGTTCGGACTCTGGTAGCGTTGGTACGGCGAGTAGTCGAAACCGCCGATCTTGCCGCTCCAGTTGTCCGGCTGCGCGGGGCGATTGAGCGCAGCCCACAAGGCGAAATTCAGTCCGGCCACGAGCAGGGCGAGAAACAACGCGCGCCAAAAAGACAGCCGTGTGGCAGTGGCGGGAAGTGGGTTCAAGAAATGTCCGTGATCGGCATTGGCGGCGCGCAAGCCGGTGCAGGATAGCCGAAGCGCGCGCCCCGGCTCAATCGCGCCGCGTGCGTCGCTCGCGCCACTTGCCGATCGCGATCGGCGTGAGCGCGAGCAGCCCTATGGCCACGTGCGGACCGACCACGACCGGATCGGAAAACAGGCTCAGGTTGACTTCGTGGTTGGCGCCGATGTTCTTTGCCAGGCCCGCGCCGAGCACGGTTTCGATGCCGACCATCAGCGCGCCGCCGCCGGCCGTGGCAGCGAAAAACAGCCACAGCGGACAGCGCAGCCAGGCCAGCGCCACGGTGACGCCGCCGAACGGGAAGAACGGCACCAGACGCAGGAAACAGGTATAGCTGACCGGGTGCGCGAGGTAGCCGCCGCGCAATTTTTCCACCAATGCCGGCGCACGCGCACCGGGCTCGGCGCCGAACGCGTGGCGGCTGGCGAGGAACAGGATCAGCGCACCCAGCGTTGCGCCCGTCGTCGAAAGGATCGTGCCCCAGATGACGCCGAACAGCATGCCGCCGGCGAGGATCACCACGAGCACGCCGGGTATGCCGGTGGCGATGGCGAGCGTGGTCACGCCGACGTGAATCAATCCCGCGTGGATGGGATGCGCCGCGATCTGCGCCTGCAGGTTCGCCTGCTCGCTCGCGAGCGTTTCCGGACGAAAGCGATTCAGCACGCCGGTCGAGAGCAGGGCGATGCCGATCGCGATCAGGACGAGCAGTGGCAGGAAGGAGCGGAATCGTTTCATGCAAAGGGCTGGTTGCCCGGCCCGAGTCCAATGCGATGCGCGCAGTCTACCGAATTCGCGCGAAAACCGTGATTTCCTCGCGGTCGTGGTAGAGCTGCTTCGCGCGCACCACGCGCGCACCCGCGCGGATTTGCGCAAGGCAGCGCGTCGTTTCGTCGAAGCGCTTTTTCATCGGCAGCTTGAGGTTGAAGATTGCATGGCGGCACCAGCCCTGTTCCAGCCAGTGCGCGACGAGATCGGCCACGCGGCGCGGCTGCTCGACCATGTCGCAGACCAGCCAGTCCACCGGTTTGGGCGGACGATAGCGGAAACCGTCCTCGCGCCGGTGCGCAACGAGGCCGGAATCGAGCAGCGCGCGGTCCATCGGCCCGTTGTCGACCGCGGTGACGCGGATCGAGCGGCGCACGAGCTGCCAGGTCCATCCACCCGGCGCGGCGCCGAGGTCCACGGCGGTCATGCCGGGCTTGAGCCAGCGCGCGCGTTCGCCCTCGTCGAGCAGCACGGCGAACGCTTCTTCGAGTTTCAACGTGGAGCGGCTCGGCGCTTCGCGCGGGAATTTCAGGCGCGGAATGCCTTGCGGCCACGGTGTGACGGCATCCGGATCAGCTGCGCACAAATATACTTCGTCGCCTTGTGGAAAAAATACATGCAGCCGACGTCGTGCCTGCGCGTCAAGCAGTTGCGCCTTCTTCAGCGTGCCGACGAGGGCGTTGCCGAAGCTCTTGCACAGGGGCGCCAGCTGTTTGCCGGCGTCGCTGTCCGGCGCCTCGGCCCAGACTTCGTGGAATTTCTCGCCGCGTTCGCGCAGGGCGGCAAGGATCGGTGTCGCACGGTCGTTGCGCGCAAGGTTCGGCAAATGCGCGAAAGCGATCAGCGATTGACGCGCGAAGACCAGGTCGCGCCAGCGCACGGCGTCGCGCAGCACCGATTCGGCGGCGTCTGCGGCGAACACGACGAATCCCGCGCCGCCGTCGAATCGCGCCTTGCCGGCGATACCAGCCGCGTGCGCGGCCGCGTCGATTTCCTGCGCGCATTCGCTCTCGAAACCGGCGCGGCAATACTGCAGCAGCGCGGCGCTCACGGTTTTTTCATGCCGCTTTTCCAGGCGTACACCGCCGCCTGGGTGCGGTCGCCGAGGCCGAGCTTGGCGAGCATGTTGCCGACGTGCGTCTTCACGGTTTTCTCGGAAATTTCCAGTTGCGCGGCGATGCGCTGGTTGCTGGCGCCCTCGGCGATCAGTGCCAGCACTTCGCGTTCGCGCTCGCTCAGCGAAGCCAGCGCGTCCGTGCCGGGACTGGATCTGCCCTGGCGCACCGCGTCGACAAGGTAACCCGCCACGCGCGGATGCAGAACCGCTTCGCCGCGTGCCGCCTTGCGGATCGCTTCGGCGAGGCCATCGGCATCGATGTCCTTGAGCAGGCACGACAGCGCGCCGGCCTGTACCGCGGCGAGGATGTCGCGTGCGTCGTCGAACGAAGTGAGCAGGATCGATTTTGTTTCCGGACTCGTGCTGCGGATTTCCCGGATCGCGGCGATGCCGCCGCCGGGCATCACGAGGTCGATCAGGGCGACGTCGGGCTTGTGCGCCGTGCAGGCGGATACGGCGCCGTCGGCATCCTCGGCCTCGGCGACGATGGCGAGGTCGGCATGCGTGTCGAGAAAGGCGCGGATGCCCTGGCGCACCAGAACATGGTCGTCGGCGATCACGACGCGGATGGCGGGTGCATTCATGCGGGACGATCCTCGGCGGTGGAAAACACGATGCGGATGCGCGTGCCTTGCGCGGCAGTGCTGTCGAATTCGAAGCGGCCTCGCGGCAACGCGCTGGCACGTTCGCGCATGTTCGCAAGGCCCATGCCGGAGTGCAATGTCGTATCCACACCGCGGCCGTTGTCCGCGATGACCAGTTGTGCGTCCGCCTCGTCGCAGCGCAAGCTCAACGCCACCTGGGTGGCGCCACTGTGCCGCAACACGTTCGCCAACGCTTCGTCGACGATGCGCAGCAGGTTTTCCGCGGCAGCGGCAGGCGGCGCGGGAACTTCGTCCAGTTGCATGACGAGTTTCACGCCGCTGGTCTGCGACCAGGCTTGTGCGCGCGCACGCAGGCGTTCGACGAACGGCAATTCGGCGTCGCCGGCACGCAGCTCATCGAGCAATTGCCCGAGTTCGCGCTGGATCTGTCCGCTCAGCGCCTCGGCTTGTTCCAGTCGCCGGCCTTCCGGATGTTCGCCGAGATGGCGGCGCAAGGTCGCCAGTTGCAGGTTCAGCGCGAAGGCTTGCTGCTTCACGGTGTCGTGAAGGTCGCGCGCCAGGCGCTGGCGTTCGGCCAGCGTGGCGAGCTGCGCGCGCGAGCGCAGCAGGTCCTTCAATTGCAGCGCCATGTCGTCGAGCAGGGCGGACAGGTGCCCGAGTTCGTCGCGCGAGGCGTCGTCGATGCGTTCGGAAAAATCCCCGCGACTCCATGCGGTGGCGGCGTGCGCCACGCGGTTGAGCCGGCGCGTGACCCAGGTGGCGAGGAAGAACGACGAGGCCGCGCCGAACAGGATCAGGTAGCCGAGCACGATCGGCCATTCCAGGCTGGCATCGAGCAGGAAGCGGTGCCACGGCACCGGCAGGCGCAATTCCACCAGGACATAGCCGTAAAGACGTCCGCTATCGCTGCGGATCGGCGCCAACGTGCGGCGCACTCGCCATGGGCTGTCGGCGATCCTGATCAACTGGCCCGACTGGGCGGCCAGGTCGCGCCAGGCGACGGAATCCGGCGCCGGCAGCGCTGGCTGCCATGCTGCGTTCGTGGGAGCGGTGGCGAGCGTACGTCCCGTTGCGTCAAGTACGGCAGCGGCAAGCGGCGCGGACGAAAGTTCGGTGAGGATGAAGGAATTCTTCGCCAACAGGCCACCGTACGGGCGCTGCATGCGCAGGACCAGCGCGTCGGTCCACAAGTCGAGGTTCGCGGCCGCGTCCGCGTTCGGCCAATGCCGGGCGAGATCGGCGGCGGCGGTTTGCGTGCCGTGCACCAGGGCACCGGATTCCACGCCGGCCATGAAACGATTGAACTCGAACGTGAGCAGTCCCGTCTCCACCAGCACCAGGCATGGCAGCGACAGCAGCACGTAGAAGACGGTGAGTTTGAAGATCAGTCCGCGCAGTTGCGGACGCAGGGGTTTCATGCGCGGGACTTGAGCGTAGCGGCGGGCAATCCGGCTCTGCCTGCATTTCCCTTCTCCCGCTGGCGGGAGAAGGTGCCGAAGGCGGATGAGGGTGGTTGCCGCAGATCGCCGCCACCCTCACCCGGCGCGCTGCGCGCGCCGGCCTCTCCCGCCGGCGGGAGAGGCGAACGGCGGCGAGTATACTGCGCCGCCCCTAGAATTCGTACGCAAATCCCGCGTAAACGGTTCGGCCGGGTGCCGGATCGATGCCACCGGAGAAGAACACGCGCGAGTAGTAGCGCTTGTCGGTGATGTTCGAAACGCCCCCGAGCAGGCGCAGCTGCGGCAGCACCCAGTAGTCCGCGGAGAAGTCCGCGACCGCATACGAGGGCACCTTCGCCGGCGTCAGGAACGGCGCGCCCGCGGCGACGTTTGCGTCCGAGTAGTACTGGCTGGCCACCGAAACCGCCGACAGCGCGAGCTTCAGGTGCTTGTCCTCGCGGTAGGTGATGCCGGCGCGGGCCAGGTACTTCGGCGAGAACGCCGGCGTGTTGCCGAGGTTGGCCGGGTTGATGGTCGAGGTGAACGTGGCATCGAGCAAGGTCAGGTTCGCGAACACGGACAGATGCTGCGCCGTGTGCAGGTCGCGCGCCTGCAGGAAGTCGTACGACACCTCGCCCTCGAAGCCGCGGCTGCGTGTGTCGCCGGTGTTGACGTTGATCGTGTTGCCCAGCGGCGCGTTCGCGATCTGCTGCGATTCGATGCGATCCTTGACGTTCACCTGGAACACGCTGACGTCGTAGAACAGACCGCGCAGCGGCGTGCCGTGCACGCCCAGTTCGTACGACAGCACATGGGTAGGGTCGGGATCGTTCTGCGGCCCGGAATTGGTGCTGCCGAACGGCGAGGCGATGTCGAAATAGCGCACCGGGCGCCAGCCCTGCGAGACGTTGAAGTAACTCTCGTTGAGATGGCCGAAGTCGTTGCCCACGCCGATGCCGAACAGCGGCACGTTGTGGCTCACCGAGCGATCGACGAGGCCACGGTTGAGAAACGGCGGTTTGATCGTCTCGTCGATGTCGACCTGCTCGCGTTCCAGGCGCACCGACGGCACGACATGCCATTCGTGCGCCAGGCGGAACACGTTCTCGGCGAACACGGCGGCGTAATTCGTCGAACGCGCCTGGCGCAGCTTCGTGCAGTCGGTGGATGCCGGCGTGGCGCAGGCAATGCCGGGGCGGTCGTATTGATCGGACGCGAGCCCGAAATCGTCCCATTGCCGGAATGGCGCGTCGGCGTGATACAGCGTGGTGCCGACGGTGAACGCGTTGCCGCGGCCCCAATGGTGGACGAGGCGCGCATCGATGCCGGTGAAGCGGAACTGCTCGTCCTGCAAGGTCGTCGTGGTCGGCGCCGCGCCGCGGTCTTGCGAACGCGAGGCTTGATCCTGATAGCCAACCCAGACCTTGGCGACGAGTTCGGTGTTTTCGTCGAGTTGGCGGTCGTGGCTCAGGCTCAGCACATAGCGCTGCGTCCACAGCCGGTCGTAAGGCGTCGTGGTCTGATCGGCATTGGCCTGGTACTGCGGATAGGTAAGCAAACCCGCGTTGCCGGTATCGAGGTCGTAGGCGTGGAAATCCAGCGCCGTGTACGAGGTTTCATCCGGACGATAGCCGATGTGCAGATCCGCGCCGCGCAGCTTGTTGTCGCCGTTGTCGCGCTGGCCGTCGGTGGTGCGGTAATGCACGTCGGCGAGGTAATCCCAATCGCCATGGGTGCCCGAAATCTTGTTGAACGAGGCGAACAGGCCGTCGTTGCCGATGACATTTTCGGTGTAGCCGGCGAGCGGCTCGGTCGACGGCTTGGCGCTGACCAGATTGATCGCCGGCGGCGGCTCCGGTCCGTACAGCAGCGACGATCCGCCGCGGATCATCTGCACTTGCGCGATGGTTTGCGGCAGCGGAAACACGTACAGCGTCGGGAAACCGATCCAGTCGCCTTCCAGCGGAATGCCATCCTGGAACACGCCCACGTATTCGGATTCCTGCGGATTGCCGATACCGCGATACGACAGATTCACCTGTCCCGGAATCTGCTGCTCGGCGACGTACAGGCCCGGCGTCTGCGCAAAGACTTCGCGCGGATTGTTGCCGATGATGGTGGGCAGGTTATCGAGCTTGGTGATGGAGGTTTTCTTGGTGACCGTGATCTTGGGTCCGTCGACTTCCTTCATGATGTGGTCGAGCTTGGGCTTGGCGTCGTCGGGCATGACGTAGCCCTTGACCTCGACTTTCTTCAGTTCCTGTGTCGAAGAGGATTGATCGTCGCCGGTGGCGGCGAATACGCAGGTGGTTGTCAGCGCGGCGCAGATTGCCAGCGCCAGAGCCAATCGGCGGCGAGTGGAATGGTTCACGTGGTTCCCCAAGGATTCGGATGCAGCGAGCCATTGTCTGCGTTTACGCGTGCCAGCGCGTAGTGCCTGGGGGACTAGGTCTCAGGTCGCATTGGCAGTGCCCGCGGCCGGATGCACCTCGACGCGGTTGCGGCCGGCGCGCTTGGCCGCATACATGGCATCGTCGGCGGAAGCGAGCAGGGTGGGCAGGTTGTAGCCGCAGTCCTGCGTGCCGGCGACGCCGAAACTGGCCGTCACCAGTACGTCGGCGGAGGCATCGCCCTCGCGCCGCGAGGCGGCGATAGATTCGCGCATGGCATCGGCGCGCTGGCGCGCGACCGCGGCCGGGCAGTCCGGCAGCAGGATGGCGAACTCCTCGCCACCCAGGCGCCCGAACACGTCGATCGAACGCAGCAGCACCTGGCAAGCCGCGACCGCGCGCTTGAGCGCATCGTCGCCGGCCGCGTGGCCGTGCATGTCGTTGACCGACTTGAAATGGTCAAGGTCCATGACCAGCACGCAGGCTGCGCGGTTGTTGCGTGCGCAGTAGCGCAGCACTTCCTGTGCGGAATCGAAGAAGTGCTGGCGGTTGAAGATGCCAGTCAGGCCGTCGCGGCGGGCGAGTTTCTGGAACTTGATCTGCGAGCGCTTGGTGCGGTACGCCCAGCCGCCGACGATGAGCAGGCCGCTGAGCAGCAGTAGGATGTACAGCAAACG
>DATJIL010000035.1:0-2242 GCA_035493385.1 Rudaea sp.
CGCCACCCTTCGGCGGTGCGACCTGGGTGATCGGCTGGTTGCCGGTATCGGCCAGCGCGAACCCGCTCAATGAACCTGCCATCACGGCGGCCGCGGCTGCGCCGATAAAGCGGCGGCGCGACGGCGCCTCAGGATGAATATCGTTCGACATACAAGCTCCTATTCGTCAATGCCTTCGTTTGGACAGAGCGCAATGCATCTCACAGATATATGCAATCCTGAGTGTGTGGATTGTCGGCCCTGCTTCGACCGCAAACGATGAATCGCGGTTGTTGAAGCCATTATGTAAAGGCAAGCACGCAGCGTAAATGCCGACACGAGTACAACACTTGTGAATGCATGGAAAGAAAGCACCCTGCCTGATACAGGTGAGGCGGGTTTAACGTCGGGCGTCGATTGATTGTTGTGAAGATTAGGTGGGGTAGCGCCGATGCGCGACGCTTCTGGCAGAATATTCGTTCGCCCCTTGCTTTGCGCCAGCGCCGAAAATGCCCACACATCCTCGTTCCATCCTGCTGCTAGCCTTCCCGAACGTTCAACTGCTCGACGTGTGCGGGCCGTTACAGGTATTCGCATCCGCCAATGAACTCGCGGCCAAACGCGGGCAGCCCCAGCCCTACGCGCCGCGCGTGATTGCCGCCGAGGCAGGGCTCGTCACCTCGTCGTCCGGCCTTGCTCTGCAGGCCGATTCGCTGCGCTCGGTGAAAGGCCCGATCGACACGTTCATCGTTCCCGGCGGCAGCGGTGTAATCGCGGCGGCGGAAGACTCGCGGCTGATCCACTGGGCGCAGCTCCAGGCGCCCCGCTCGGTACGCGTGGCGTCGGTCTGCTCGGGCGCCTTCGTGCTGGCCGAGGCGGGCCTGCTGGACGGACGGCGCGTCGCGACACACTGGGCCCGCTGCAACGAACTCGCGCAGCGTTACCCGCAATTGCGCGTCGAAGCCGATCCGATCTTCATTCGCGACGGCGCGGTCTGGACTTCGGCCGGCGTCACTGCGGGAATCGATCTCGCACTTGCACTCGTCGAAGAAGATCACGGCCGTGCGACGGCACTCGACGTCGCGCGTGAACTTGTCGTGTTCCTGAAGCGGCCGGGCGGCCAGTCGCAATTCAGCACGATGCTGTCGATGCAAAAAGCCGATGACCGCTTCGGCGAGTTGCATGCGTGGATGACGGCGCATCTCGCGTCCGATCTGTCGGTGCCGATGCTGGCGCGGCGGGTCAATATGAGCGAGCGCAGCTTTATGCGGCACTACAAGGCGGAAACGGGGCGCACGCCCGCGCGCGCCGTCGAGCAACTGCGGGTGGAGGCAGCGCAGCGGTTGCTGGGCGAAACCTCATGGTCGATCAAGCGGATCGCCACCCGTTGCGGGTTCGGCAGTGAAGAAACGATGCGCTGCAGTTTCATTCGTCTGCTGCGCGTTGCGCCGCAGGTCTACCGCGAGCGTTTTGCGATCTCCTGAAACGTGCGGCGACCGCATGCTCCTCAGCTTGCTCGGCGTGACACCCAGACGTTCGCGAAAGCACGCGCTCATATGCGCATGCGATGAAAAGCCCACCGCCAACGCGATATCGGCAAGCGCTTGTCGCGACGTGCGCAGCAAATGCCGCGCTTTGGCGATGCGCCGGTCGATCAGATAGCCATGCGGATTCACGCCGACGGCCGCCTTGAACGCGCGAATAAAAAAGCCTTCCGACAAGCCCAACGCTGCCGCGATTTCGCCGACGCGGATTTTCCGCTCCATGTGGCAGTCGATATATTCATCGATTCGCTTCAGGCGATTGGGCGTGATCCATGCGCCATCCCTGGGAAAGGTTTGATCCATGGAAAGAATTGCCTGCACACGCCCGACCAGAATCTCGGCCTGCATTTCAACCAGTTCAGAAGCCGCGCATCCATCCGCCAGAAGATGCCGGCGAATCGCGTGCGCCGCTGCAATCGCGGCCGCGTCGATCACATCGCTGAATTGCCGCGCAGGCAATTGCGCAAGACGGCCAGGCGTCGCTTCGACGATACGCAAATATTCGCCGCCCGCCGGCGACGCCGAATACACATCGCAGCCCGGCGGCACGAAGCCGAGGCCATTCGGTTTGGCGCGAAAAGGCCTGATGCGATCGCTGCCGAATGCATGCGTGCCGCTTTGCGCATCGAACGCGACGCCGAGCACCGCGCGTGCGGGTGCATAAACGGCTTCGTATGCTTGCGCCGGCAGAAGTTCGACCTGCCAGTCGCCGGCGATAA
>DATJIL010000036.1:0-7748 GCA_035493385.1 Rudaea sp.
CGTGCAGCAGTGTGGGCACCCGGCCACTGGACCGGTGGCATCTGGGTACGCGGTCGCTGGCGCTGATCGCACAAACGACAAGGCCGCCAATGGGCGGCCTCGAACACACTTGATGCACGCGATCACTTCTTCGCAAACAAATGCTCCACGCCGGCACGCTCCTCGCGCAGTTCCTTGTCCGTCGCGTCCAGGCGCGCGCGCGAGAACGCGTCGATTTCGAGCCCCTGCACGATGGCAAATTTTCCATTTTTGCAGGTGACCGGATAACCGTAGATCACGCCGGGCGCGATGCCGTAGCTGCCGTCGGACGGAATGCCCATCGACACCCAATCGCCGTCGTCGGTACCAAGTGCCCACGAACGCATGTGGTCGATCGCCGCGTTCGCCGCGGATGCGGCCGACGAGGAACCCCGCGCCTTGATCACGGCCGCGCCGCGCTGCTGCACGGTCGGGATGAATTCCTTCTCGTACCAGGCCTGATCGACCAACGACAATGCCGCCTTGCCCTTGACCGTGGCGTGGTGGATGTCCGGATACTGGGTCGAGGAATGATTGCCCCAGATGATCATCTTCTTCACATCGGAATTGTGCGCGCCGGTCTTGTCCGCAAGCTGGCTCATGGCGCGGTTGTGGTCCAGGCGCACCATCGCGGTGAAGCAATTCGGATCCAGGTCCGGCGCGTTCTGCTGTGCGATCAGCGAATTCGTGTTGGCCGGATTGCCGACCACCAGCACCTTGACGCTGCGCTTGGCGTGCGCGTTCAGCGCCTTGCCCTGCGGCGAGAAGATCGCGCCGTTCGCTTCGAGCAGATCCTTGCGTTCCATGCCCGCACCGCGCGGACGCGCGCCGACGAGCAGCGCGTAGTCGACGTCTTTCGCGGCGACGTTGACATCATCGGTGCAGACGATGCCGGCGAGCAGCGGAAACGCGCAATCGTTCAGTTCCATCGCCACGCCGCCCAACGCCGGCAGCGCGGGCGTGATTTCGAGCAGGTGCAGGATGACGGGCTGGTCCTTGCCGAGCATGTCACCGGCGGCGATGCGGAACAGCAGGGCGTAGCCGATCTGGCCGGCGGCGCCGGTGACGAGGACGCGAACGGGGGATTTCATGGCGAAACTCCTTTATTTCAATTCGGCAAAAAACTCAGCGATGCGCTTGAGGCCTTCGGTCACTTCCGCCGCCTTGCAGGTGTACGAGATGCGCAACGCGCGCGGTTCGCCAAACGCCGAGCCCGGCACGCAGGCCACGCCCTTGGCGTCGAGCAGTGCGGCGCAGAAATCCACATCGTTGGCGATCTTCTTGCCGTCGTGCGTCTTGCCGAACGCGCAGGAAATATCCGGAAATACATAAAACGCGCCTTGCGGACGCGGACACTTCACGCCCGGGATGGACAACAGCGCGTTCATTACCTCGTCGCGGCGCACGGAAAAATCCTTGCACTTGGCGACGGGAATATCCTGCGGGCCCGACAGGGCCGCCACGCCGGCAGCGGTAACGACTTCCGGAAGATTGGTGATGTGATTGGAGTTGAGCGTGACCAGCGCGTTCGCCAGTTTTTCCGGCGCGGCGACGAAGCCGACGCGCCAGCCCGGCATGCCATAGGTCTTGGACAACGAATCCATGACCGCCGTGCGCTCGCGCAATTCGGGGCGCAGTTGCACGATGTTGTGGTAGCCAACGCCGTCGAACACCATGCGGTTGTAGATGTCGTCGCAGATGATCCAGGTATCCGGATGCTTGACCAGCACATCGGCAATCGCGGCGATCTCGTCGCGCGTGTAGACCATGCCGGTCGGATTCGACGGATTGTTGAATAAAAAGACTTTCGGTTTGCTTGCCAGCGCCTTGTCGAGCTGCGCCGGCGTGAGCTTGTAGTGTTGCTCCGGCGGACACGGCAGCAGGGTGATTTTCGCGCCGAGGATTTCGGCGATATCGACGTAGCTCGTCCAATATGGCGTCGGGAAAACGATCTCGTCGCCCGGATCGAGCAGCGCTTCGGCCAGGTTGTAGAGCACCTGCTTGGCGCCGACGCCGGTGGCGAGATTCGCGCGCGTGTAACCGGTGAGTCCGCCTTCGCGCATGTGCGCGAGGAATGCGTCGAGCAGATCGTCGCGTCCGCGATTGGAACCGTACGCGCCGGTGTCGGATTTCAGCGCCGCGCGGGCAGCTTCATAGACGTGTTCGCCGGGCAGGAAATTCGGCACGCCGATGGAAAAGTTGACGATGCTGCGCCCCGCCGCCTTCAATGTTTTCGCCTTGTCGGCGATCACCATGATGGCGCTGGGTTTGGCGCGGCTCATGCGTTGGGCAAGCGCAGGCATCGGCGTTCCTCGATACGGCGGAGTGAGCGCGAAATTTTAGCACAGCGCGCACCTGAACCCTTATGCCGGATTTGCTATGCTCGCGGCGCGCCGGGGGCGGCTGGGGCCGGCAGCATCGGCTACAACCACTAATGGAGAGAGCAAGCATGATTCATCTGATCTGGTCCATCATCGTTGGTTTCGTCGTCGGCCTGATCGCGCGCGCGCTGTTGCCCGGCGTCGATCACATGGGTTTCATCATGACCACCGTGGTTGGCATCGTCGGTTCGATCGTCGGCGGCTTCATCGGCACGCTGTTCAAGAAACCCGCGCCGGGCTCCATGTTCCATCCTGCCGGCTTCATCATGTCCATCATCGGCGCGATCATCTTGCTGCTCGTGCTGCGCCAGTTTCCGCAGATTCATTTCTGAGCGTCGCGACAGTCGACAACAAAAAGGCCGCCCGCGGGCGGCCTTTTTCGTGGATGTGCGGCGGAGAACCTGCCCTGTTCCGGCCGTGGCCGGAAGCGAATCAGCCCTTGCCGTCCAGCGTCTGATTCCAGCGCTCGATGCGTGCGTGCAGCTTCTCGAACAGGGCCTTGTGGTCGCCACGGATCGTGATCGACCCGATCTTCTCGCCGCTGCGCACGGCATCGACCACGGCCTGATCCTCCGACCCGATCACGCGCCCGAACACCGTGTGCTTGCCGTCCAGCCACGGCGTGGCCACATGGGTGATGAAGAACTGGCTGCCGTTCGTGCCCGGACCCGCGTTCGCCATCGACAGCACGCCCGGACGGTCGTGTTTCAGCGTCGGCACGATCTCGTCCTCGAAACGGTAGCCCGGGCCGCCGCGGCCCGAACCCTCCGGACAGCCGCCCTGGATCATGAAATCCGGGATCACGCGATGGAAGCTCAGCCCGTCGTAGAACTTGCGCACGGCGAGGTTGACGAAATTCGCCACGGTCAGTGGCGCCTCCTCTGGGAACAGCTGCAGGTGGATGGTGCCGCGGCCGGTGACGATGTGGGCTTGCAGGTCGGTGTTCATGCGCGTTTTTCTTCCGGGTTGGACTGGCGCTGGATTCTAACCGAACTTGCGGCGCGCAAAACCGGAATCCGGTATACTTACCGGCTTCCCTCAAGCTTTATTCCGCCACCTGTCGGCGGGCCCTCGCCATGTCCATAGCTAACCTGCGCAACATCGCCATCGTCGCCCACGTCGACCACGGCAAGACCACCCTCGTCGACTGCCTGCTCAAGCAATCCGGCACGTTCAGCGAACGCACCGTGCTCGCCGAGCGCGTGATGGATTCGAACGACCAGGAAAAGGAACGCGGCATCACCATCCTGGCCAAGAACACGGCGATCACCTGGCAGGGCAACCGCATCAACATCGTCGACACGCCCGGGCACGCCGACTTCGGTGGCGAGGTCGAGCGCGTGCTGTCGATGGTCGATACCGTGCTGCTGCTGGTCGACGCGATGGACGGCCCGATGCCGCAAACCCGCTTCGTCACGCAAAAGGCGTTCCAGATGGGCTTCAAGCCCATCGTCGTGATCAACAAGGTCGACCGCCCGGGTGCGCGTCCGGAGTGGGTTCTCGATCAGACCTTCGACTTGTTCGACCGCCTCGGCGCGAGCAACGAGCAGCTCGATTTCCCGGTCGTTTACGCATCGGCGTTGAACGGCTACGCGAGTCTGGACTCGACCGTGCGCGAAGGCGACATGACGCCGCTGTACGAGGCCATCATGAAGCACGTCTCGGCGCCGAAGGTCGATCCGGATGGCCCGTTCCAGATGCGCATCTCGCAGCTCGACTACAACTCCTACGTGGGCCTGATCGGCATCGGCCGCATCCAGCGCGGCAAGGTGCGCACGAACATGCCGGTCGCCGTAATCGACAAGGAAGGCAAGAAGCGCAACGGCAAGGTCCTGCAAGTGCTTGGCTTCATGGGCCTTGAGCGCCGCGAAGTGGCGGAAGCCGAGGCCGGCGACATCGTCGCGATCAGCGGCGTCGAGGGCCTGGGCATTTCCGACACGATCTGCGCGCCCGATGCGCCGGAGCAGTTGCCGGTGTTGACCGTGGACGAGCCCACGATCAGCATGACATTCCAGGTCAACAACTCGCCGTTCGCCGGACAGAAGGAACACAGCGGCGGCAAGTTCCTGACCAGCCGCCAGATCCGCGACCGCCTGATGCGCGAGACCCTGCACAATGTCGCGCTGAAGGTCGAGGAAACCGACGACGCCGACAAGTTCAAGGTGTCCGGCCGCGGCGAACTGCATCTTTCCGTACTGATCGAAACCATGCGCCGCGAAGGGTACGAGCTGGCCGTGTCGCGTCCGGAAGTCATCATCAAGGAAATCGACGGCGTGAAGCAGGAGCCGTACGAACAACTCGTCGTCGACATGGAAGAACAGTTCCAGGGCGGCGTGATGGAGAGGCTTGGGAGCCGCAAGGGCCAGCTCAAGAACATGGAGCCGGATGGCCGCGGTCGCGTGCGTTTGGAATATCTCATCCCCGCGCGCGGACTGATCGGCTTCCAGACCGAATTCCGCACTATCACGGCCGGCACCGGATTGCTGTTCCACGTCTTCGACCATTACGGCCCGCTTGCCGAAGGCGCGATCGCCCGGCGCCCGAACGGCGTGATGATCAGCAACGGCCAGGGCCCCGCCCCCGCCTATGCGCTGGTCGGCCTGCAGGAACGCGGCCGCCTGCTCATCGACGAGGGCGCGCAAATCTACGAAGGCCAGCTCGTCGGCATCCACGCCAAGGACAACGACCTCACCGTCAACGCACTGCGCGCCAAGCAGCTCACCAACATCCGCGCCGCCGGCAAGGACGACAACGTGCAGCTCACGCCGCCGATCCGCATGTCGCTGGAACAGGCGCTGGAATTCATCGAGGACGATGAACTCGTCGAAGTCACGCCGAAGTCGATCCGACTGCGCAAGAAGCACCTGACCGAGAACGACCGCAAGCGCGCGTCGCGGCAGGCGGCGTAGTCACGCATGCAAGTCCGCGCACACGTTACCGAGACGATTTTCCTGGCCCACGCAGGTCTGGCAACACACATTCGGGTATAAACTCCGCCGCGTTGTTGCCACGCCCGCGGAGTTCCCCATGTTCATTCGAGGTCTTCGACCTGCCGCGCTTCTGGCTGTCCTTTGTATGTTCACCGCGCGCGCCGGCGCCGCCCCGCCCGCGCCATTCGCCTTCGACGAATCAACTATCGCGGCACTCGAAGCCAAGATGGCCTCGGGGGAACTGACTTCGCACGCACTCGTGCAGGCCTACCTCGACCGCATCGCGGCCATCGACAAATCCGGGCCGGCGATCAACGCGATCATCGAACTCAATCCCGATGCGCTCAAGATCGCCGACGCGCTCGATGCGGAACGCAAGGCGGGAAAACTGCGCGGACCGCTGCACGGCATTCCGGTGCTGGTCAAGGACAACATCGGGACGCACGATGCGATGCACACCAGCGCCGGGTCCCTGGCGCTGGCCGATTCGATTCCAGCGGAGGATTCGACGGTCGCCGCAAAACTGCGCGCGGCCGGTGCCGTGATCCTGGGCAAGACGAACCTGAGCGAATGGGCGAATTTTCGTTCGACGCACTCCACCAGCGGCTGGAGCGGGCGCGGCGGACAAACCCGGAATCCGTACGCCCTCGACCGCAATCCCTGCGGATCGAGTTCCGGCACGGGCGCGGCGATCGCGGCGAATCTCGCCGCGGTGGGCGTTGGCACCGAGACCGACGGCTCGATCGTGTGCCCGTCGTCGGCGAACGGACTGGTCGGCATCAAACCCACGCTCGGCCTGGTCAGCCGCGCCGGCATCGTGCCGATCGCGCATAGCCAGGACACCGCCGGCCCGATGGCACGCAGCGTCGCCGATGCGGCCATGCTGCTGAATGCGCTTGCCGGTTCCGATCCGCGCGATCCAGCCACGCGCAATTCCGACAGGCAGCGCAGCGATTTCACGAAAGGTCTGGGTACCGGCGGTCTCAAGGGCGTGCGGATCGGCGTAGTGCGCAAGCTGGCCGGATTCGATCCGGACGTGGACACCGTGCTCGCGCAAAACATTGCCGCCCTGAAATCGGCTGGCGCGGTGGTGGTCGATCCGGTGGAATTGCCGAATCTCGGCAAGTACGACGACGCCGAACTCACTGTGCTGCAATTCGAATTCAAGCACGACCTGGACGCCTATCTTGCCGGCCTGCCCGGCTCCGCGCAGTTGCCGCGCTCGTTGGCCGATCTGATCGCCTTCGACGAACGCGAAAAAGCGCGCGAAATGCCGTGGTTCGATCAGGAGTTGTTTGAGCAATCCGAAAAGCGCGGCGGCCTGAGCGACAAGACGTATCGTGCCGCGCTGGCAAAAGCGAAAAGACTTTCGGGCCCGGCCGGTATCGATGCCGCCTTGAAAAAGTATAAATTGGATGTGTTGGTTGCGCCGACTGCAGGTCCTGCCTGGGTCACCGACTGGGTCGACGGCGACCATGCCGCGGGCGGCAGCTCGACTCCCTCCGCCGTCGCCGGCTATCCGGACGTCAGCGTGCCGGCCGGCTACGTGCACGGCCTGCCGGTGGGTCTGAGCTTTTTCGGCACGGCGTGGAGCGACGCGAAACTGATCCGCTATGCCTACGCGTTCGAGCAGGCCACGCACGCACGCCGGCCACCCCGATTTCTGCCGCACATCAGTGCGCCCTGATCGTCGCTGCGCATTTGTCGGCGCAAGAAGCGACTGAGCGCAGGCGGGCAGTGCAGCCGCTCGCGCCTCAGGGCAGGCGTTGGCTCAACCGCGCAGGCGTTCGACCAGCGCGTCGGCGAAGGTTTCCGTGGTGCCGCTGCCGCCGAGATCCGGCGTGGTCCTGTCTTTCGCGGCCAGCGTGGCACGGATCGCCACGCGCAGGCGCTGCGCCTGCTCGACCATGCCGAGGTGATCGAGCATCTGGCAGGCAGCGAGCAGCAGTGCGCAGGGATTCGCGATGCCTTTTCCGGCAATGTCGGGCGCCGAGCCGTGCACCGCCTCGAAGATGGCCGCGTCGGTGCCGATGTTCGCGCCGGGCGCGAGGCCGAGGCCGCCGACGAGTCCCGCGCACAAGTCCGAAATGATGTCGCCGAACAGGTTCGTGGTGACGATCACGTCGAATTGCTCGGGCTTCATCACCAGCTGCATGCAGGTGTTGTCCACGATCATCTCGTTGAACTGGATCTGCGGATATTCCTGCGCGATGCCGCGCGCCACGTCGAGGAACAGGCCCGATGCGGTCTTGATGATGTTGGCCTTGTGTACCGCGGTCACCTTCTTGCGGCCCAGGCGCTGGGCGAGGTCGAACGCATAGCGCACGATGCGCGTTGCGCCGCGGCGCGTGTTGCGCACCATCGAGATCGCCGTTTCGCCATCGGCGGAAAGACTCTGGCCCTCGGACAGGTACGCGCC
>DATJIL010000037.1:0-16581 GCA_035493385.1 Rudaea sp.
GCCATCTGGCGCGAGCAGTCGCCGATCCAGTATGCGGCGAAGGTGAAGGCGCCGACCCTGATCATGGGCGACGTCGGCGATTCCAACGTGCCGCTCGTCAACAGCTACGAGTGGTACCACGCCCTGCGTGACAATGGTGTCGATGTGGAGTTTTACGCCTACCCCGCCGACTCGCACTTTCCCAAGGATGTGGTGCAAACGGTCGATGTCTACCGGCGCTGGGTGGGTTGGATGCAGAAGCACCTGCACTGAAACGACGGGCGCGTCCGATGACGCGCCCGTTTGTCTGTCAGGCTCCGATGAAATCTGCCTTGCCGAGTTCGACGCCGTTATGGCGAAGAATCGTGTATGTCGTGGTGATGTGGAAGTAGAAGTTCGGCATTGCGTAGAAACGCAGGTAATCCAGACCGTTGTCGAAGTGCTTGTCGCCGTGGCGCATCTTGAGGGTGACGGCCTTGTCATCGCTGCCGGCGAAATTCGCCGCCGGAATGCCGTTGATGAAATCGCGCACCTTGGCGACGCGCGCCTTGAGTTCGGCGAACGTGGTTTCGTTATCCGGGTGCGAAGGAATTTCCACCCCGCCCAGGCGCGCCGCAGCGCCCTTGATCATGTCGCAGGCGATCTGGACCTGGCGCGTCAGGGGGAACATGTCCGGCGCGAGGCGCGCGCCGGTCAGCACGGTCTGCTCGATCTTCTTCTGCTCGGCGAATGCCGCACCCTTGTCCAGGATGGCGGACAGGTTGCCAAGCATGCGGTTGGCGACTGGGACGATCATTTCGTGCATCGAGATTTGCATGGGAGTTCCTTGCTGTGGGAGAGGTCCAAAACGGGTGATCCGCAAGAGCGCGAATCAGACGCTACAATGATAACCGAAGGCCCCGTAGCTCAGCTGGATAGAGCGCGCCCCTCCTAAGGGCGAGGTCGCCCGTTCGAATCGGGCCGGGGTCGCCACACCGGAATCGGGCGTGCACACTGCGCTAGCCGAATTCGAGCAGCTTCGGCCATACGGCATCGAGCGACTTGCGTGGGTCGCGGCAAATGTAAATGTCGGGATGTCGCTCGGTTTCCTCGTTGGCAACGTGTGCATCGTTGCCTGTGTGCCCGGCGACTGCGAACGACGTGCAAAATTTTTCCATATCCTGCTGCCGCGAACCGACCACGATCAGAATTTTCGGCGTGACCGCCGGCGGCCCACGCAGCCAGAACGAGTTGACCGCGCTGATCACCGGCGGCAATCCATATCGCGGCCCGTAAAGTTCGAGCGCGCCGGCCTCGCCGTAGTTGCTGGCCCAGATGCCACCTTGGGCGCGCTCCTCGGGCGTCAGCGAATTCCAGATGCGCGCAACCTCGCGCGTGAGCTCGGGCCAGCCGAACTCCTCGCGGAAATCCCCGTTCAACTCGTTAATCAACTTCCAGTGCGGCGAATTCACCGCAGCCAAAGGCAGGCAGGCGCGCAGCACGACCAGGCCGCACAAGAGCAGCGCCGCGGATGCCGCCCATCCGATACGGCGCATTCGCAGCGAACGCCGATCCAGCCAATGCTGCCATTGCACGCCGCCCGCCGCGATCAGCATCGGATACAACGGCGCGGCGTAGTAACCGCGTCCCTTCGCGAACACGAAAATCACGAATGGCACGACCGCCATCCAGCCAAGAATGCGCCAGCGGCGGCCAGCCTCGGCAAAAAACAGGAACCAGAGCCCCGCCAGCCAGAACGGCACCGTGGCAAAGTTCGCCGCGATCTTGATTTGATCGATCCAGAACCCACCCGTGCGGCCGATGCGCACGTCACGCGCATGGATGAACTCAAGAAAGGTCAGGGTGATGAAATCGTGCCGTGCCAGCCACAGCAGGTTCGGCAGGAAAATCAGCACGGCCAAGGCCAGTCCCAGCCATAGCCACTTGCCACGCAGATCTGCGCGCAATGGTGTCAAGAACACTCCGGCCGCCAGGCCCAGGGCAAAAAACGCCATCGTGTATTTCGTCATCATGCCCACGCCGACAATCGCGCCGATGGCGATCCACCAGCGCGCATCGCCCGACTCGATGCGTCGAACCACGAAGTAGGCAAGCAACACGAAGCACAAAAAATCGAACGTGACGTACATCAACAAGGAACTGGCCGACAGCGACACCGGCGACAACGCCACGGCGAAAGCGGCCAGCAACATTGCCGCACGACCGCCACCGAGGCGGCGTGCGATCAAGCCGGTGACGACGAAGACGATGCTTTGCGCCAGGGCCGCGAAGCTGCGGAAACCGATCAGCGAGTTGCCGAACAGCAGCCATTCGACGTGGGCGAAAAACGGCGTCAGCGGCGGGTAGGCGACAAACCCCCAATCCAGATGGTGCGAGTCGCTGATCGTCTGCAATTCGTCGCGATGGAATCCGTACTGTCCGTTCGTGGCAAGGTGAAAAGCCAGCTTGGCGGCGGCCAGCGCGATGAGAATCCACAAATCGCGGTCGCTGAATATCTGCCGCCGCGCGCTTGGCACTGCGGTGTTGTCGTCGGACATCGAGGCATCTTGGATGGGTAAGGGAAGCCGATTCTACCTTCATGCGCCGCGGCAATCGCCGCGCCCGCACGCAGGCATCGCTTATAATATGCGTTTGGCGTTCTCCAGGAGTTTGCATGTCCACCCCCATCCTCAAGGCCCTCGGCCTCGGCCAGGACAATTCCGGCACCTACCTCGGCCACGGCGAGTGGTCCAAGACGGCCGATGCCGGCCTGCTGCAATCGATCAATCCAAGCACCAACGAAGTCATCGCTGAAGTCCACGCCTCCAGTGCAAGCGACTACGCGACGATCGTCAAGCGTGCGCAGGAAGCCTTCGCGACCTGGCGCACGACTCCCGCGCCGCGCCGCGGCGAGGCGATTCGCCTGTGCGCGGATGCGCTGCGCAAGCACAAGGATGCGCTCGGCTCACTGGTCGCTCTGGAGATGGGCAAGTCCAAACCAGAGGGCGACGGCGAAGTGCAGGAAATGATCGACATCGGCGACTTCGCGGTTGGCCTCGCGCGCCAGCTCTATGGCCTGACCATGCATTCCGAACGCCCGGGTCACCGCATGTACGAGCAGTGGCATCCGCTCGGCCTCATCGGCGTGATCAGCGCGTTCAACTTTCCGGTCGCGGTGTGGGCGTGGAATGCGTTCGTCGCGGCCGTCTGCGGCGACATCACGCTGTGGAAGCCGTCACCGAAGACCCCGCTGTCCGCGATTGCCGCCGTGCGCATCTGCAACGAGGCGCTGAAGTCAGGCGGTTTCCCGGACATCTTCTTCCTGTTCAACGATGCCGGCACCGAACTCGCCTCGCAGTTCGTCGACGACAAGCGCATCTCGCTGATCAGCTTCACCGGTTCCACGCGTGTCGGCCGCATCGTCGGTGAGCGCGTCGCGCAGCGCATGGGCCGCTCGCTGCTCGAACTCGGCGGCAACAACGCGATCATCGTCGATGCCAGCGCAGACTTGAAATTGGCGATCCCCGCGATCGTGTTCGGCGCGGTCGGCACGGCCGGCCAGCGTTGCACGACCACGCGCCGCCTGTTCGTGCACGAATCGATTTTCGACGACGTGCTCGCCACGCTCGTTGCAGCGTACAAGCAGGTTGAAAAGAAGATCGGCGATCCAACCGACGCGAAAAACCTGATGGGTCCGCTCAACAGTCGCGACGCAGTGAACGCGTATCTCGGCGCGATCGAAAAAGCCAAGGCCAGCGGCGGCAAGGTCGCCACGGGCGGCGCCGCGATCGAAGGTAAAGGCAACTTCGTGTTGCCGACAATCGTCACGGGCCTGAAAAATTCGGACGCAGTCGTGCAGACCGAAACCTTCGCGCCGATCCTGTACGTGATGAAATTCAAGGCCATCGACGAAGCCATCGCGCAGCAGAACGCGGTACCGCAGGGACTTTCGTCGTCGATCTTCACGCAGAATCTGAAAGCCGCCGAAGCGTTTCTCGGCGCGGCTGGCAGCGACTGCGGCATTGCCAACGTCAACATCGGCACCTCGTGCGCCGAGATCGGCGGCGCGTTCGGCGGCGAGAAGGAAACCGGCGGCGGCCGTGAATCGGGCTCGGATGCGTGGCGCGCCTACATGCGCCGCCAGACCAACACGATCAACTACTCCGACGCGCTGCCGCTGGCGCAGGGCATCAAGTTCGAGTTCTGAAGCAAGGCGCGTAGCCGAAGCGGATGTACGCCCTCGCCCGCCCCTTCCTGTTCTGCCTCGACGCCGAACGCGCGCACGACTTGGCGCTGACGGCCATCGAAGCGGCCTACCGCAGCGGATTGAATCCCTTGCTGGCGGCGAAACCGGAGCCGCTGCCGGCAATCGTGTTCGGCATCGAATTCCCGAATCCGGTCGGACTCGCCGCCGGCCTCGACAAGAACGGTGCGCACATCGATGCGCTGGCCGCGCTCGGCTTCGGCTTCATCGAAATCGGCACGACCACCCCGCGCGCGCAGCCCGGCAATCCCAGGCCGCGCATGTGGCGGTTGCCGGAACATCAGGCCGTGATCAACCGGCTGGGATTCAATAACGCCGGTGTCGACGCGCTGGTGCGCAATGTCGAACGTGCGCGCTATTCCGGCGTGCTCGGGATCAATATCGGCAAAAACAAGGACACGCCGAACGAGCATGCCGTCGACGATTATCGACATTGCCTCGAACGCGTCTATGCGTGCGCCAGCTACGTGACCGTGAACATTTCCTCGCCAAACACGCAAGGTCTGCGCGATTTGCAGGAGGAGGAAACGCTCAAGCGCTTCATCGGCACGCTGCGCGATACGCAGGAAAAACTCGCAGCACGACATGGCGCGCGCAAACCCATGCTGCTCAAGATCGCACCGGATCTTGCCGAAGGCGAAATGGATGGCATCGCGCAGGTGCTGCAGGCGGCGAAAATCGATGGTCTGATCTGTACCAATACGACCATCGATCGCAACGCTGTTGCGGGCGCGCGGCACGCGGAAGAAGCTGGAGGTTTATCTGGTAAACCTTTGTTTGATAAAGCGACATCTATATTGCGCGGAATGGAACAGCGGCTCGGCGGCAAGATTCCGCTCGTCGGCGTCGGCGGCATCCTTTCCGGTGCGGATGCGGCGGCTAAAATCGCCGCCGGGGCCAGTCTCGTGCAGTTCTATTCCGGCATGGTCTACCGCGGCCCGGCCCTGATCGGCGAATGCGTCGAGGCGATCCGGAAACGGGCCGCACGATGAAACCGGACACCTTGAGCGAGTCCGGCTATCGCGTCACCGAGGACGCGAATCTCATGCGCCACAACAGTTTCCGCGTGCCTGCCCGCGCGCAGTGGCTGATCGAGGTGGACGATGCGCGTGCGCTGCCGGAGGTGTTCGGCCTCGGCGCCGTGCAACGATCGCCGCTGCTGATCCTCGGCGAAGGCAGCAATGTACTCCTGACCCGCGACTGGCCCGGCGTGGTGCTGTCGCCGGTCATGCGCGGAATCCGCATCCTCGAAGATCGTGGCGACAACGCATCGGTACGCGTGGATGCCGGCGAGAACTGGAATGAATTCGTGCATTGGTCGCTGGGCAAGGGATTCAGCGGACTGGAAAACCTGATACTGATTCCGGGCAGTGTCGGCGCCGCGCCGATCCAGAACATCGGCGCCTATGGCGTGGAAGTACGCGAATTCATCGACATCGTCGAAGCGTTCGATCGACGCGACGGACGGCTCGTGCGACTCGACAACGTCACCTGCGCCTTCGCTTACCGCGACTCGCTGTTCAAACACGAACCGGATCGTTACCTGGTCTGCGCAGTCGAATTCCGGTTGCCGCGACGGCGCGAACTGCGTTTGGATTACGCCGGCGTGCGCGAAGAACTTGCGGCGATGAAAATCGACGCACCGAGCCATGCGGCCGTCGCCGATGCGGTGATGCGCCTGCGCCTGCGCAAGCTGCCGAACCCCGCCGAAATCGGCAATGCGGGCAGTTTCTTCAAGAATCCGCTAGTGCCCGAATCGCAGGCGGACGATCTGCAGCGCACTTATCCGGCACTTCCGAGTTGGCCCGCCGAGGGTGGCCGACGCAAGCTGTCCGCCGCCTGGCTGGTCGAAGCCGCCGGCTTCAAGGGAATTCGCGAGGGCGACGCCGGCGTGTCCGAACGCCATGCGCTGGTGCTGGTCAATCACGGCGCTGCGACCGGTGAACAGATCCGCACGCTGGCACAGCGCATCATGGATGGCGTGCAGGCAAGTTTCGGCGTCCGCATCGAGCCAGAGCCGCGCATCGTCTGACAGCGCCGGAACAGATTTCGCTTCAATAAACGGGAATAAATCCATGTATTCAAAGAACAAGATCAGGCTGCTTGCCTTGGCGATCTTGCTGGCTAGCGGCCTTGCCGTCGCAAGCACGGCGCCGGTATTCGCCGAGGGCCCAACCGCCACGGCGGAGCAATCCAACGTGTTGCGCGCGACCCTGGACAACGGCCTGCGCGTGGTGATCGTGAAGGATTCGCTGGCGCCGATGGTGACGACGCAAATTACCTACATGGCCGGCAGCTACGAGACGCCACAGGGTTATCCGGGCACCGCGCATGCGCTCGAACACATGCTGTTCCGCGACAGCAAGGGATTGTCCGGCGCGCAATTGAACGAGATGACCGGCAAGATGGGCGCCGAGAACAACGCCTTCACCACCAACGATGCCACCCAGTATTACTTCGTCGCGCCGGCGCAATATGTGGATTTGCTGCTGAAGATCGAGGCCACGCGCATGCGTGGTGCGCAATTGTCCGACAAGGATTGGGGGCTGGAAAAAGGCGCGATCGAGCAGGAGGTTTCGCGCGACATTTCCGATCCGGGCTACCTCGCCTTCGCCGATGCCGAACGCGCGCTCTACGCCGGCACCGGCTACGCGGAAGACGCACTCGGCACGCGACCTTCGTTCGACAAGACCACCGGCAAGATCCTGCAGGGCTTCTATGATTCCTGGTACGTGCCAAACAACGCCCTGCTCGTGATCGCCGGCGATGTCGACGCGCAGGCGACGCTGGCCAAGGTGAAGGAACTGTTCGGCCCGATTCCGCACCACGACACGCCCGCGCGCGCATCGGTGAAACTGGCCGCGTTCAAGCCGTCCACCATCGCCAAGACGACGCCGGACGCGACCGGCTCGGTGCAGTTCATGTATCGCATGCCGGGCATGAAATCCAGGGATAACGCCGCTGCGCAAGTATTGATGGACGTGCTGACCAATCCGCGCAGCAATCTGTCCGAGCTCGCCGCGCAGGGCAAGGTGCTTTCGGCCGACGCCGGCGTGCAGCCCTTCAGCCACGGCGGCATCGGTATCGTCGAAGTCGGCTTTCCGAAAGGCGGCGATTCGGCGAAAGCGCAAAAACACCTGGATGACGTCGTCGCCGATCTGCTCAAGAACGGCGTGTCGCCGGATCTGGTCGAAGCGGCCAAGCGTTCGGAGCTCGCTCAGGCCGAATTCAAGAAAAACAGCGCCGTGGAACTGGCCAGTGCCTGGTCGTCGGCGCTGGCCTGGCAAGGTCTGGATTCGCCGGATCAGGCCGAACAGCAGATCCGCGACGTCAGCGCCGCCGACGTCGACCGGGTGGCGCGCGAATTTCTGAAACCCGACAGCCGCGTCATCGTGGTGCTGACGCCAGACCCGAACGGCAAGCGCCCGCCGAACAGCCAGGGCTTCGGCGGCACCGAGAAATTCGGCAGCGACGACAAGCTCGACGTGCCGCTCCCGGAATGGGCGAGCACGGCGCTGGCCAGGCTCGAAATGCCGCACTGGACGCTGGCTCCCGTGTCGATGAAGCTCGACAACGGCATCACCCTGATCGTGCAGCCCGAATCCGTGAGCAAGACGGTCACCCTGGTCGGCCACGTCGACCATGACGCCAAGTTGCAGGAGCCCGCCGGCAAGGACGGCGTCGGCCGCCTGCTCGCGGCGCTGTTCGACTACGGAACCACGACGCTGGACCGTACCGCATTCCACAAGGCGCTGGACGAAATCGCCGCGACCGAATCGGCCGGCGACGACTTCAAGCTTGCCGTGCCGACCGCCGGTTTCGAGCGCGGCATGCAATTGCTGGCCGACAACGAGTTGCATCCGGCATTGCCGCAATCCGCATTCGACGTGCAGCAAAAAACCCTGTCGCGTACGCTCGCCGGCGAAATGCAATCGCCGCGCTACAAGATGTTTCGCGCCCTCAGCAAGGGCTTGCTTCCGGCGGGCGATCCGGGCCTGCGCGAAGCGACGCCTGCGAGCGTCGACAAGTTGAACCTGGCCGACGCAAAAGCGTACCTGGCGCAAACCTACCGGCCAGACCTGACCACGATCGCGATCGTCGGCGACATCGCGCCAGACACGGCTAGGGCCGCGGTCGAGAAATATTTCGGCGGCTGGAAGGCGAGCGGGCCGAAGCCCGATGTGATTCCCAAACCCGTACCGCTCAATCCCGCCGGCTACACGGTGGTGCCGAACGCGTATGCCTCGCAGGATCAAGTGCTGATGGGCCACATGCTCGACGTCAATCTGGCCAACCCTGACCGTTACGCCCTGAAGCTGGCCAACGACGTACTCGGCGGCAACGGTTTCGCCTCGCGCCTGATGGCGGATATCCGCGTCAAGCACGGCTATGCCTACGGTGCGAGTTCGGGCATGAACATCGACCGCTCACGCTCGGTGTTCTACGTCTACTACGGCAGCGATCCGGACAAGGTGGCGCCGGTCGACGCGCTGGTTTCGGCAAATATCAAGGCGCTGCAGGACACGCCGATCAAGGCCGACGAACTGACCAACGCACGCCAATTCCAGATCCGCTCGATTCCGCTGGGGGTTTCCAGCGTCGACGGCATCGCCCGCTCGCTGCTCTCATGGAGCTGGCATGGCGAGCCGCTGGACCAACCGATGGTCGCGGCCAAGTACTACCTCGACCTCACCGCGGAACAGGTTCAGGACGCCTGCAAGAAATACCTGAAGCCGAAAAACCTGGTCCAGGTGGTGCAGGGTCCGGCGCCCAAGAAGCACTGAAGCTGCGATCCATGCAATCCGGCCGATGGGCAGGATTGCTTATTCCCCGCACTGGAAATAGACGACGTGATCGGGATTGAGCCCGACAGTTTGGCCCAGGCTGATCGAGCCAGTCTTGCGCAGGTGCACCTCGTCGCGGTGCAGGCGCAACTCGTCGTCGTCGCCCAACTTGACCCAGGTACCGTTGGTCGAGCGGTCTGAAATCATGAAATAGCCGCGCTTGTATTCGATCATGGCGTGGTTGCGCGATACCCATTCGGCATCCACGCACAGGCTGCTCGCCACGTCGCGGCCCAGCGTGAACGGCGGCGATAGCGCGTCCAGTTCCAGCACCTGGCCACGGTAGCGCAGCAGCAGCTTGGCCGCCGCAGGCTGGCCGCTGGCATCGAGGCGGATCGCACGCTGCACCATCGTGACGTTCGAGGTGTCTTCCTGCCACTGCACGTCGACGATGTCGATCGGGTGCTGCTTGCCGGCCACGCGCGCCTGCCCGACCGCGCGCGTGTGCAGCATGCCGACATTGGTCAGCATGGCGACCGTGCTCGCCGTGGTGATGATCTGCTCGCGCTTGGCCAGCGAGGCCATACGCGCAGCGGTGTTCACCGCGTCGCCGTAGACGTCGTTGTCCTCGACCAGGGTTTCGCCGTGGTGCAGGCCGATGCGGATCGCGAGCTTGTCTTTGGCGAAATTGACGTCGTGGGCGATGCGCTTTTGCATGTCCACGGCGCACAGCAGGCCCTGCATCGGCCCGGGATACGTGCACATGATCTCGTCGCCGATGGTCTTGATCACGCGCCCGCCGTGACGCGCGGTGACTTCCGACAACGCACCCAGGATCGCCGCGACGAGGCGCCGCGCCTCGAGATCGCCACGCGTCTCGAACAGCTTGGTGCTGCCGCTGACGTCGGCAAAGAGGATGGTGAGGGGGTGGCTTTGGCTCATCGCGACCCAAGTTTAGGCTATTCCGGCGACCGGCTCAAAGCCCCCGCGAAGCAATGCGTCACGCCAGTGTTTCGGCGGCCGCGACGATGTCCGCATCGCCCGGCAAAACCAGCAGCGCGGCACCCGCCAGCGGCGTGTAGGTGTCGGCGCCGACCACGCGACGAAGCGGTTTGGCGCCGTGTCCGGCCTCGACGATGGCAGTGATGATGCCCTCGCCCACGCCAGCCGAACGCCGGCCTTCGTCGACCACGAGGATGCGCGCGCATTCGCCGGCGTGGCGCGCTATCGCCGCTTCGTTGAGCGGCTGCAGCCAGCGCAGGTCAATGACGCGCACCTTCCAGCCTTTCCTGGCCTCGATTTCACGCGCCGCGCGCAGGCTCATCGGCACGCCATTGCCGAAGGTGAAGATCACCAGGTCCTTGGCCGCCGGCGCGTAGACGCGCTCCTCGCCCAGGGTCAAGGCTTGGTCCGGCGCGGGATAGGCAAATTGCCATTGTCCGTCGCCGGCGGCGTACAAATCCTTGGCCATGTACAGCGCAATGGGTTCGAGGAAGGCGCAGACGCGGCCATCGACCTTGGCCAATGCCATCAGCGTGCGCAGCATCATCGCCGCGTCGTCGCCGCGCGACGGGCAGCCCACGACGAGACCCGGGATGTCGCGCAGCGCCGTCACCGAATTGTCGTTGTGGAAATGCCCGCCGAAGCCGCGCTGGTAGCCGAGACTGGCTATGCGCATGACCATCGGATTGCGGTATTGGCCGTTGCTGAAGAACTGCAGCGACGCCGCCTCGCCGCGGATCTGATCGCAGGCGTTGTGGAAGTAGGCCAGATACTGGATTTCGGGAATCGGCAACATGCCCAAGTTCGCGAAGCCCTGCGCAAGTCCAAGAATGATGGTCTCGTCGAGCAGGGTGTTGAACACGCGCGCACCCTTGAACGCCTTGTGCAGGCCCTTCGTGACCGTGTAGACGCCACCTTTTTGGGCCACGTCCTCGCCGAACAGCAAGGCCTCGGGATACTTGCAAAACAGGTCGTGCAGGGCGTTGTTGATCTGGATCGCCAGGTGCCGCGGCGGCAATTTTTCCGGCAATTTTTCCGCCGACCCGAAAACGGTCAGGCGCTTGTCCGCGCAATCCATGCGCCGGGCTTCCAGTGCGACCTGGTTCGGATGATATGGCGCCAATGGCGCCATGACCTCGTGCAGGTCGGTCAGCTTGGGCCGGCGGTCGGCTTCCTCGGCCGCAGCGAAACACTTCTTGCGGATGGCCTCGTAGCGTGCGAGCAGTTGTTCCTTCGTGTATACGCCGGCAACAAGCGCGATTGCCGCCGAGCGCAGCAGCGGATCGGTCGCCTCGACCGCCATCAATTCCTCGACGCTGCGCCATTCGATCTCGAAATCGGTGCCGGCGTGGCCCATGATGCGCGTGGTGCGCAGGTGCAGGAAGGTCGGCCGCCGCGTCGTGCGACAGTGGTGGATCGCGCGGGCCACGCCTTCGTAACCCGCCGCCAGATCGAGGCCGTCGGCGTAGAAATAATCCAGGTCCTTGCGGTCGCGGAAATTGTTCGCGACCCAATCGTTCGGCGTCTTCACCGAGATGCCGATGCCGTTGTCCTCGCACACGAACAGCACGGGCGCCGGCAGTTTCTGGTAGGCCGTCCAGCCTGCGGCATTGAACGCGGTCTGAGCGGTCGCGTGATTGCTGGACGCGTCGCCGAACGAGCAGATCGCGATGGAATCGTCCGGAATCGGCAGCCTGTGGCTGATGCGCCGCGCCTGCTCGATCGCCACCGCCGTGCCGAACGCCTTGGGCAGGTGCGAGGCGATGGTGGAGGTTTGTGGCAACACCCACAACGGCTTGCTGCCCCACACCTTGTGCCGACCGCCCGAGGCCGGGTCATCCTTGCTCGCGGCGAAGGACAGCGCCGAATCCATGATTGGATCCATTCGCTTTCCATCAGCGCCGGGCAGTTTGCGGAAGCGCTCGGCCATGAACGCGCCGCTGCGGTAATGCAGGAACGCCGGATCGGTGTGCCGGGTCAGGCGCGCGATCATGGCGTTGCCTTCGTGACCGCTCGATCCGATCGTGTAGAAAACCTTGTTTTGCACGCGCAGCACGCGCGCCATCAAATCCAGATGCCGTGAAATCAACTGCGAATCGAACAATTCCACGAAATCGCGCACGCTGCACAGGCTGCCCGTCAACACGGGTGCATCGGCAGGCGGCGCCTGCGTAACAGGGCCGGACCAGCCCTGCACGGACTCGATAAAGTTCTGATCGCACACTTCGGCGCGATTGAGGCTTTTGTGGCGGGCGGGAATGGGATTGGCGACTGCGTTCATCTTCTTCTCCCCCTCTCCCGCTGGCGGGAGAGGGATGGGGTGATGGTGGTTATCGGGACTTTCGCGCGAGCCATTCCTCGCGCGACTGGCCCCAGACGTCGACGATGTGATCGGCGTAGGGTTCCGGCAACGGCGACTGGCGCAGCAGGCGCGAACCGAGCCGCCGAGCCAGCGCCTGCGAAGGCGCGTTTTCCGGACTGATCGAATGGATCACTTCGGTCCAGCCAAGATTGGCAAACGCCCAGTCGATGGTCGCGACGGCGGCCTCGTGTGCATAACCCTTGCCCCAGGCGCTGCGCCGGAATGCCCAGCCGACTTCGGTACCGGGCCAACCTTCCGGAAACCATGGCCCGGCCTGACCCAGCCATTCGCCACTCGTCTTGTCGCAGACCGAGAACATGCCGAAGCCCTGCACCATCCACGCGCCGGGCATCTGCAGGAATTTGCGCCACGCCGCCGCACGCGGCAGCGCGCCACCGATATGGCGCGCGGCTTCCTCGTCGGCATGCAATTCGACGTAGCCGTCGAAATCCTCGATGCGCGGCAGGCGCAGGATCAGGCGCTCGGTTTCGATGCGTGGCTGATCCATGTTGGGACGGTCAGAACGCATTGATTCCCGTCACCTCGCGACCGACCACGAGCTGATGCACGGTTTCGGTGCCTTCGTAGGTGATGACGGATTCGAGGTTGAGCGCGTGACGGATCGGACTGTGCTCGGTCGTGATGCCGGCGCCGCCGAGGATGTCGCGGCATTCGCGCGCGATGTCGATGGCCATGCGGCAGTTGTTCCATTTGGCCAGCGACACCTGCGTCGGCTGCATGGTGCCGGCGTCCTTGAGGCGGCCAAGCTGGAGCGAGAGCAGTTGTGCCAGCGTGATCCGGCGCGCCATGTCGGCGAGCTTGAGCTGCACCGCCTGATTGGCCGCGAGCGGACGCTTGAACAGGATACGGTTCTTCGCGTATTCGGTCGTCTCGGTGAAGCAGGCGATCGCCGCGCCGATCGGACCCCAGGTGATGCCGTAGCGCGCCTGGGTGAGGCAGCCGAGCGGACCCTTGAGACCTTTCACGTTCGGCAGGCGGTTCGCCTCCGGCACGCGCACGTTATCGAAGAACAGCGCGGACGTGACCGAGGCGCGCAGGCTCATCTTCTTGTGGATTTCCTGCGCGGAGAAACCCTTGGAATTCGTCGGCACGATGAAGCCCTGAATGCCCTCGTCGGTCTGCGCCCAGACGATGGCGATCTGCGCCAGGTTGCCGTTGGTGATCCACATCTTGGCGCCGTTGATTACCCAGTCGGCACCGTCTTTTTTCGCATGCGTCTTCATGTTGGCCGGATCCGAGCCGCCGTGCGGTTCGGTCAGGCCAAAGCAGCCGATGACCTTGCCGGTCGCCATCTGCGGCAGCCAATGCTTGCGTTGCTCCTCGCTGCCGTAGGCGTAGATCGGATACATGCACAGCGACGACTGCACCGAGGCAAAACTGCGGATGCCGGAATCGCCGCGCTCGAGTTCCTGGCAGATCAGGCCGTAGCTGACGCCGTTCATGCCGGCGCAACCGTATTCGTGCGGGAGCGTGGCGCCAAGCAGGCCGAGTTCGGCCATTTCCGGGATCAACTCCGTCGGGAATCGACCCTTGTCGAAACAGTCGCCAATGACCGGCAGCACGCGCTCATCGGTAAAGCGCGCGACGGTATCCTGCACCATGCGCTCTTCCTCGCTGAGCAGCGAGCGGACAGCGTACAAATCGACGGGATTGAGCGCGGCGGCGGGCATGGAAAACTCCGGGTTTTGCGAACGGACGGCAAGGCCGCGTATTCTAGCGGCCAGACACCCGAAAGTCCCGCCAAATCAAGTGTTACGAGTCCCCGTCCTCACCTACCACGCCGTCAATATCGCCGGCAACGACTACGCGAACAACGACCATGTCGCCTTCGCCGCGGACCTGCGCCTGATCGACGACCTCGGCCTGCGCATCGTGCCGTTGCACTGGGTCGTGGACCAGTTGCTGGGCACGGCAAGCCGCGACCTGTCGCGCTGCGTGGCGCTGACCTGCGACGACGGTTCGGATTTCGACTGGTTCGACCTCGACCATCCGGCGCATGGCCCGCAGCGCAGCCTGGCCAACATCATGGCGGATTTCATCGCCGAACGCGGCGAGCATGCGCAGCCCGAGCTGCATCTGACCAGCTTCGTGATTGCGTCACGCGAAGCGCGCGCGTACATGGATCGCAACTGCCTCGCCGGGAAAGGCTGGATGAGCGATGCGTGGTGGAAGCCGGCATTGCAATCCGGTCGCATTGCCATCGAGAACCACAGCTTCGACCACAACCACGCGGCGATTCCATTGCCCGGCATCGACGGCATGGAACGCGGCACTTTCCTGCCGGTCGACAACCGCAAGCGTGCGGATGCCGAAATCGCCGATGCCGCACGCGCGATCAATGCAGTCATCGCACCGGCGCGCACGTCGCTGTTTTGCTATCCGTACAGCCACGCCAACGACTATCTGCGCACCGATTATTTCCCGCGCCTCGAACACGAACACGGCATGCGTGCCGCGTTCGG
Organism: Rudaea sp.; assembly: GCA_035493385.1. Lineage (GTDB taxonomy): Bacteria > Pseudomonadota > Gammaproteobacteria > Xanthomonadales > Rhodanobacteraceae > Rudaea. The sequence goes on from DATJIL010000037.1 coordinate 14,854, forward strand.
CGATGGCGCGACACCCGTTGCCGAATCCAGCGACCGCTGGAACCTGCCGCGCTACATCTGTGGCTGGCACTGGAAATCGCCGCAGGAATTGCGCGCGATCCTGGAGCAGGCCACGCGCTAGAAGGGCCCCAGCGCCTGCGCCATCGCGACAAGTCCGCGCTTGAGTTGATCGTTGATCGGCTTGTGCCAGTGCACGAGCAACTTGTCGTGCCCGGTCGGCTCGAAACCTGCGGAAAGATCGACTTCCCAGGCGCGCGCATCGCCGCAATAGCCGAAATACGCATCGCAGGAATCCGCAAAACGCTCGAAGCCATAACGCAGCAGTTGTGCCATCGCGCCGCCGCTCGCCGTCAACGCGGTTTTTTGCGCGTCGTCCAGATGCGCGAACGCGCCGCCGTCCGTGCAGCAACCGCCGACCAGCATCACGTTGCCGAACGGCATGAACTTCGCGTACGACATCGGTGCCAATAGTCCGTCGGCGCGGCGCACGAAGGCGACGATGTCGTGCTTCCAGTCCGGAATCGGGTGGCCGAACTTGCGCTGGAACAAATCGCCGACGATCGGTTGCGGATCGTCGATTGCGGAAATCAGCAGGAAGTCGGGTTTTGCGGGAAGCGGCATCGTTTTCCCCTCAGAACGGCACGAAAGCATTGGCTTTTTCGACCATGTGCCCACGACGACGCGCATCGACGTCTCGCGTCCAGTACACGAGCAGGCGCTCGTGCGCGGTCGACTGGAAACCGACGGCACGATCCACGCGTTCGGCCAACGTGTCGCCGCAATAACCAAAGATCGCGGCAAAGCGCGGCGCGAAATGCCGCACCGACCACGCCAACACATGATGGTACAGGCCGCCGGCCGCATGCACCGCCGCACGCTGGTCATTCGTCATTCGACGCAGCATGCGGTTGTCCACGCTGGCGCCTCCGCCCAGAAGAATGTCGCCGCAATCGGTGAAGTGCACGTAGCACACCGGAATTGCTACGCCATCGCCGCGATAATATGCGGCGACGTGATGCGGAAATTGCGGCAGCGCGCGCTGGTATTTGCGCTGGAACAAAGACTCCAGCGCCGCTGGCACGTCTTCGGTTTCGCGCACGTCGATGAAGTCTTCGATCTTCATGTGCCGATCTTGCCGGAATTGCGCACGCCGTGCGGCACATGCCCCGTTGCCACGTGCTGGCGCGCGGATTCGACGTTGGCGTGCGAATCGTCGAAGAAGATATCGGCACCGAAGGTTTGCAGGAACGGACCCTTGTCGCGGCCGCCGAGGAACAATGCTTCGTCCAGGCGCACGCCCCAACTGCGCAAGGTGAGGATCACGCGCTTGTGCGCGGGCGCCGAACGCGCGGTGACGAGTGCGGTGCGGATCGGCGAGTCGTCCCCCGCCGGGAACGCGGCCTGCAAGCGGTGCAGTGCGGCGAGAAACCCGCGAAACGGCCCGCCGGACAGCGGCTTGTCCGCGTTTTCCACTTCATTGCGATGGAAGGCCTCGATGCCCTGCTCCTGCGAGACACGTTCGGATTCGTCGCCGAAGATGACCGCATCGCCGTCGAAGGCGATGCGCAACTGGTCCGATGCCGTGACCGGCGCCTTGGACGGCAGGATTGTCGCCGCGGCGATCCCGGCAGCGAGCGCGGCAGCGACGCTCTCGGGATTGGCCGACAGGAACAACTGTGCGCCGAACGAGTTCACGTAGGGCGAGGTGGACGCGCCACCGGTGAACAC
>DATJIL010000038.1:0-5054 GCA_035493385.1 Rudaea sp.
GGTGCGCTGGACCTGCCCGCTGGCGAGAAGAAGCACGATGAGTTCCTCGGCGACGTCGAGGTTTACCACCACGGCTTCACCGCGACCCAGCATCTGGCCATGCCGGCGAACGCTACCCAGGCCGTCATCGAGGTGCGCTACCAAGGTTGCCACCAAGTCACGCCGAAAATCTGTTTTCCGCCGCAGAAAAAAATCCTGACTGTGCCGTTGCCTTCGGCTTCAACTTCAGCTTCGGCGGCACCGGCATCGCTGAGCGCGGCACTGGGCACGGCCACTGGCGAAGCGTCGTCGTCTTCGCTGCTCGGCGACAACCAGCCGCTGCCTGCGGAACAGGCTTTCAAATTCGAGGCAATCGCGACCGGACCCGGCGAAATCCTGGCGCGCTTCACCATGCCCAAGGGTTATTACCTGTATCGCGACAAGACGAGCTTTTCCGTGGCGGCAGACAGCGGCGTCACGCTCGGCGCGCCGCGCTTTCCGCCCGGCAAGGATCACAGCGACGCGAACTTCGGCCAGACCACGGTGTACTTCGACCAGGTCGAGATTCCGGTTCCGCTCGCGCGCACGAACACGGCCGCGCTCGCGCTCGCACTGACCGCGAATTTCCAGGGCTGCAAGGCAGGCAGCGTGTGCTATCCGATGATGTCCAGCACGCTGGACGTGACCCTTCCCGCCGGTGCGGGCGCGGACGTTTCCGCATCCAGCACGACACCGGGCACAGCCACCGCCAACTCCGACAGCCGATTCCAGAAAGCGCTGAACGGTTCGCTGTGGCTGGTGTTTGGCGCGTTCTTCCTTGCCGGGCTCGGCCTCGCGTTCACGCCCTGCGTGTTCCCGATGATCCCGATCCTGTCGGGCATCATCGCCGGCGCGGGCGAGAACATTTCCACCCGGCGAGCCATCGTGCTTTCGGTTGTCTACATCCTCGCCAACGCGGTGATCTTCACCATCGCCGGCGTCGTCGCCGGCCTGGCCGGGAACAATTTGCAGGCCGCGTTCCAGACGCCGTGGGTACTGTGGAGTTTCGCCGGCCTGTTCGTGCTGCTCGCACTGTCGATGTTCGGCTTCTACGAGTTGCAGTTGCCGGGTTCGTGGCAATCCAGGATCGCGAACGTCAGCAACAAGCAATCCGGCGGCTCGCTGTGGGGCGTCGCGATCATGGGCGCGCTGTCCGCGCTGATCGTGGGGCCCTGCGTCACGCCGCCGCTGGCCGTCGCCGTACTCTACATCGCGCAGAAACACGATGCCGTGCTCGGCGGCTTCGCCCTGTTCGCGCTCGCGCTCGGCATGGGCGCGCCACTGGTGGTGTTCGGCGCCAGCGCCGGCAAGCTGCTGCCGCGCGCCGGTGCGTGGATGGATGCGGTCAAGGCCGTGTTCGGCGTGACCTTCCTCGGTCTTGCGATATGGATGTTGTCTCGCGTCGTGGATGCGCCGTGGATCATGCTGATGACAGGCCTGCTTGCGGTGGCTTGTGCCGTATACCTCGGTGCACTCGAACGCCTGGCGGATGGCGCTTCCGGCTGGAAAAAATTGTGGAAGGCGCTGGGCGTCGTGCTGCTGATTGGCGGCGCGGCGGAACTCATCGGCGCGGCAGCCGGTTCCAACGATCTGCTGCAACCGCTGCGCGGTGTCGGCGGCAGCGCGGTCACGGCGCCCTCCGAACAGGGACTGGCGTTTCGCCGAATCAAATCGCTTGCCGACGTCGAACAGGCGCTGGCGGCGGCGAAATCCGCCGGCCAGCCCACCATGCTCGATTTCTATGCCGACTGGTGCGTGTCCTGCAAGGAAATGGAGAAATTCACCTTCACCGATGCGCGCGTCAAACAGGCGCTGGCGGGGTTTGTGTTGCTGCAGGCCGACGTCACCGCGAACGACGACACCGACAAGGCGCTGATGAAACATTTCGAGATCGTCGGCCCACCGGACACCGTCTTCTACGACGCGGATGGCAAGCAACGCCACGACCTGCAACTGATCGGCGCGGAGAAGCCCGGCGATTTCGTGCAGCGTATCGGTGCCGTGCGGCGGTAAAATCCCGGCATGTTCAAATCAAACCTCTTCATCATCCTCATTGCGATCGCCGGCGCACTGCTCGGCCTCTACGTCGGCAGTTATTTCAGCCGACCACAGGTTGCCGGGCTGCCAACGGGCATGGGCGTGCTCGGCCCGGGCCAGCATCTGGCCGACCTGCAACTGACCGGCACCGACGGCCAACCGCACCGGCTCGGCGACTGGCAGGGCAAGCTTGTGCTGATCAATTTCTGGGCAACCTGGTGCGAGCCCTGCCGCGAGGAAATGCCGCTGCTCGAAGCGGCGTCGAAAAAATATGCCGGTGACGGATTCAGTGTAGTCGGCGTGGCCGTGGACGATCCGGATGCCGTCGCCGCCATGCTCAAGTCGCGGCCGGTAAATTACCCCATCCTGATCGGCGACGACGACACGCTCGATACGGCCGGCGACAATCGCGGCGTGCTGCCCTACTCGCTGCTGGTCGGGCCGGATGGCAAGATGATCGCCTTGCGCGCCGGCAGTTTTCCGTCGGCCGACAGCCTCGAACGCTGGATCGTGCCGCATCTGGCCAATTCAGGTTAAACAGCGGCTAATTTCGGCGATCTGCCGGATATCGTGCTGGACATCGTCGGCGAACTGCCGCACACTTGCCCACCCAAAAAATCGAGAAAGGACTGAATAACCGTCGTCAGCGACGGCAGGTTATTCCGCACGCGTGTGGCAAAGATTCAAGTTCTGCACGGCCCCAACCTCAACCTGCTCGGCACCCGCGAGCCGGAAATCTACGGCCACGCCACGCTTGCGGACATCGACGCCGAACTTGCGGCTAACGCGCGCGGATCGGGCATGGAACTGACTTCTTTCCAATCCAACGCCGAACATGAGCTTGTCGAGCGCGTGCAAGCCGCACGCGAGGATGGCACGGCGTTCATCCTGATCAATCCCGGCGCGTTCACGCACACCAGCGTGGCCCTGCGCGATGCCCTGGCCGCGGTGAAGATTCCCTTCATCGAGGTGCATCTTTCCAACCCGCATGCCCGCGAGGCGTTCCGCCGGGTTTCGTATTTTTCCGACATCGCCGTCGGCGTGATCGCCGGCTTCGGCGCCATGAGTTACCAGCTCGCGCTGCGCGCGGCGCTGGATCATCTGCAGCATTCAAAGATGGCGCGTTGAGCGCCGCTATCGATCATTTGGAGGGGTTGGCCGTGGATTTACGCAAGATCAAGACACTCATCGACATTCTCGAACAATCGAACCTGGCCGAAATCGAGATCAAGGAAGGCGAGGAATCCGTGCGCCTGAGCCGCATGCCCAAGGGCGGTGCGGCCGCGCCGATGATGATGCCGGCTGCGCAAGTGCATGTGGAAGCCCCGCGCACCGCCGCGCCTGCGGCTGCCCCGGCTGCCGCCGCGCCGTCCGCGGACAAGGGCCTGCCGCCGGGCCACGTGGTGCGCTCGCCAATGGTCGGCACATTCTACGTCTCGGCCAATCCGGAAAGTCCGCCGTTCGTGAAGGTTGGCCAGGCGGTGAAAGCCGGCGACACGCTGGGCATCATCGAGGCGATGAAGATGTTCAACCAGATCGAGGCCGATCATGCCGGCACCGTGGTGGCGGTTCTCGCCACGAACGGCCAGCCGGTCGAGTTCGACGAACCGCTGTTCGTGATCGGCTGACGCAGTCATGCTCGACAAAGTCGTCATCGCCAACCGCGGCGAAATCGCCCTGCGCGTGCTGCGCGCCTGCCAGACGCTGGGCATCAAGACCGTGGCCGTGCATTCCACGGTCGACCGCAACCTCAAGCACGTCGGCATGGCCGACGAATCCGTGTGCATCGGCCCGGCTCCGGCAGCCGAGAGCTACCTCAACGTGCCGGCGATCATCGCCGCGGCGGAAGTCACCGACGCGCAGGCGATCCATCCCGGTTACGGATTCCTATCCGAGAACGCGGATTTCGCCGAGCGCGTGGAGCAATCCGGCTTCGTCTTCATCGGCCCGACCGCGGACGTGATCCGCCTGATGGGCGACAAGGTCGAGGCGATCCGGGCGATGAAGGCCGCGGGCGTGCCCTGCGTGCCCGGTTCGGGCGGGTCGCTCGGCGAAGATGCGGCGGCGAACGCGAAAATCGCGCGTGAAATCGGCTACCCGGTCATCATCAAGGCAGCCGGCGGCGGCGGCGGACGCGGCATGCGCGTGGTGCACACCGAGGCGCATCTTAGCAGTGCGATCACCCTGACCAAATCCGAGGCCAAGGCCGCGTTCGGCAATGCCGAGGTCTACATGGAGAAATTCCTGGAGAATCCGCGCCACGTGGAGATCCAGGTGCTGGCCGACGGCCAGGGCAATGCGATCCATCTCGGCGAACGCGATTGCTCGATGCAGCGCCGCCACCAGAAAGTGGTCGAGGAGGCGCCGGCACCGGGCATCACGCCCGAGCAGCGTGCCGAGATCGGCAAGGTCTGCGTGGATGCCTGCGTGCGCATCGGCTACCGCGGTGCCGGCACGTTCGAGTTCCTGTACGAGAACGGCCGCTTCTACTTCATCGAGATGAACACGCGCATCCAGGTCGAGCATCCGGTGACCGAACTCATCACCGGCGTGGACCTCGTGCGCGAGCAGTTGCTGATCGCCGGCGGCGAAAAACTGTCGATCAAGCAGTCCGACATCAAGATCAATGGCCACGCCATCGAATGCCGCATCAATGCGGAAGATCCGGACACGTTCATGCCGTCGCCCGGCACGATCAAGCGCTTCGAGGCCGCCGGCGGCCCCGGCGTGCGCATCGACACGCACGTGTACGACGGCTACCGCGTTCCGCCGAACTACGATTCGATGATCGGCAAGCTCATCGTGCACGGCCGCGACCGCGAAACCGCGATCGCGCGCATGCGCATTGCGCTCGCCGAGATGGTGTTCGAAGGCGTCAAGACCAACCTGCCGCTGCAGCAGCGCATCATGGCCGACGGCGGTTTCCACGCCGGCGGCCAGAACATCCATTACCTGGAAAAGCGCATCGCGGAGGCGAAGGAGAAGGCGGTCAAGCTGGG
>DATJIL010000039.1:0-9816 GCA_035493385.1 Rudaea sp.
ATATCCCTTCGAAACGGTGATTGGGTTGAGCTGGAAATCGGCGGCGACCTGGCGCACCGAGGGCAGGGCGTCGCCGGGTTTGAGCACGCCATCCAGGATCATCGCCACCACGCGGTCGCGCAGTTGGCGGTAGATCGGCGCGTTGTCGTTCCAGGTGATGCTCATGCTCATTCCTTGCCGATCCGCGGCAGAACCTTGCCGAAAGAATAGTAAGGCATGTCGACATTCAGCCCGCGCAGTGGCGTCGAGGCTGCTGCGGGCAGGTCGGGCAGCGCCACTTCGATGACGAAGCGGGCCGGATTCTGCTTCGGCGTGGCGGCGGCAGCGAGATCGGCTGCTGTCGGACGCACGTGGATCGTCGGCAGCATGACCGCGGCGGATATCGCACTACGCGCCGATTTGGCGATGGTCGCGGCAGGGGTTGCCGCCTGCGCGGTCTGTCCACCATGATTGGTGAAAACGGCGGCGGTCAGCATCAGGCCGGTGGCGACCGCTACGGCGGCGCGGATCAGCAGTGCTTGCAGATACATGGTTGTCTCCGTCCAGTGATTTGACGTGCTAGTGTTGTATCTAAGTATAACACCTAGGTAAGACTTGTCAAGCATCTTTCCGCAAAAAAACTTCATTCAGGAAAGTCGGGATGCCAGCTTTGCAGGGAAATCAATAAAAAAACAGTAGGATGCAGTGCCGACTGGAGTGCCGGTCAAGTTTCACGCTCCAGCGCTTCGTGGGCAGACAGCCATTGTTCTTCAAGCTTTGCGAGCTCGGCCGATAGCGCTGACGCCTGTCGCGTCAGTCCTTGAAGCTGCGCGGACTGGCTGACGTCGTAGAGGGCCGGGTCGGCCAGTGCGGAATCGTTCTGGCGTTTGTCGGCTTCGACCTGGGCGATGCGCTTTTCCAGGCGCTGCGCCTCCTGCTGCAGTGTCGCCAGGCGTGCACGTTCGTCCGCATTGGCGCGGCGTGCGTCGCGACGCTTGTTGCCGGATGCGGGCTTGTCGGGCGTCGTCGCAGTCGGGTTTGCGGCACGCAACACCTGGCGTGCGTAGTCGTCCAGATCGCCGTCGTAGGGCGCGACGCGTCCCGCGCCGACATGGAGCAGCGTGTCGCAGCAGGCGCGGATCAGGGCGCGGTCGTGCGCTACAAGTACCACGGCGCCGGCGAAATCGTTCAGCGCCTCGGTCAATGCCTCGCGCATGTCGAGGTCGAGGTGGTTGGTCGGTTCGTCCAGCAGCAACAGGTTGGGCCGCTGGAAAACCGTCAGCGCGAGGCACAGCCGCGCCTTCTCGCCGCCGGAAAATGGCGCCACCGGTTCCAGGGCCCGCTCGCCAGCGAAACCGAAGCCGCCGAGGAAATCGCGCGCGGCTTTTTCGCCGAGCGCGGGATCCAGGCGCAGCAAGTGCGCCACCGCGGATGCGGATGAATCCAGTTGCTCCAGCTGGTGCTGGGCGAAGTAGCCGATGGCCAGATCCTTTGCCGCGATGCGTTCGCCGGCCAGTGGCGCGATTTGCCCGGCCAGCAATTTCACCAGCGTGGATTTGCCCGCGCCATTTGCGCCGAGCAGGGCGATGCGATCGCCGGGGGCGAGAATCAGCGTGATGTCATCGAGGACGCGGCGCTCGCCGTAACCGGCGGCGGCGGCGTCGAGCTTGAGCAGGGGCGCGGGCAGGCGCGCGGGTTCGCGGAATTCGAACTGGATCGTCGATGCGGCGCGCACTGGTGCGATCTCGACCATGCGCTCCAATGCCTTGATGCGGCTTTGCGCCTGCCGTGCTTTGGTCGCCTTGGCGCGGAACCGGTCGACGAAATGCTGCAGGTGCGCGCGTTCGCGCTGTTGTTTTTCGAAGGCAGCGGACTGTTGCGTCAGTTGCTCGGCGCGCTTGCGTTCGTAGCCGGTCAGATCGCCCGTGAACAGATCCGCGCGACGCTCGGCGATGGCCAGCACATGGGTGACGACGGCATCGAGGAACTCGCGGTCGTGCGAGATCAGCAGCAAGGTACCCGGGTACCGCGCCAGCCAATCCTGCAGCCACAGCACGGCATCGAGATCGAGGTGATTGGTCGGCTCGTCGAGCAGGAGCAGGTCGGAGCGGCACATCAGCGCCTGCGCGAGGTTCAAGCGCATGCGCCAGCCGCCGGAAAATTCCGCGACGCGGCGGTTTTCGTCGCCGGCAGCGAAGCCCAGGCCATGCAGCAGGGCACCGGCGCGCGCCGGCGCTGCGTAGCCGCCGATCGTGTGCAGGCGTTCGTGCAGGTGCGCGATGCGCATGCCGTCGTGGGCGTCTTCGGCGGCGACGAGGTCGCGTTCGATCGCGCGCAGTTCGGCATCGCCATCGAGCACGTAATCGAGCGCGGTGGATTCCAGCGCCGGCACTTCCTGGCGCACCCAGGCCATCGCCCAGTTGACCGGACGCTCGAAATGTCCGGCGTCCGGCGCCAGTTCACCGGCGACCAGGGCCAGAAGGCTTGATTTTCCGGCGCCGTTGCGGCCAGTGATGCCCACGCGCCAGCCGGCGTGCAAGGCCAGGTCGACGTTGTCCAGCAGGATCTGCGGCCCACGGCGCAGGGTGAGGCTATCGAAGCGAATCATCCGCGAATTTTAACGCATGGGCGGGGAACCCTGCCGGCTGGATGCAGTCCAATCCAAACCCGTTTGCCTTCGGCGGTCCGGAACCGCACAATACGCGGCCATTACGATTTTTCAGGCTTGCCGCGAGACCGGCAATACCATCCATCCAGGAGCACACATGACGAAGTTTTTGCGCAAGTCCCTGACCGCCGCGGCCGTCGCCGCTGCGCTCGCCGCCGGTTCCGCCGGTGCTGCCGACACCAAGCCGGCCGCCCCGGCTGCACACGCCCCGGCTGCGCATGCCGCGCCTGCGGCTGCTGCCGCGCCCGCGGTCGACAAGGCTGCCATCGACGCCAAGTTCAAGGGTGACAAGAAAGCCGAGTACAGCTACATGGTCGGCATGGACGTTGGCCGCGGCCTGGGTTCGATCAAGGACGACATCGACGTCAATGTCGTGATCAAGGCGCTGGAAGCCACGCTCAAGGGCGAGAAGACCACGCTGACCGAACCCGAAGCGCTGGCCGTGCGCCAGGACTTCATGGAAAAGCTGCGCGGCGAGCAGCAGGCCAAGATGAAGGCGGAAGCCGAAACCAACCAGAAAGCCGGTGATGAGTTCCTGGCCAAGAACAAGGCCAAGAAGGGCGTGAAAGTCACCGCCTCCGGCCTGCAATACGAAGTGGTCAAGGAAGGCAAGGGCGCCAAGCCGGTCAAGACCGACAGCGTCACCGTGAACTATGTCGGCACCAAGATCGACGGCACCGAATTCGACAGCTCGATCAAGCGCGGTCAGCCGGCCAAGTTCCCGCTCGCGAACGTGATCCCGGGTTGGACCGAAGGCCTGCAGTTGATGCCGGTCGGTTCGGAATACAAGTTCTTCATTCCGGCCAAGCTGGCTTACGGCGAGCACGGCCCGCCGCAGATCGGCCCGGATGCGACCCTGATCTTCGACGTCACCCTGATCAGCATCGACAAGCCGGAAGCAGCCGCTCCGGCGGCGCCGAAGAAGGACTGATCCAAGTCCGCATCGGCAGCGAAAAGGCGCGGGCAACCGCGCCTTTTTCGTTTCCGCGGCTTGGTACAATGCGCGTTCTTCCAAGCGCGCCGGGAATTGCGATGCGGATAACCCTGTTCGGTACCGGTTACGTGGGCCTGGTGACCGGGACCTGTCTGGCCGAGGTTGGCAACGATGTCGTCTGCGTCGACGTGGACGCGGCCAAGATCGCGGATCTGGAACGCGGCAAGATGCCGATCTACGAGCCGGGCCTGGCCGAACTCGTCGAGTCCAACCGCGCTGCCGGACGCCTGAAATTCACCACCGATGCCGCGCACGGGATTGCCCACGGCCAGATGCTGTTCATCGCCGTCGGCACGCCGCCGGACGAAGACGGCAGCGCGGACCTGTCGCACGTGCTCACCGTAGCGCGCACGATCGGCGCGCACATCGACGGCTATCGCGTGGTCGTGAACAAGTCCACCGTCCCGGTCGGCACCGCTGACCGTGTCCGCGCGGCGATCGCGGGCGAACTGTCGCGACGCGATGCGAAGCACGAATTCGATGTCGTTTCCAATCCGGAATTCCTGAAGGAAGGCGACGCAGTCAAGGATTGCATGCGTCCGGACCGCATCGTCGTCGGTTCGAACAGCACGCGCGCGATCGAGCAATTGAAGGCGTTGTACGCGCCGTTCAACCGCAATCACGAACGCATCGTGCTGATGGACACGCGTTCGGCGGAGCTGACCAAGTACGCGGCGAACGCGATGCTGGCGACGAAGATCAGTTTCATGAACGAGATGGCGAACATCGCCGAGCGCGTTGGCGCCGACATCGAGCTCGTGCGCCACGGCATCGGCTCGGATCCGCGCATCGGATACTCCTTCATCTATCCCGGTGCCGGCTACGGCGGTTCGTGTTTCCCGAAAGATGTGCAGGCGCTGGAGCGTATCGCGCGCAGCCATGGCTACGAGGCACGCGTGCTCGATGCGGTGGAAACCGTCAACCGCAACCAGAAGGAAAAACTCTTCGAACTGCTGAACCGGCATTTCGCCGGCAAGCTTTCCGGCAAGACCATCGCGTTGTGGGGACTTGCGTTCAAGCCAAACACTGACGACATGCGCGAAGCGCCGAGCCGGCGTTTGCTCGAGCAGCTCTGGTCCGCCGGTGCGAAGGTGCGTGCGTTCGATCCGGAAGCGCGCGACGAAGCACAGCGCTTGTATGGCAAGCGCGCCGACCTCGTGCTCTGCGAGGAGATGTACGCGGCGCTCGAAGGCGCCGACGCGCTGATCGTGGTCACCGAATGGAAGGCGTTCTGGAGCCCGGACTTCACGCGCATCAAATCCGCCTTGCGCGCCCACGTCGTATTCGATGGGCGCAACATCTACGAGCCGGCTGCCGCCGAAGCCGCGGGCATCGCCTACTACGGCATCGGCCGCGGCCGCAGCCTGCGCGATGGACGGCCCGCATGAGTTTTTCGCTGCGTCTGGACGATGCGCGCATCGGCGTGATCGGGCTGGGTTACGTCGGCCTGCCGCTGGCCGTGGCGCTCGGCCGCGAATTTCCGACCCTCGGTTACGACCGCAATCCGGCGCGCGTGGCCGAACTCGGCGCCGGGCGCGACTCCACCGGTGAGGCGGACGCGGCGGAGCTGGCGTCCGCGAAAAAGCTGCGCTACAGCGCGGACGCGGCGGCGTTGCGAGACTGCAATGTATACATCGTCGCCGTGCCGACGCCGGTGACGCCGCACAAGATGCCGGACCTGTCGCCGCTCGTATCCGCGAGCGAAACCATAGCCGCGGTGCTCAAGCGCGGCGACGTGGTGATCTACGAATCGACCGTGTATCCCGGCGCGACGGAAGAAGTCTGCGTGCCGGTGCTCGAGCGTGTTTCCGGCCTGCGGTTCAATGTGGACTTCTTCGTGGGCTACAGTCCGGAACGGATCAATCCCGGCGACAGGCAGCGACGCCTGTCCGACATCGTCAAGGTCACGTCGGGCTCGACGCCCGAGGCGGCGGAATTCGTCGACGCGCTTTACCGGCGCATCGTGAGCGCCGGCACGCATCGCGCGCCGAGCATCCGCGTGGCCGAGGCGGCCAAGGCGATCGAGAACACGCAGCGCGACGTCAATATCGCCCTGGTCAACGAACTCGCGCTGATCTTCGCCAAGCTCGGCATCGATACCGAGGCCGTGCTCGAAGCGGCCGGCACGAAATGGAATTTCCTCAAATTCCGCCCCGGCCTTGTCGGCGGCCATTGCATTGGCGTCGATCCGTATTACCTGATCCACAAGGCCAGCGAGGCGCGCCACTATCCTGAATTGATCAGCGCCGCGCGCCGCATCAACGAGGGCATGAGCGCGCACGTCGCCGCGCAAATCCTGCGCCTGATGGCGCTCAAGCGCATCGACGTGGTCGGCAGCCGCATCCTCGTGCTTGGCATCACGTTCAAGGAAGACTGCCCCGATCTGCGCAACACGCGCGTGCGCGAAATCGTCGACGAACTGCGTGCCTGCCATGCGCAGGTCGACGTGTTCGATCCGTGGGCGGACAAGGACGAATGCGAGCGTGAATGCGCTATCCGTCCCATCGACGCGCCGACGGCGCAGACGTACGACGCGATCGTGCTCGCTGTCGCGCATCGGCAGTTCCGCGAACTTGGCGCCGCCGGCGTGCGCGCGTTCGCCAAGCCGAATGCAGTGATCTACGACGTGAAATATCTGCTGCCCGCCGCTGCCACCGACGGACGTTTGTGAGATGAGCACGTCGCTCGAAGAACGTCTGACGGAACTGGAAACGCGCATCGCGTTCCTGGACCAGACCGTGCAGTCGCTGGATGCGACGGTTGCCGCACAAGATCGCCTCCTGCTGGAATTGCAGCGCGAGATCGCGCAGTTTCGTGGCGAACTCGGACGCGTGAACGCGGTACTGGCGCACGATGCGCAGGATGAACCGCCTCCGCCGCATTACTGACCACGGTTATGTCTGAATCGCTACGTGACCAGCTTCTGAAGGCCGGATTCGTCAAGAAGTCCGCGGAAAAGCCGAAGCCGACCGCTGCCGGCAAGCCCAAGACGCATGTGCATGCCAAGCCGCAGCCGCCAAAACGCAAGGAAGCGGAAATCGACCTCGCGCGCGCCTACGCGCAGCGCGCCAACATCGAGCGCGACGAGCGCGAGCAGGCGCAGCGCGAGGCCGAGCGCATCGCGCGCGAGAAGAAGGAGCGCAAGCAGAAGCTGGCGACTTTGCTCGCGGGCAAATCGCTGAATTCCGCGGATGCCGACGTGCCTCGCCATTTTCCGCACGGCAACAAGATCCGCCGCATCTATTGCACCAAGGAACAACTCGAAAAACTCAACCGCGGCGAACTGGCCGTGGCGCAGCTCGCCGGGCGCTATCTGCTGGTGACGCGAGAGATCGCGATGCAGGCACAGGCGATCCAGCCTGACTCCCTTGTGCTGCTGTGTGATCCGAACGCGCCGGCCGAGGATGACGTGCCGGCGGATCTGATGTGGTGATGCTCGAACTGTGATTTCCTGCACGGGCCGATAACGGCTGTCGGGATATCGTTGCGCGCGCCTGCTGTCCTTGGAGAGCCCGCGTGCGCATCGTCGTCCAGCCATTGCTGTTCTTGCTTTGCGCGCACTTCGCGGTCGCGCAGACCGCGCCACCGCAGCGCGTGCACGCACATTTCCCACCCGGCGCAATCTGGAACCAGAATATTTCGGGATTGACGCCGGACTCCAATTCCAGCGTGATGACGACCGCCAGTATCGGCTGGGGCTCGGGCAGCACGTCGTTCCAGTTGGATTTCTCGATGCATCTGCTGTATGCCTCGTGGGCCGGCTACGCGAATCAGTCGCTGGTCGAAAACGCCGGTTATTACCTGCCGGACTGCGAGACGGGCTATCCGTTTCCTGTTCCAGTCATTGGCGCCGTGGAGAGTGTTCCCGACTACACGTCATGCAACTACGCCGCTGGCAACGACTGTCATCTGTCCGTGGTACTGGGCAACACCCTGTACGAGTCTTATCAGACCGGCGTCGACAGCAGTGGCCTGCATTCGACCTGCATGATCCGCTGGCACCTGAATCTCGTTTACCCGCCGGAAGGACGTGGCGACGGCTGTACCAGCACCGATGCCGCAGGATTTCCAATCGGCACGATGCTGTTCACGCCCGATGACGTGTACGCCGCGACCCAGATCGCGAATGGCGATCTCGGCCATTCGTTGAGGTTCGCGTTGCCGAATTCCCGCATGCGAGCGGGTTCCTACGTGCATCCGGGCAGTCACTACGGCAGTCCGACGGGTCCAGCGAACGCGATTCCCTACGGCGCCAGGCTGCGCTTGAAGACGACATTCGCCGGCGGAATGACCGTGAGCAACTTCAGCAGCGACGAAGCAGTACGCGTGATCCTGCGCACACTGCAGAATTACGGCATGTTCCTTTCCGACGGTGGCAGCATTCCGCTGATCGCCGACGACGGCATGTTTTCGACGAAGAGTTGGAGCGAACTCGGCATCGATTCTCACGCCTTGTTCGGGATCGCGTTGGCCGATTTCGACGTGCTGCCGATCGGTACCGTCTATACCTCGCAGGATTGTGCTCTGAACGGTTTCGGTGACGACGTGATCTTTTCCGACGGTTATAACTGGTAGCCGTCAGAAATCCATGCAATTGCGCCGCCTCGGCACAATTAAAAGTCCATGAAGTACCCGCCGTTCACCGGAATGTTCGCGCCGGTGATGAAACCGGACTCGTCCGCACACAGGAAATCGACGACGCGTGCAATCTCGCTCGGTTCGCCCAGGCGCCCGACCGGAATGTTGGCGATGATCTGGCTGCGCACGTTTTCCGCGATCGCCGCGACCATCGCGGTGCGGCAGTAGCCGGGCGAAACGCTGTTCACGGTCACGCCCTTGCGCGCGACTTCGCGCGCCAGCGCCATGGTGAAACCGTGCATGCCGGCCTTGGCGGCGGAATAATTGGTCTGGCCGAACTGGCCGGTCTGGCCGTTCACCGACGAGATATTGACGATGCGGCCGAAGCCGCGCTCACTCATGCCTTCGACCACCGCACGGCAGGTGTTGAACACGCCGCCGAGGTTGATCGCCAGCACGTCCGTCCATTGCTGCGGACTCATCTTGCGCAGCGTGGTGTCGCGGGTGATGCCGGCGGCGTTGACCAGGATGTCGATCGCGCCGTACTTGCCTTCGATCGCCTTGATCGCCTGCGCGCAGCCTTCGAAATCGCCGACGTTGATCGGCTCGAAACGAATTTGCTCGCCGAAATCGGCGACTTCCTTCTGGAACTCGGCTACGCGTTCCGTGCGGCTGGCGAGATCCGCCGCGAGGACGGCGCGCCCGGAGCGGGCCAGGTATTTGCAGATTTCCGTACCCAGGCCACCGATGCCGCCGGTGACGAGCGCGACGCGCTTGCTCATGATGATTCCTCAGACAAGGATTTGCGCACCGCAGGGCGTGGTGCGGCGCAACAGGCGCGCGATGGTAGGCGGCGGCGGCAACCCTGTCAAACGCCGTCCGTCAGGACTTGGATGTCTTGCCCGTGGCCGAGTTGGCGTGGGCCTGTCCGGCGGCAGCGTTGAGGAAACCTTCCTGCACGGATTTCCACAAATCCAGATTGCGCTCGGTCATGTCGTTGAGCATGGACCACGGCGTCTGGCCGAGGATGTTGTTGAGCTGGCTGCGGAATTTGCCTTGCTGGTCGAGGAAGATCTGCAGGCTCTTTTCCAGATACGAGCCCATGAATCCCTGCATCGAATCGCCGTAAAAACGGATGATCTGCGAAAGCAGCTGCGTGGTAAACATCGGCTGCCCGGTTTCCTCGTGTTCGGCGATGATCTGCAGCAGCACCGAGCGGGTGAGGTCATCGCCGGACTTGGCGTCGCGCACCTCGAACTCCTCGCCATCGATCACGAGTTGACGCACCTCTTCGAGCGTGATGTAGCTCGAAATCTCGGTGTCGTACAGACGGCGGTTCGGGTATTTCTTGATGACGCGGACTTGTGCCATGCCGCAAAGTTAACAGAATTTGCGGCGGCGCGGTAGGGTTTTGCTGCGCAGCATCAGATTGACGGTAACCATCCCTGGTGCGTTGCCGTTCGGCATCCATGGCACACTCTGTAAGGCTTGGGCGAGGCACTCTAGCTAACCATCCTTGGTGCGTTGCCGTTCGGCATCCTGCCTCACCAGATTTTCGCTGCGCGCAATGCCATTCAAGGCATTGCGCTAGCGCAGG
>DATJIL010000040.1:0-7618 GCA_035493385.1 Rudaea sp.
ACGTAGGGGCTGATCGAGCCGACGTTGGCGAGGAATTCCAGGTTCTGTTCGAGGCGGTCGATCTCGCGCGTGAGCGCCACGCGCATGCCGCGCTGCGCGCCTTCCAGGATCGTGCGCGGGTCCATCTGCCGGCGCTGGCGCAGGCGCGCGAATTCGCGGAATCCCGCCTCGAAGATGCTCTCGATGCCGGTCACGCGGTCACCGTTCGCGGTGACGTCGCGGAACAATCCGGCCAAGTCCGCGCCGGACCAGAAGCGTTCCTCGAAATCGTCGGCGCCCTTCATGGCTCGGTTGAGCACGTTCATCTTGCGGAAGATGATCACCCACGACAGGAACGAGAACACGATCAGGATCGCCATCACGACTTTGACGAACAGGCTGGCGTTGAGCGCCAGCTGCAGGACATTGATGCCGTCATTCATGCGGGAACGAACTCCGAAAGCAGGGAATCGGGAATGCGGCGCGGCTTGTAGCTGGCCGCGTCGATGCAGGCGGCGCGCACGTCGGCTTTGATCAGCAGCGCGCCGTCCGCGGGCCGGAGTATACATTGCGCGAAGCGCATCGAGGCCGAACGCCGCGTGAACGCGGTGATGTCCGCGTGCAGCACATCGTCGAGTCGAGCGGGCGCCAGGAACTTCACCTGCATCTCGGCGACCACGAACAAGATGCCGTGTTCTTCGCGCAGGCGTTGCTGCGCCACGCCGCAGGTGCGCAGCCATTCACTGCGCGCGCGTTCGAGAAAACGCAGGTAAGCCGCGTGGTATACGACGCCGCCGGCGTCGGTGTCTTCCCAGTACACGCGCACGGGCCAGGAGAACACCGGCTTCGCGCTCACGGCCCGCCTTCGTCTTGCGGCGCCTCGAACAGATCCGCCCGTTGCTCCCGCTTCGGCGCCTTCAGTCCCAGATGCCGATAGGCCTTGTTCGTGGCCACGCGCCCGCGCGCGGTGCGCATCAGGAACCCTTGCTGGATCAGGAACGGTTCGAGCACGTCCTCGATCGTGCCGCGCTCCTCGGACAGCGCCGCGGCGAGCGAATCCGCACCGACCGGACCGCCGTCGAAATGCTCGATGATGGTCTCGAGCAGGCGCCGATCGAGCGCATCGAAGCCTTCCGCGTCGACTTTCAGCATGCCCATCGCGGCGATCGCGACTTCGCGCGTGATCGTGCCGCCGGCCTTGATCTGCGCGTAGTCGCGCACACGCCGCAACAGGCGGTTGGCGATGCGCGGCGTACCGCGCGCGCGCCTGGCAATTTCGTCCGCGCCGTCGTCGGCGCAGGCGATGCCGAGGATTTTCGCCGAGCGGCGCACGATCGCGGCGAGTTCGTCGGACGTGTAGAACTCCAGGCGTTGCACGATGCCGAAGCGGTCGCGCAAGGGACTGGTCAAAAGGCCCGCACGCGTGGTCGCGCCGATCAGGGTGAACGGCGGCAGGTCGAGCTTGATCGAACGCGCGGCCGGACCCTCGCCGATCATGATGTCGATCTGGTTGTCCTCCATCGCCGGGTAGAGGATTTCCTCGACCACCGGCGACAGGCGGTGGATCTCGTCGACGAACAATACGTCACGCGGCTGCAAATTCGTGAGCAATGCGGCCAGATCGCCGGCGCGCTCGATCACCGGGCCGGAAGTGCTGCGCAGGTTCACGCCGAGTTCGTTCGCGATCACGTGCGAGAGCGTGGTCTTGCCCAGGCCCGGCGGGCCGAAGATCAGCACGTGGTCGAGCGCCTCACCGCGCCGCCGCGCCGCCTCGATGTAGATCGAAAGCTGCTCGCGCACCGCCTGCTGGCCGAGGTATTCGGCGAGTTTTTGCGGGCGGATCGAGGCTTCGGCGATTTCGTCCTCGCGCGTGGCGGCCGGGGCGATGACGCGGGTGTCGTTCATGCCGTCATTATGGCAGAGCGATCAGATTTCTACTTGAGTTCCAAGCTCGATCAAACGATTGCCGGGAATGCGGAAAAACGCCGTGGCCGAACTCGCGTTGCGCGCGAGGAAGGCGAACAGCCTGTCGCGCCACAGCGGCATGCCGGCGCGGTCGGTGGCGACGATGCTTTCGCGGCTGACGAAGAACGTCGTGTCCATCATGTCGAAGCCGATGCCCTTGGCCGAGCAGCTTTGCAGCGCGACGGGGATGTCCGGATCCTCGGCAAAACCGAAACGCAGGGTCAGGCGGAAGAATTCGTGGCCGAGCGCCGTGATCTCGGTGCGCTCGCCGTATTCGGCCACGGGCGATTCGAGCGTCTCGACCGTGAGCAGCACGTTGCGCTCGTGCAGCACCTTGTTGTGCTTGAGGTTGTGCAGCAGCGCGCTCGGCACCGCGTTGATGTTGGCGGTGAGGAATACCGCCGTGCCCGGCACGCGCAACGGCGGATGCTCGGCGAGGCTGGCGATGAACGGTTCCAGCGCCAGGCCCGTCTGCTTCAATTCGCGCAGCACCAGATCGCGGCCGCGGCGCCAGGTGCTCATGACCGTGAACACGACGACGCCCAGCGCCAGCGGCAGCCAGCCGCCGGTTTCGATCTTGTCGAGGTTGCCGCTGAGGAAGGACAGGTCCACGAACAGGAACAGGCCACCGACCACGACCACGCGCCACCACGGCCAATGCCACAGATTGCGGAACACGAACAGCACCAGGATCGAGTCGATCGTCATCGTGCCGACCACGGCGATGCCGTAGGCGGCGGCCAGATTCGCCGAGGAGCGGAATCCCAGCACCACCGCCACGATCAAGACCAGCAGCATGCGATTGATCCACGGCAGGTAAATCTGACCGATCGTCTGCGTGGAGGTATGCCGGATTTCCATGCGTGGCAGATAGCCGAGCTGGATCGCCTCGCGCGCCACGGAAAACGCGCCGGAAATCACCGCCTGCGAGGCGATCACCGCGGCCACCGTCGCCAGACCGATCATCGGGTACAGCAAGGCCTGCGGCACCAGCAGGTAAAACGGATTGGCCACCGCGGCGGGCTCGGCGATCAGCAAGGCGCCCTGCCCGAAATAGTTCAGCACCAAGGCCGGCAACACGTAGCCGAACCAGGATGCGCGAATCGGCTGGCGGCCGAAATGCCCCATGTCGGCATACAGCGCCTCCGCACCGGTGATGCACAACACGACCGAACCCAGCGCGAAAAACGCGGTCCAGCCATTTTGCGCGATGAACTGAACCGCGTAATGCGGCGACAGCGCGCGCAGCACCAGCGGATGCTGCGCGATCTCGATCAGGCCCAGCGCCGCCAGGGTCACGAACCAGACCGCCATGATCGGACCGAAAACGGCGCCGACCTTGCCGGTGCCCCGGTTCTGGAACGCGAACAGCAGCAGGACGATCAGCACGGTGATCGGCACGATCGCGTGTTTCACGGCCGGAGCCGCCACTTCCACGCCCTCCACCGCCGACAGCACCGTCATCGCCGGCGTGATCACGCCGTCGCCGAAGAACAGCGCCGCGCCGAACAGGCCCAGCATGGCGATCCACCAGCGCGCGCGAACCGCGCTTTTCACGCTGCGCTGCGCGAGCGCGGTCAGCGCCATGATGCCGCCCTCGCCCTTGTTGTCGGCGCGCATGATGAAACCCGCGTACTTCACCGACACGACGAGGATCAGCGACCAGAACACGAGCGAGAGCACGCCCAGCACGTTTTCGGGCGTCACCGCGACCCCGCCATTGGTGAAGGTTTCGCGCATGGTGTACAGCGGGCTGGTGCCGATGTCGCCATACACCACGCCCAACGTGCCGAGCGCGAGCCCCGCCAGCGCCTTGCGCGTGTGTTCGGATTGCGGATCGGCTGTCTGCGTCATCGTCGTCCCCTATCGCAATGCGGCTTTCAGCGCCTTGCGGATGATCGCCTCGGCGCTGTCGCCGTCGGCGGTCGCTTCCTTGGCCAGGCGCGCCGCCTCGGCCGGTTTGTAGCCCAGTTGCTGCAGGGCGACGACCGCCTCGGATTGCGCATCGCGCGGCCCCGACGCGCCCGAGCCGGGCAATGCCGCGATGGCGTCGACGCGATCGCGCAATTCCACGATGATGCGTTCGGCGGTCTTCTTGCCGATGCCGGGAATGCGCGTGAGCGCGGCGATGTCGCCGGCCTGCACCAGGCGCGCGAACTCGTCGGTAGAGGTTCCCGACAACACCGCCAGCGCGATCTTCGCGCCGATGCCGCTGACTTTCTGCACGGTGCGGAACAAGGTGCGCTCGGCCTCGCGCAGGAAGCCGTACAGCGCGACCGTGTCCTCCTTCACCGCGTAATGCGTGAACAGCGCGACCTCGCGGCCGGTCTCCGGCAGGTCGAACACGGTGGACATCGGCGCTTCGAGTTCGTAGCCGACGCCGCCGACGTCGATCACCAGCCAGGGCGGTTGTTTCGACACGAGAATCCCTTTCAATCGCCCGATCATCGACGACGTCTCCAGGCCGTCCGTGGAATCCCGATTCGTTCGATGCTCGCGCGCGTATGCGCGTGCGTGAGCGCGACCGCGAGCGCGTCGGCCGCGTCGGCCTGCAACTTGCGCGGGATGTTGAGCAGCACGCCGACCATGTGCTGGATCTGCGCCTTGTCCGCGCCGCCGCCGCCGACCACGGCCTGCTTGATTTCCTTGGCCGCGTATTCGGTCACCGGCAAACCTGAGTGCACGACTGCGCAGATCGCCGCGCCGCGCGCCTGACCGAGTTTCAACGCCGAATCCGGATTGCGCGCCATGAACACGCGCTCCACCGCCACCTCGGCCGGGTGGTGCTCGGCGATGAGCGCGCAGACCTCGTCGAAAATCTGCTTCAGGCGCAGCGGAAAGGTGTCGTTGTCGAGCAGGTCCAGCGCAGTATGGAAAACGTGCCGCGACGCACCGCCCGCATCCGCATCGATGATGCCGATGCCGGTGCGCTGCGACCCGGGATCGATGCCGAGGATGCGTGTCATCGTGCGGATTTTAGCACTGCGCGAAAGCCGGGCCGCGCTCAGGCGGCGCGGGCAAAGCGCGCGCCGCGCAGAAAGGCGATGGTTTGTTCGGCGGCGTCCTGCGAGAACAGCAGGCCGGTGTGCGTGGCCGGCACCACGCAATGGTCGGTCAATCCCGGCAATTCCGTCTCCGCCACGCTGACCGTGCCGTCGTGCGGCGAGGCCAGCGCGCCAAACGCGAAGCCGAAACCGATCGGCAGGCGCCCGGCGATCGCGCCGACCGCCTGCTTGCCTTCCCAGCGTTCGAGGCCGCGCGTGAGCACGTCGAGGCTCTTTCCGATCACCAGCGAACCGCCGGGGAATTGCGCCACCGTGCGTGCCACCGCACTGCCGCGCAGCGGCGAACCCAGGCAGACCACGCGCCCACGGGTGATTTCCGGCGCGCGCTGCAACGCCTGCAGCGCCACCAGCCCGCCGAGGCTGTGCCCGACAAAGTGGATTTTTTTATTTTTGCTTTTTTGCGCAGAAGCGACGAGGCGTTCCACGCCGACTTCCGGACCGCGCAGCACGCTCGCATAGTCAAAGAGTTCTACCGAAAACCCTGCCGCTTCCAGGCGATGACGCAGCGCGGCGAGGGTGAACCCGCGCATCCACAGGCCGTGCAGGAGGATGACGTGATCGGTGTTCATCGCCGACTTCCGATCAGGCCTTTACGGGCTTGACCACGCGAATGTGCACTTCCTGCAACTGCACTTCGGGTACCGGCGACGGCGCCTCCGTCATCAGGCATTGCGCCGTGGCGGTTTTCGGGAACGCGATCACTTCACGGATCGATTCGGTACCGGCCAGGAGCGCGGCGAGGCGGTCGATGCCGAAGGCAATGCCACCGTGCGGCGGCGCGCCGTACTTGAGCGCTTCGAGCAGAAAGCCGAACTTGGCCTGCGCCTCGTCGGCGTCGATGCCAAGCAACGCGAACACGGCACTTTGCATCTCCGGGCGATGGATGCGGATCGAGCCGCCGCCGATCTCGTTGCCGTTGAGCACCATGTCGTAACCGCGCGACACCGCAGTCGCGGCGTTCGCCTTCAGTTCGGCGATGTCGTCGACCTTGGGCGCGGTGAACGGATGATGCAAGGCGACGTAGCGCTTGTCCTCGTGGTCGTATTCGAACATCGGGAAATCCGTGACCCACAACGGCTTCCAGGCGTTCTCTACCAGGCCGGCATCCTGCGCGACCTTGATGCGCAGCGCACCCATGAAATCGCTCACGGTCTTGTACGGACCCGCGCCGAAGAAGATCACATCGCCGGACTGCGCGCCGACGGCTTCAAGCACACCGGTGAGCGCAGCGTCATCGAGAAATTTCAGGATCGGGCTGGTCATGCCTTCGCGGCCTTTCGCGAGATCGTCGATGCGGATCCAGGCCAGGCCCTTGGCGCCATAGCGCGCCACATAGGGTCCGAGATCATCCAGATACTTGCGCGGTTGCTTCGCACCGCCGGGCAGACGCAGCGCGGCGACACGGCCGCCGGCGTCGTTGGCCGGGCCGGAAAATACCTTGAACTCGACGTGTTTGACCCGATCGGCGACATCCACGAGTTCCAGCGCGATGCGCAGGTCGGGCTTGTCCGAACCGTAGCGGCGCATCGCTTCGGCGTACGTCATGCGCGGGAAGGGATTGGACAACTCCACATCCGCGACTTCGCGGAAAACATCGCGGATCATCGCCTCGACGCAATCCTGCACATCACGTTCTTCGACGAACGCGAACTCCATGTCGAGCTGGGTGAATTCGAGTTGGCGATCGGCGCGCAGCGCCTCGTCGCGGAAGCAGCGCGCGATCTGGTAATAACGGTCGAAGCCGGCCATCATCAGGATCTGCTTGAACAACTGCGGCGACTGCGGCAGCGCGTAAAACTCGCCCGGATGCAGGCGCGAGGGCACCAGGAAGTCGCGCGCACCTTCGGGCGTGGCACGGGTCAGGATCGGGGTTTCCAGGTCCTGGAAGCCGCGCGCATCCAGATACCGGCGCAACGCCGCAACGAGCTTCGTGCGCAAGCGCATCTTGCGCTGCATTTCCGGGCGACGCAGGTCGAGGTAACGCCAGCGCAGGCGCGGTTCCTCGCCGGTGGTGTCGTCGAGCATGAACGGCAAGGGCGCAGCGGCGTTGAGCACCTCGACCGTAGCGGCAACGACTTCGATCTTGCCGGTGCGCAGGCGTTCATTGACCTGGGCGGCCGGGCGATGGCGCACCTTGCCGACGACGCGCAGGCAGAATTCGTAACGCAGGTGCTCGGCGGCGGCGAAAGCGACCGCATTGTCGGGCTCGATCACGACCTGGACGATGCCTTCGTGGTCGCGCAAGTCGATGAAGATCACGCCGCCGTGGTCGCGCCGGGTATCGACCCAGCCGCACAGGGTGACGTCATGACCGATCAGGGCCTCGTCGAGAAGGCCGCAATAGTTGCTGCGCATACGAAAATCCCGCGTTTTTGAGAAGTCGCCCACGAATGGACGGTTCTGGATCCTGCGCGCATGGAACCGCGCAAAAATTACGAGCCGCGCATGCTACGAGGGTTTTTGCTGCGCTGCAAACAAAAGCCCGCCGGATGGCGGGCTTTTGTGGCCAATGGGGTAAATCCTCACCAGTGCCGATCGACGGTGAAGGTGCCGCGACAGCCTTGCGCAACCCACACACCGCCGCGGTTCCAGCCCCACGAATAACCTTC
>DATJIL010000041.1:0-3508 GCA_035493385.1 Rudaea sp.
CACTGCAAACCGGTAAGTTCTAGAGGATGACGCTCTAGGTGCCATGGGACGCAGTGCTGGCCCTCATCCTGTGGTGGATGCAGCGATAACTACTTCAGGCCACACAATTGTTTGATTTCCACCGGGGCTGAAAGCAGCCCCGGTTTTTTGGCCAATCTTGCGAATTTTTGGCGTCCTTACGCCGTTTGTCGGGGGTTTTGCGCAGTTTTTCGGCCTTCCGCCAGATCGCCTATCTCAGCGCCCGCGAAACCCACATTGCAGCTAGGCGGTTTCGCTAAGTACATACTTCCGTTTGCAAATGCCGCTTATCCGCCGGGCACCAGGCGCACGCGCGCGAATCCACGCTTGCCGAGCTGGAGCAAATGTTCGCTGCCGGCATTCAGTGTCAGCTCGCGGTTTTCCACGATTTCGCCGTCCACGCGCACGGCACGCTCGCCGAGCTTGCGTGTTGCTTCGGACGTGCTCGGCGCGAGTCCCGCCACCTTGAGCAGCGCGCCGATGCGGATGCCAGACGCCGGGACTGGAACGTCCTGAACCGGAATATCCTGCGGCACACCGCCGCCCTGCACGACTTCGTTCCAGTGCGCGATTGCGCCTTGCGCCGCCGCCTTGTCGTGGAAACGCGTGGTCAACTCGGCCGCCAGCTCCATCTTGAAATCGCGCGGATTCTTGCCACCGGCGACTTCCTCGCGCATGCGCTGGATGTCGGCCAGCGATTTGTCGAACGAAAGCAGCTCGAAGTAACGCCACATCATCTCGTCCGACAGGCGCATGACCTTGCCGAAAATCTCGTTCGGCGCCTCGTTGATGCCGATGTAGTTGCCGAGCGACTTCGACATCTTGTTCACGCCGTCGGTGCCCTCAAGCAACGGCATGGTCAGCACGATCTGCGGCGGCTGGCCGGATTCCTCCTGCAGCTGGCGGCCGACGAGCAAGTTGAACTTCTGATCCGTGCCGCCGAGTTCGACGTCGGCCTTGAGCGCGACCGAATCGTAGCCCTGCACCAGCGGATAGAGGAATTCGTGGATCGCGATCGGCTGGCCGCTTTTATACCGCTTCTCGAAATCGTCGCGTTCGAGCATGCGCGCGACCGTATGCTTCGCGGCCAGCCGGATCATGCCGGCGGCGTCCATCTTGCCGAACCATTCCGAGTTGAAGCGCAGTTCGGTCTTTTCGCGATCCAGCACTTTGTATACTTGTGCCGCGTAGGTTTCGGCATTGGCCAGCACGTCTTCGCGCGTGAGCGGCTTGCGCGTGACGTTCTTGCCGCTGGGATCGCCGATCATGCCGGTGAAATCGCCGATCAGGAAAACCACCTGGTGGCCGAGGTCCTGGAACTGGCGCATCTTGTTGAGCAGCACGGTGTGGCCGAGGTGCAGATCCGGCGCGGTCGGATCGAATCCGGCCTTCACGCGCAGCGGTCGGCCAAGCTTGAGGCGCGCTTCCAGGTCTTCGCGCTTGATGATTTCCTCGGCGCCGCGGGCAATCTGCTCGAGCGCTGTCACCGTGTCGTTCATGGCATGCCTTTTCGACGTCGCACGCGGAGCAAAAACGGTACGCGTCGTTAATTATTCGTTAACCGCAAAATCCCGCGCAAACCCATGTGGCGCTTGGCGTTGACGGGGTCCGATACAGGGGCTAAGGTACGGCGCGTTTGCCGGACCGAACTCGTGCCAGAAACAAATCGCGTTGCGCATTTTATCCGACTCACCGCTCATCGCGCAGCGCGCGGGCGGCATTTGCCGCGCCGGCATTTCCATTTCTACAAATCGCACGCGGTACATACCTGGTTGCGCAAGGCCACGGCCGCGCCGCTGAGCTGGCGGCATCGGCACTGGCTGCTGGCCGGGATCCTGTTTGCCGCCGTCGCCATTATCGGCCTGGTGACGCCGCGCGGCGCAAACGCCACGCGCGATCCGGTGGCCAGCGATTTCATCACATTGAACTTGCCGGTGCCGCCGCTGCCACCCGGCGCCGGGGATGTTGCCGCAGTTGCCGGAAGCGACGCGGATTGGACAACCGTCTCGGTGAAATCCGGCCAGACCGTTGGCACGATCTTCCACGCGCAAGGCGTGTCCGGCAACGACCTGCAGACCCTGCTTCAGGATGCGAGCAACACCAATGCCCTGGTACGCATCCATCCCGGCGAGGAATTTTCCTTCGCCCACGCCACCGACGGGCACCTCACCGCGTTGCGCTTCGACCGCGACGAGAAAACCCAGGTCACCGTCACCTTCGATGCGAACGGCATGCACCAGGCCACCGCCGCGCGCGATGTGGAGCGCCGGACCGAAGTCGCGCACGGCGTGATCACCGATTCGCTGTTCGATGCCGCCAATCGCGCCGGCATGGACGATGCGATGGTGATCAAGCTCGCCGACGCATTCGGCTACGACATCGACTTCGCCCAGGACCTACGCCCCGGCGACAGCTTCACCGTGATCTACGACAGCATCTGGCGCGAGGGCGAAAGGCTGCGCGACGGCGACATACTGGCGGCGTATTTCGTCAATCGCGGCAAGCGCTTTTCCGCCATTCGCTACACCGACAACCACGGCGGCACCCTGTTCTACAGCGCCGACGGCCGGCCCCTGCGCAAATCCTTCCTGCGTACGCCGGTCGAGTTCACCCGCATCTCCTCGCGCTTCACCGCCGCGCGCATGCACCCGATCCTGGGCTACATGCGCGCGCATCAAGGCGTCGACTATGCCGCTCCGACCGGCACGCCGATCCACGCCGCCGGCGACGGCACGATCGTGTTCCGCGGCTGGAAATCCGGATACGGCAATTTCGTCATCATCCAGCACAACAAGCACGTCAGTACCGCCTACGGCCACATGTCCCGTTTCGCCAACGAGCGGGTCGGCCAACACGTGCATCAGGGTCAAACGATCGGTTTCGTCGGCATGACCGGATTGGCGACGGGACCACACCTGCATTACGAATTCCGCGTCGACGGCACGCATCGCAATCCGCTGACCGTGACGTTGCCCAAGCCCGAGCCGCTGCCGGCCACGGAACTGGCGCGTTTCAAGCAGCAGTCCGCACCCATGCTGGCCAAGCTCGACCGACTCGACAGCCTGCAATTGGCTTCCGCGAAGTAGTCTTCGTGGCGCACAACGCCGCGTTTTTTCTCGGGCTCATCTCCGGCACCAGCGCCGACGGCATCGATGTCGCGTTGGCGCGTTTCGATCCGGTGCCACGCCTGCATGCCGCACTGACGCAGCCCTACCCCGATGATTTGCGCCGACGCATTCTCGCCCTCGCCCAGGGCGACGGCCGCATCGCGCTGGATGAACTCGGCGCGCTGGATGTCGAGATCGCGCGCAGCTTCGCGGTGGCGGCCAATGCGTTGTTGCAACGCGAAGGCATCGTCGCCAACTCGATCACGGCACTCGGTTCGCACGGTCAAACCGTGCGCCATCGCCCAGGGCAAGCGCCGCCCTACACCTTGCAACTTGGCGATCCCAATGTGATCGCTGAAATCACCGGCATTGCCACCGTGGCG
>DATJIL010000042.1:0-7170 GCA_035493385.1 Rudaea sp.
CCAGCGATTCCTGGAAAGCTTCGGTCTGGTCGCTGCGGCCGAGCACGTTGCCCTTGGCGTCGAGCACCACGCCCAGATCGAACGTGAACTGGCCCTGGCGTTCGCGCAGCAGGTCCGGGATGGACTTGGTGTCGACCTCGCTGTTCTCCGACAGGCCCGGCAGGTTGTCGGTGGTTCCGGATGCCTGCGAAACGTAGCGCGCGGTACTCGGATCGGCCGCGATCAACTGCACCTTCAACTGCAATTCCTGCAGGCGGCTCTGCTCGAATTCCTTTTGCACGGCGCCGCTGGTGGTCAGGACATCGTGCACCGCCGCGCGCGCGATCGAATCGCCCTTGACATAGGTGACGATCACCGCCGCGCCGACGGCCAGCGCAATGAGCAAGGCCGAGCCGAGAAAGAACTTGATCGCCAGAGGCAGCGAAAAGCCCTTGCCCGCCGCTGGTTCAGTATCCGGAACTGTTGTCGCGGCCATAGGGTTTGCCGAACTTGTTCATGTGCGCGGGAATGCGCCGCTGGGTCAGCTCCAGACGCACATCGAGCGGCTTGTCTGCGCCGGGCGTCACCACCTCGTGCCACGCGGTCGCGCGTTCGTGCCAGATCACCAGATCGCCCTCCACCGCCGGCACGCCATCGAGGCGGAATGCGCCGCTGGCGTCCGGATGGGTGAAGTACGGCGTATCCAGCACGAGGATGTTGCCGACCATGGAATGATGCACATTGCAGTACACGCGCACGTAGCCCACATGCGAGAACGTCACCGTCTTGCCTTCGCCTTCCGCGTACAGACCAACATCGAAGGCATTGTCTTTCGACAGCGAAAACGCGTTGTGCAGGATCGGATCGTCGTTCGGGAAGCGCACCTTGCTGCCAACGGTGATGGCCAGGGTGCGCGGCGTGAATTGCTTGCGCAACGTGCTCATCGTGTAGGTTTCGTGCGCCGGCAGGACGTGCTCGGGAACCTTCGGACGGAAATACACGATCGCGTCCTGCGCCTCTTCGTTGCGCAGCGCCTTGCCATCGACCGTCAGCGACAGGCGGCCCTGGATGCTGGCCGCGCACAACAGACCTGGCAACGTCAGACCTGGCAACAGCAGCACAAGAATCAGCAAGGCACGCACGCTTTCCCCCGCCAGCGGATTTTGCGGCATCATAGCAAAAGCGCGGCGCCTGCCCGCACCCACAAAATCCCGGATCCCATGTCGCAAATCGATATCCGCCGCAAGCACGGCAAATCGCTCAAAGCCGCCAGGACGGCCGTGGAAAAAACCGCGAATGCCATCGGCAGGAAATTCGCGATCACGAGCGAATGGGAGGGCGACACCCTGCTCTTTTCGCGAGGCGGCGTGAACGGACGCATTCATGTCGGCAAGACCGAGTTGCGCGTGCATGCGGAACTGGGATTTTTGCTCGGTGCGATGAAACCGATGATCGAAGCGGAAATTCACCGGCAGTTAGACGAGAACTTCGGTTGATCGCACGTTCAGGCCTATAATCCGAAGTCATCCCGG
This sequence comes from Rudaea sp., assembly GCA_035493385.1. Classification (GTDB taxonomy): domain Bacteria; phylum Pseudomonadota; class Gammaproteobacteria; order Xanthomonadales; family Rhodanobacteraceae; genus Rudaea. The sequence goes on from DATJIL010000042.1 coordinate 1,512, forward strand.
ATTCCTGCGGAGCCCATCATGTCCTCATCCGTCGTCATCGCCGGCGCCAAGCGCACGGCCATCGGTTCCATGCTCGGCCAGTTCACCGGCGTGCCGTCCACCACGCTCGGCGCGGTCGCGATCAAGGCCGCGCTGGATCAGTCCGGAGTTGCGCCTGCGGATGTCTCCGAAGTCATCATGGGTTGCGTGTTGCCGGCCAACCTCGGCCAGGCGCCGGCGCGCCAGGCATCGCTCGCAGCGGGCCTGCCGAAGTCGATCGGATGCACGACGATCAACAAGGTCTGCGGTTCGGGCATGAAGGCGATCATGCTCGGCAGCGACCTGATCAAGGCGGGCTCCGCGACGGTCGTCGTCGCCGGCGGCATGGAATCGATGACCAATGCACCGCACATGGTCGCCGCGCGCACCGGCCTGCGCTACGGCGATGCCAAGCTCGTCGATCATATGGCGTGGGACGGCCTGACCAATCCCTACGACGGCCAGTCGATGGGCGTGTTCGCGGAAAAATGCGCGGACAAATACGGCTTCACGCGCGAGGCGCAGGACGCCTACGCGATCGAGTCGGTCAAGCGCGCGCAGGCTGCGATTGCGTCCGGCGCGTTCGCCGCCGAAATCGTGCCGGTGAAAGTCGCCGGCAAGAAAGGCGAGGTGGAATACGCCACCGACGAACAGCCGGGCAAGTCCGACATTGCCAAGGTGCCGACGCTGAAACCCGCCTTCCGCAAGGACGGCACTGTGACCGCCGCGAGTTCTTCGAGCATTTCCGACGGCGCCGCCGCGACTGTGCTGCTCGACGAAGACACCGCAAAGAAGTTGGGCATCAAGCCGCTGGCACGCATCGTCGCCCACGCCACCCAGTCGCAGGAACCGGAGTGGTTCACCACGGCGCCGGTCGGCGCGATCGAGCAGGTGCTGAAGAAAGCCGGCTGGAAAGTCGCCGACGTGGACCTGTTCGAGGTCAACGAGGCTTTCGCAGTGGTTGCGATGGCGCCGATGAAGGACCTGGGCATCGACCATGCCAAGCTCAATGTCAACGGTGGTGCCTGTGCGCTGGGCCATCCGATCGGCTGTTCTGGCGCGCGCCTGGTCGTGACACTGCTCAATGCGCTGAAGGCGCGCGGCGGCAAACGCGGGGTTGCTTCACTGTGCATCGGCGGCGGCGAGGCAACCGCGCTCGCCATCGAATTGGTGTAAGCTCGACACGCCCAAAAACCGACTTCATCGGTGGGCGGACGCTGTATTTCCGTTCATTCCCAACCAATCGAAATTCTTGAAGGGAGACACTCATGCAACTCAAGCACGTATTCATCGCTGCCGCACTGACCCTGACCCTGGGCGCTTGCGGTGACAATGCGCAACAGGCCGCGCAGGACGCAGCCGCCAAGGCGAAGGAAGCCGCTGCTGCGACCGCGCAAAAGGCGCAGGCCACCGCCGCTGCCGCACAGCAAACCGCCAGCCAGGCTACGCAGGCTGCCGAACAGGCCAAGTCCGGCGACATGAGCGGCGCCGCCGCCTCCGCGCAGGGCGCTGCCGCTTCTGGACAGGCCGCTGCCGCCGGCGCGCAAGACACCGCCGCGACCGCCAAACAGGGCGCTGCGGACGTGAAGGCCGCCGCGCAGGGTGCGCAGCCGGCCGCCGAGCCGAAGAAGGACGACAACGGCGGTCACTGATCGCACGCTGTTCCTTCGCAAGACCCAGACCGGCCGCCTCGTGCGGCCGGTTTGTTTTTGGGCCGACACGACGAAACCGTTATGCTGTGTTCCGATCCTGATCGTGCCGAGTGCCCATGCCCATCATCGAATCGCAGATCGACGCCCGTTCGCCCGAGTTTGCCGCCAATGCCGCAAACCTGCGCGCGGCTGTCGAGGACCTGAAAAAACAATTGGCGCGCAGCGCGCTCGGCGGCGGCGACAAGGCCCGCGAAAAGCACACGGCCCGCGGCAAGCTGCTGCCACGCGAACGCATCCGCGCCCTGCTCGATCCGGGTTCACCGTTCCTTGAACTCTCGCCATTGGCCGCGCATGGCATGTACGAAGACGCCGCGCCCGGTGCCGGACTCATCACCGGCATCGGCCGCGTCAACGGCAGCGAAATCGTCGTCGTCGCGAACGACGCCACGGTGAAAGGCGGCACCTATTTTCCAATCACGGTAAAGAAGCACCTGCGCGCGCAGGAAGTGGCATTGGAGAACCGCCTGCCCTGCATTTACCTCGTGGATTCCGGCGGCGCCTTCCTGCCGCTGCAGGACGAAGTCTTCCCGGACAAGGAACATTTCGGCCGCATTTTCTACAACCAGGCGCGCCTGTCCGCGCTCGGCATCCCACAAATCGCCGTGGTGATGGGTTCATGCACCGCCGGCGGCGCCTACGTGCCGGCGATGAGCGACGAAACCATCATCGTCAAGGAACAGGGCACGATCTTCCTCGGAGGTCCGCCGCTGGTGAAGGCCGCTACCGGCGAAGTGGTCGATGCGGAAACACTCGGCGGTGCCGACGTGCATACGTCCATCTCCGGTGTCGCCGACCACTTCGCCGAGAACGATGCGCATGCGCTGTCCATTGCGCGCGACATCGTGGCCGCGCTGAACCGAAAGAAGACGCTGCCGTTGGCGCTCGCCGAACCGGCCGAACCGAAATACGCTGCCGCGGAACTGTATGGCGTGATCCCGCAAGACACCCGCCGTCCGTTCGACATCCGCGAAGCGATCGCTCGCATCGTCGATGGCTCCGAATTCCACGAATTCAAGGCGCGCTACGGCAAGACCCTGGTCACGGGGTTCGCGCATATCCACGGCTACCCGGTCGGCATCGTTGCGAACAACGGCATCCTTTTTTCGGAAAGCGCGCTCAAGGGCGCGCATTTCATCGAATTGTGCAACCAGCGCAACGTGCCGCTGGTGTTCCTGCAGAACATCACCGGCTTCATGGTCGGCAAGAAATACGAGCAGGCCGGCATCGCCAAGGACGGTGCGAAGATGGTCACCGCGGTCGCCTGCTCGCACGTGCCGAAGTTCACCGTGGTCATCGGCGGCAGCTTCGGCGCGGGCAACTACGCCATGTGCGGGCGGGCCTACGGCGCGCGCTTCCTGTGGATGTGGCCGAACGCGCGCATCAGCGTCATGGGCGGCGAACAGGCCGCATCCGTGCTCGCGACGGTGAAACGCGACGGCATCGAATCCGCCGGCAAATCGTGGTCGCAAGATGAAGAAGAAGCGTTCAAGGCGCCGATCCGCGCGCAGTACGACCGCCAGGGCCATCCCTACTACGCCAGTGCGCGGTTGTGGGACGACGGCATCATCGATCCGGTCGACACGCGCCGCGTGCTGGGATTGGCGATCTCGGCGTCGTTGAACGCGCCGATCGAAACCGGACGCTATGGCGTGTTCCGGATGTAGCGGGACGATGTGATCGGGCTGATCTGATTGGGATGATGCGACGCGATCAAGCCGTCGCCTGTGGCGTGGCGGTCGGTGCCGCGCGCTGCGCCACCTGCCCGCGCGCGATCCAGCGCATGCCGAGCATGAGCAGCGTTGCCGTCGCCAGCCAGAAGGCGATCTGCATGCCGGCCGGGCGCGCCTCGTAACCGACGAGGATGTGCAGCGCCTGGCCGACGACCGAACCGTTGTCGAGCAACGCTGAGGTGTTCCAGACCTGATTGTCCCAGGCCGGCAGCCAGTTCGCCTGGATCAGGAAGCGCGCCGCCGTGGACGCGAGGCCTGCAGCGAGCAGTACCAGCATCCAGTTCGTCGCCGTGAAGAAATGCCGCAGCGGTATGCGCAACAGGCCGAAATACAGCGCGAAGCCGACGAGGCTTCCGCCGGCAATGCCGAGCGGCACGCCGAGCAGCAAGTCCGCCCTGCCCGCGCCACCGGCTGCCATTCCGTACAGGAACAGCACGATCTCGGAACCTTCGCGCAACACGGCCAGAGCGACCACGGCGAGCAACATCGCCAGGGAACTCGATCCCGCCTTCACCGCATGGCCGACCGATTGCATCTGCTGCGCCAGTTCGCGGCCGTGGCTGGACATCCAGATCACGTGCCAGCCGATCATCAGCACGGCGGCGAGCAGCACGCAGGCGTTGAACAACTCCTGGCCGGAACCGCCGACCGCTTCTTCAATGGCGCCGGCGAACAGCGCAACCACAATGGCGCCGACGATGCCCAACCCGATGCCGCCGCCGATGAAGCGGGCGCGACCGACGACGCCGCGCGTGGCCGCCGCGACGATGGTGACGATCAGCGCCGCTTCCAGGACTTCACGAAACACCAGCAGTGCGACGCCGAGCATGGCCTTACTCCACCACGAGGACACCCTTGCCGGTGTCCTGGTGGAAATCGTCGAAGAACTTGTAGCTGCCCTTGTCCAGCGGTCCGACGAACACCGTGACGGTACTGTTCGGCAGGACGATCTTTTCGCGGTTGAACTCGCTGCTCTCGAATTCCGACGGCGTATTGTCGGTGTTGATCACGCGCAACTTGAACTTGGTATTGGCAGGTACGGTCAACTGCGCCGGCTCGAATTTCTGACCCTTGATGGTTAGCTGGAACTCGGGCAAATCGGCCGCCCACGCTGCGGTGGTCGCGGTCAGCAGCAGGCAAAGGCAAATCCGGTTCAGCATGGCAGTAGTATCCCGATAGTCTCCGCGAATGATAATGGTTCGCATTTACGAGCGCAAGCCGTACCGCCGCAGGCATTCAGAATGCAGTCAAGGTGGGCTCGGCGTAGCTGTCGGTCGGGTCCTCGGCATCCGGCACGAAGCGGCCCGAAGCGTCGAGTTCGGCAAACAGACCGCCACGCGCGACGAGTTCGGCGTAACGTCCCTGCTCGACCAGTTCGCCATCTTTCAGCACAAGGATCAGATTCGCATTGCGCACGGTGGACAGGCGATGCGCGATCACGAACGTGGTGCGATCCTTGGTCAATGCACCCAGTGCACGCTGGATGCGCGCTTCGGTGGCGTTGTCCAGCGCGCTGGTGGCTTCGTCCAGGATCAGGATCGGCGCATCCTTGAGCATCGCGCGCGCGATCGAAAGGCGCTGGCGTTCGCCGCCGGACAGCGAGCGGCCGCGTTCGGCGACCAGTGTCGTATAGCCTTCCGGTTTGACCACGATGAAATTGTGCGCCTCAGCCGCCTGCGCGGCGGATTCGATTTCCGCCTGCGTGGCATCGGGTTTGCCGATCAGCAGATTGTCGCGGATCGAGCGGTAGAAAAGTCCCGGATCCTGGAACACCACGGCAATGTGCTGGCGCAGCGAATTCAAACTCACCTCGCGGATGTCGATGCCGTCGATCGTGATCCTGCCCTCGCTCGGATCGTAGGCGCGATACAGCAGGCTCAGCGCCGTGGTCTTGCCGGCGCCGGTCGGCCCGACCAGGGCGATGGTGCTGCCCGCCCTCGCGCTGAAGCTCAAATGCTTGAGTGCCGGATGCGTGACTTCGTAGCCGAACGAGACGTCGTCGAACACGACGTCGCCCTTGACCGCCGGCAGTTCCGGCGCGCCGGGTTTTTCCTGCAGCACTTCCTTGGTGTCCAGCACGGCGAAAAAGTCGCTCAGTGAATGCGTCTGGAAGAACAAGCCCGAGATGAAGCTCGCGAATTGTTCAAGCCGCCCGATCAGCATCATCGCGAAGCCGACGAAGCTGACGATGCCGCCGAC
>DATJIL010000043.1:0-2424 GCA_035493385.1 Rudaea sp.
CCAGAACAGCTGCGGATTCTCCTCGCGCATCACCAGCCACACCGCGCGACCCAGGCCCTCGCCCTGCGCGTCGTCGAGCACGGCGAACTTGTCCAGGTACGGAAAGCCGTCCTGCATCGTCAAGATCATCGCGGCGCGATAGTTTTCGCTCACGTAAACGCGAAACGGCTGCGTGCGCTCGAAGTAATCCGCCACCAGCTTGCGGCCAAAGCTCGACTCGATCAGCGTGCGCAGGCGCACGCGATCAACGCCATCCCACGATGCGAAGCGCAGCACTTTCTCGCCGCGCCGCACCAGGGTCCCCGAACCCTTGTGCGTGAACAGTTCCTTGGCCAGTTCCGCGGGGCGCGTGATCGACACCGAAGACGTGAGCGGCAGATCATTCAACAAATCGGCGATCTGTTCGATCTTCAGGCGCATGCCGCCGCTGACCCACGACTGCGACATCAAGTGCTCGTACTCGGTACTCAGGTTGATCGAATCTATCACCCGGCCCGCGCCGTCCAGCAGGCCGCCGGTACCGGTGAGGAACACGATCTTGTACGGCTGCAGCACGCGCACGAGTTCGTTCGCGGCGACATCGGCGTTGATGTTCAGCAACTGGCCCTCGTCGGTTTCGCCGAGGCTGGCGATCACCGGTATCGAATTCGCGCGCAGGCTGGCTTCGATCGGTGCGAGATCGATGCGCTCCACCTTGCCGACCAGCCCCAGGGCATCGCGGTCGAGATAGTCGGCCATGAACACGCCAGACGGCATCGCCGTGGCGCGGGTGTCCATCGCCTGCAGCGCTTCCACCAGTTTCAGGTTCTGCTGCACGAATACGCGGCGCACGATACCCAGCGCCTTCGGCGAGGTCACGCGCAGTCCGCCCACGGTCTGTTTCTCGATGCCCGCGGCGGACATCTCCTCGTCGAGCTGCGGGCCGGCGCCGTGGATCACGATCGGCGTCAATCCGACCTGCTGCAGGAACGTCAGCGACGAGGCCAGATCGGCCAACTCGTCGCGCAGTACCGCACCACCAACCTTGACCACGGCGAAGCGCTTGGCGTCGAGCTGCGAGAAGCGTTTCAGGTAGGCCTGGATTTCCTTCGCGCTGCCCATCGCCGAGAGCAGGCGCACGATGGTCTTGCGGGTGTGCTTATGCGTTTCCATGGTTGACGATCCGGTAAATGTTCTCGGCGTATCGCTGCAATTGGTCGAGCGCCACCCATTCATCCGCGCTGTGCGCCTGGGCGATGTCGCCGGGACCGTAGACGAGCGCGGTGTAGCCGGCTTGCGAGAACAGCGCGGCCTCGGTCCAGAAATCGACCGCGTTGCCGACGGGAATATCGAGTGCGTCGGCGACATCGCGCGCAGCGAGGCGGCGCGCCTCGGCCCTTGCGATGTTGCCCGCCGGCAACGCCGGGCCGCGAAAGGTTTCGCTGAACTCGGCCGGCTCGACTTCGGCGAAACCGCGGAAGGTCGCGAGCATGCCATCGACGTCCATCGACGGCAACGGCCGGAAGCCGAAGCGCAGTTCCGCCGCCGGCGCGACCATGTTCGCCTTGATGCCGCCGTCGATGCGGCCAATGTTGAAGCGCAGGCCGGTCAGGCCGCCGAAACGCGCATGCATGAGCGAATCGACGTGATCGAGCGCACGGCTGCTCCAGCGCACGGCCTGGTGCAGCGCGCTGTCGTTCGCCGTCTGTTCTTCGGATGCGTGGCCGGCCCGGCCGGCAAAACGCATCAACACCGAGCTGATGCCGCGATGCGCGAGCACGGCTTCACACTTCGTCGGCTCGGCCACGATCACGGCATCGAACGGTTTTTTCTGTGCAAGGAACGCCGCAATGCAGCGCGCGTCGTTCGCTTCCTCGTCGGTGGTGAACAGCAAGGCGGCATCGCCGCCGCTGGTTTGCGCGGCGGCGAGCAACGCAGCGGCGGCACCCTTGATGTCGCAGGCGCCGAGGCCAACGGCACGTTCGCCGGTCACGCGCAGCGCAAGCGGATTTGCGCTCCAAGACGGCGAATCCGGCACCGTATCGAGGTGCACGTTGAACAGGATCTTCGGCTTGCCACGCACGGCGAGCAGCGACACCGCGCCGGCGCCATGGTCGGTCAGCGTGCAATCGAAACCCGGCAGGTTTGCGCGCAGGCAGTCGAAAATGCCGCCCGCGCCAATCGCGCGCGGCGGATTGCGCGTGTCGAAGGCGACCAGCTCCTGCAGATGCCGCAGCGTGGCGGCGAGAAGCGCCGTCATTTCCGGTTCACCTGCGCCCACATCGTCGAACTCATGCCGAACAGCTTGATGAAGCCTTCGGCCTCGACCACACCCCAATCCGCCGACTGCGCGTAGGTCGCGTCTTTCGCATTGAGGATGTGCGGCGACTCGACCGCGACCGCAACGACGCCGCCGCCGTGGGTTTCGAGCATGACATCGCCCGC
>DATJIL010000044.1:0-4460 GCA_035493385.1 Rudaea sp.
GCTCGTAGCCTTGCAGGTTTGGTACCAGCACCGGATAGCGCACACCGGGCTTTTTGCGGATGGCAGTATAGACGTCTGTTGCATCGGCCAGTTGCGGCACCCATTTCGGACTGACGAAGCTGGTCGCTTCGATCGTCTGCAAGCCTGTTTCGGAGAGCCGGTCGATCAGTTCGATCTTGACCGCCGCCGGCACGATGGTCTTTTCGTTCTGCAGGCCGTCGCGCGGACCGACTTCGACGATGCGGACGTGGGTGGGCAGGGAACTCATTGCGGCTTCTTTGCGGAGGTGCGTTCCAGGTTGCGTTCGAAGGCGTCCGCAGCCTGCTTGCTGCGCACGAAGATGGTCGGAGTGACGCCGTCGAAGATGGGCTCGCTGCGCACGATCTCAAGCATGCGCGCCGGGTCGCCGCGCACGAACACGTGCAATCCGTTCCTTGACTTGCCGACGGTGCCATCGATCTTGTCGTCGATGACAAGCTGGGCGACGCGCTTGCTGTTGACCATGTCGATTTCCAGACGGTCCCCACTGATGGTGTAACGCGCGAAAAAATAGGCGTGCGCGGGCGCAGGCTCGATCGCGTAGGGCGGATCGAGGTCGACCAGTTCCTTGAATGCGGCGGCCTCGACGCTGAGGTAATCCCGTCCGTCGACCTGTTTGTAACGTATCGGCAACTCGACGCGGCGAACCGGTTTGTCCGCTGCGGGCTTGTCGATCACGAACAAATGACAGGCATTGTCCACATAAATGGCAGCGGATTGGTCGGCGGGATCGGGGCCTGTCCACAGGCCTTTCCAGCGCGCATCGCAACTTTCCTGTCGGCCGCCCAGCGGCGACTCGAATCGCGTTTCCACGCAACCGCCGAGCGCGATCGCCGATAGCGCGATCCAGACGCAGGCACGTAGGTTCACGTCGACTCCTTGAAGCGCACGAGGATGGCATCGGCCTCGACGAACTCGCCGACCTTCGCGCTGATCGACTCGATCGTCGCCGCGTGCGGCGCCTTCAGGCTCAATTCCATCTTCATCGCTTCCATGACCAGCAATTCCTGGCCTTCGGCGACCTCGTCGCCGGCCTTGGTCTTGACCACGACGATGCGGCCGGGCATCGGTGCGACGATGCGGTCGCCGGATTTGTGCGAGCTCGACGTGAACGCGAAAGCCCGCGCCCGTTCGAAGCGCGTGCGCCGCATGTCGTCGTGCACGACGATACGAGTGGCGTCCGCGTCCGCGCGGTAGCGCCGCACCACACCATCGAATTGAGCAATCAGGAATCCATCCAGCAAGATCGCATTGGCGACATGACAACTCGCTTCTGCGTGGCTCAGCGCGTAGTTTCCATTTGCACCGTGCGCAGCGATTTCGACGCGCTTGCCGCCGTGTTCCAGGGCCACAATGCGCTTGCCCGGATGACCGAGCCGCCATCCACCCGCATCATGCCATGGCGAATGCGGATCGCCGTTCGTGCGAGCGAGGCGGCGTGCGCGATCTTCCTCGTCGAGTAGCGCTGCCGTCGCAGCGGCGAACAATGTTGCGACGTCGGCGTCGGCATCCCGTGGCAGGAATTCGGACAACTGGCGGTCGAGGTAACCGGTGTCGATGCGGCCTTCGACGACGGTTGGATGGCGCACAAGGCGTTCGAGGAAGGCAATGTTCGATTTTGGGCCGATGACCTCGCATTGCGCGAGCGCCTCGCGCATGCGCTGCAGCGCGTCAGCGCGCGTGCGATCCCAGACGATGAGTTTGGCAATCATCGGATCGTAGAAAATCGTCACCGTATCGCCTTCGACCACGCCGCTGTCGATGCGCACGTGAGCATCCTGTGGCGGCAGGCGCAGGCGTTGCAGCTTTCCGGAGCCGGGCAGGAAGCCGGCCTGCGGGTCTTCGGCGTACAGGCGCAGTTCGATGGCGTGGCCGTCCTGCGGCACGGATTTGTTGCGGATCAGCGAGCCGGGCAGCGCTTCGCCGGCGGCCACGCGCAACTGCAATTCGACGAGATCCAAGTGCAGCGTCATCTCGGTGACGGGATGCTCGACCTGCAGCCGCGTGTTGATCTCCATGAAGTAGAAATCACCTTGCGGACCCACGATGAATTCCACCGTGCCCGCGTTTGCGTAGCCCAATGCGCGGCCGGCGGCGATGGCCGCATCGCCCATCTTTGTGCGCAGTTCCGGGGTGAGGAAGGGCGAGGGCGTTTCTTCCAGCACTTTCTGGTAGCGGCGCTGCGCCGAGCATTCGCGTTCGTTCAAGTGGACGATATTGCCGTGCACGTCGCCGAAGATCTGGAATTCGATGTGGCGCGGCGTTTCGATGTAGCGCTCGAGCAGGACTCGGTCGCGGCCGAAAGCGTTTTTCGCCTCGCGCTGGCAGGATTCGAGGTTCGATGCGAACTCGTTTGCACCGCGCACGATGCGCATGCCCTTGCCGCCGCCGCCGTACGCGGCCTTGATCATCAGCGGAAAACCGATGCGCTGCGCTTCGCGCGCGAGCAGGGCGGCGTCCTGATCCTCGCCGGTATAGCCCGGCACGACCGGCACGCCGTGTGCGGCCATCAGTTCCTTGGCGCCGGCTTTGGATCCCATCTTGCGCATCGATTCGGCCGACGGGCCGATGAAGACGATGCCGGCCTTTTCGCAGGCTTCCGCGAAATCGGCGTTCTCGGACAGGAATCCGTAACCCGGATGAATCGCCTGTGCGCCGGATTGTTTCGCCGCTTCGATGATGGTGTCGCCGCGCAGGTAACTGTCCTGCGGACGCGGGCCGCCGATCGGATAGGCGACGTCGGCCTGGCGTGCGTGCTGCGCGGTCGCGTCGGCTTCCGAAAAGACGGTAACGGTCTGGATGCCCAAACGTCGGCAGGTGCGAATGATTCGGCAGGCGATTTCGCCACGGTTGGCGATGAGGATGCGCGTGAACATGTTCGTCAGTTTTCCCTGGCCCAGGCCGGCGCACGCTTGTCGAGAAACGCGGTCAATCCTTCCTGGCCTTCCGGCGAGACGCGCAGGCGCGCGATCAGCGCGGCGTTCTTCATGTCGGTCTGGCCGCTGCTGCGCTCCAATGCACCGCCGAGTTCCAGCGCCAGATGCTTGGCCTCGCGCTGGGCGAGCGGTCCGCCCTTGCCCAGCCAGTGCAGCACGCGGTCGACCTGTTCGTCGAGTTTGTCGGGTGCGACAACGTCATGCACGAGGCCGATGCGCTGCGCATAGGCTGCGTCGAAGATTTCTCCGGTCACGAACAGGCGCCGCGACTGGCGCGCGCCGATCGCGGCAGTGACATACGGCGAGATCACGGCGGGCACGAGTCCGAGCTTCACTTCGGTGAGTCCGAACTTCGCGCTGTCGGCGGCAATGGCGATGTCGCAGCAGGCGACCAGGCCCACGCCGCCGCCATAGGCCGATCCGTTGACCCGCGCCAGCGTCGGTTTGGACAGCGTGTTGAGCGTGCGCATCAGGACGGCGAGGCGTTCGGAGTCGTTGCGATTTTCGGCCTCGTTCGCGCGCGCCATGCCGCGCATCCAGTTGAGGTCAGCGCCGGCGGAAAACGTGCTGCCGTTGCCGGTGAGAACGACGAATCGCACGCCGGCGTCGCGGTCGAGCCTGCCAAGCGCTGCGGTGAGATCCGCGACGAGAACATCGTCGAAGGCGTTGTGCACCTGCGGGCGGTTCAGCGCCACGCGCGCAACGGCGCGTTCGATGGTGATGTCGAGCGATGCGGTCATGCACGATCCTGCCGGCTCAGCGAGATATGGATGATAGCGGGTTGCTAAACTATCGGCATGCCGCTGCTGCGCCTTTATCTTCGCGTGATTGCCTTGCTGGCCCCGGAGAAATGGCTGGCCATCGCGCTCGCGGTCGCGAACCTGGCGCTGGCCGGCGTGTTCTTCCTGGAGCCGTGGCTGTTCGGGCGCGTCGTCGACGCGCTGGCCGCGAAGCATGACGCCTGGCATTACATCGGTTGGTGGGCCGGCGCCGGCTTGGCCGGCGTGATCGCCAGCGTCTGGGTATCGCTGTATTCCGACCGTTTGGCGCACCGGCGCCGGCTCGCGGCCATCGCCATGTTCTTCGAGCACGCGGTCGCCTTGCCGCTGTCGTTCCACGGCCAGCATCACACCGGACGCCTGCTGCGCATCATGCACGGCGGTACCGGCAACCTGTTTGGCTTGTGGCTCGGATTCTTCCGCGAGCACCTGGCGACGTTGCTCGCCATCGTCGTGATGGTGCCGCTGGCATTGAAGATGAACTGGAAGCTGGCGTTGCTGATGATCGCGTTGATGGTCAGCTTCGCCGTGTTCAATTCCATCGCCATGCGGCGCACGCTGAAGGCGCAGGGCGAAGTCGAGGAATTGCACCACGAGATCACCGAACGTGCAGGCGATGTGTTCGGCAACGTGCTGGTGGTGCAGAGTTTCACGCGCCTGTCCGCCGAGGTTGGCGCGATCCGCGACATGATGAAAAAGGTGTTGA
>DATJIL010000045.1:0-2844 GCA_035493385.1 Rudaea sp.
CCGAGCAGGCGCACGTTCGCACCGGCGGAAACGAGTCCCGCTTCCAGCGCCGATTCAAGCATGTAGCCGGACACGCGCGTGTCCTTGCCGATGAACACCGGTGCGGCACTGCCGTTTGCCAGCACGCGGCCGGCGGCGCGGCCCAGGCGCAGCATGAATTCGGCGGTGATCGGCGGCTCGCCCGCGCGACCGCGGATACCGTCGGTGCCGAAGTAGTGCTTTTGCATTTACCTACATCGTATATGTCGGTTTATCGGAACCGAGAATGCCGGCGAGGATCGACTCGATCTTGGTCCGCGCCATCTCGCCGTCGGACGAATCGTTGAACTGCACGCCGATACCCGCGGCGCGATTGCCCTGCGAGCCGGCCGGCGTGATCCACACGATCTTGCCCGGCACCGGCAGGCGGTCCTTTTCATCCATCAGGGTGAGCAGGATGAAGACCTCGTCGCCGAGGTTGTAGCGCTTGGCCGTGGGCACGAACAGACCACCGCCGCGCACGAACGGCATGTAGGCGGCGTAAAGCGCGGTCTTGTCCTTGATCGTCAGCGGCAGGATGCCTTGCCGCGGCATGGCGAGATTGGGTGCGGCCATTGCGCTTGCTCCTCGTTACACGGCCAGTGCCGACAACGCGTCCAGAATCACCAGTTCCGGCCGCAGCGGCCCGCGCAACTGTTCGCGTGCGCGGTTGATGCGGTCGAATCCCACCGCTAGCTTGGGCAAATCCGCCGGCGCGGTCAAGGCGCGCGCGCTATCCTGAATCCGCATGGCCGCGAACCACAGGCGCCGTTCGGGATCGGACTTGCTCCAGCGGTTGGCGACCTGCGATGCCGAGGCGGCGCCATCCAACAAGGCGCGCAGGTCGGCGTCGACTTCCGCGTGCAGGGCCAGGCCGCCGGATCGGGCCAATTCCAGCGCCATGCCCGGATTGCCTGCGGCCACATCCAGCGCCGTATCTGCGGCTTTCGCATCGACGCCCTGCCCGATCAACCAGCCCTGCGCCTGCGCGCGCGGCGGCAGGTGGAAATCGATACGCTGGCAGCGGCTGCGGATCGTCGCGGGCAGACGCGCAGGGCGGTCGGCGATCAACACGATCACGGTCGCGGGTGTCGGTTCTTCGAGCGTCTTGAGCAAGGCATTCGCGGCGCTCGCGTTCATGGCGTCGGCCGGATCGATCCGTGCGACCTGCATGCCGCCGAACTGCGCGGTCATGGCCAGACGTTCGCCGAGCACGCGAATCTGGTCGACGATGATTTCCGTACGTGGCGTGCCATCGTCGCGCAGCTCCAGCACAACCCGCACCGCGTCCGGATGGCTACCGGCCTTGAGCAGCGCGCAGGAGCGGCATTGCCCGCAGGCCATCCCATCCTCGCGGTCGCCAGCCCGCTCGCACAACAGCGCGGCGACGAACGCATCGGCGAACTCGCGCTTGCCCAACCCTGCCGCGCCGCTGAGCAGCAGCGCATGCGCAAGGCGATCCTGCGCGCGCCGCGCCTGCAGGCGCTGCCAATCCTGCACATGCCACGGCGCGAGTTTCATGTCCGCACTCCGGCAGCATCGACGAATTTGCCGACGATTTTATGCACGTCCGTCAGCACCGCATCCAGGGTCCGACTTGCATCGATGATGCGAAAACGTGCCGGCTCGGCGGTGGCGCGCGCGCGATACGCGGCACGCACGCGCTCGAAGAAATCTGCATTTTCCATTTCGATGCGATCCGCGCTGCCGCGCCCGTTCGCGCGTTTGAGGCCCTCGGCCACGGGCAAATCCAGCAACAAGGTCAGATCGGGTTTCAGGCCATCCGCCGCCCAGCGTTCCAGATCGGCGATTCTCTCCTGCGGCTGACCGCGGCCACCGCCCTGGTAGGCGAAACTGGCGTCGGTGAAACGGTCGGAAAGCACCCAGCGCCCCGCCGTCAGCGCCGGACGCACGAGTTCGCGCACCAGTTGTGCGCGCGCAGCGAACATCAGCAGCAGTTCCGCTTCGGCGCACAACCCCTGATGCACGGTATCAAGCAGCACGGCGCGGATTTCCTCGCCCGCCCTCGTGCCGCCGGGTTCGCGCGTGACCAGTGCATCGATGCCGCGCACAGCCAACACTTCGCGCACGGCTTCGAGCACGGTGCTCTTGCCCGCGCCTTCGCCGCCTTCGAGGGTGATGAGTTTGCCGGTCATGGGTTGCGGTGCAGTTGGTATTTCGCCACCGCGCGATTATGCGCTTCGAGCGTGGCCGAAAACTCGTGCGTGCCGTCGCCGCGCGCGACGAAATACAGCGCATCCGTCGGCGCCGGATGCAGCACGGCTTCGAGCGCGGCAGCTCCCGGCAACGCGATCGGCGTCGGCGGCAAACCGGCACGCGTGTAGGTGTTGTACGGTGTGTCGGTTTCCAGATCGCGGGTGTGGATCTTGCCGTCGTAGGCCGCACCCAGTCCGTAAATCACCGCCGGATCGGTCTGCAGGCGCATGCCGATCTTGAGGCGATGCTCGAACACGCCGGCGATGATCGGGCGTTCGGCGGGTTGCGCGGTTTCCTTCTCGACGATGGACGCCAGGATCAGCGCCTCGTAGGGCGACGTCAGCGGCAAATCCGCTGCGCGCGCCGCCCACAAAGTATCCAGCTTGCGCTGCATCGCCGCGTGCGCGCGGCGCAGGATATCCAGATCGCTCATGCCTTTGACGAACTGGTAGGTCTCCGGCAGAAACCAACCTTCCGGCGGCGCGCCACCCGAGCCGAGCGTTTTCATGAGTTCGGCGTCGCTCAGCGCCGGCAGGGTTTGCGCCAGCTCCGCGTCGTGCGCGAGCGCGTCGCGCAGTTGCGCAAATGTCCACCCTTCCACAATGGTAA
>DATJIL010000046.1:0-6236 GCA_035493385.1 Rudaea sp.
TTTCCCTGGAATTTTCGGGGTTCAGGGCCCGCTTTGCGCAAGCCCCGAGAGGGTGTTTTCCAACCCCGAAATTCTATCACAATCCGGCACCCGGCGATGCCCTGCAAAGCCTTGATTTTACTGACCGGAATAGCCGTTTCGTGCGGTCAATTTCCAGGGCCGTCGCCGGTACCGGCCACAGGTCGCCGATGGTGCCGGTAAACCCAGTAATGCGAGGCAGTGTAATTCACACCCAATCCGGCCACGGAACCAGCGGCAACGGCCAGGATCAGCCATTGCCGGTCGACGTCGAAAAAATATACCAGTGCCGAATACGCGGCGAAATTGCACGCGAATCCGCCGCTCATGGCGAGGATGTAGCGCGCCCATTCAACGCCGAGCGAATGCTTGCGCGGGCCGCGGAATGTGTAGCGCCGGTTGAGCAGCCAGGTCGCCGTGGCCGCGAACAGGAACGAGATCAAGCGTCCGCTGTAGCGATCCCAGGCCAGGCCGAGCACGAGCAATTGCAATATGCCGGCATCGACGATGAAACCGACCACGCCGACGAGACTGAAGATCGCCAACCGGCGCAGGTGCGATTTCATGCGCCGAACACGGCGCGCATGCGCTCGCGATCCGGGGATTCGATCACGTCGCGCTCGGTGACGATGGCGTCGATCAAATCATGTGGCGTCACGTCGAACACCGGATTCCATGCCTGCGCACCTTCGACGACGGTGCGCACTCCGCCAACGGCGAACAATTCGGCGGGGTCACGCAGCTCGATATCGATGTCGTCGCCCGTCGCGGTCTGCATGTCGACGGTCGACGACGGCGCCACAACCATGAATTTGACGCCGTGATGGCGCGCGGCGATGGCCAGCTGGTAAGTGCCGATCTTGTTCGCGGTATCGCCGTTCGCGGCGATGCGGTCGGCACCGACGATCACCCACCGTACGGCAGCGGATCCATTCGAATGTGTTTTCATCAAATGCGCTGCCGCCGAGTCGGCGATGAGCTTGGCCGGGATGCCATCGCGCAGCAATTCCCAGATCGTCAGGCGCGCACCTTGCAGCCAGGGCCGCGTCTCGCAGGCATACACGTGTGCAATTTTCCCGGCGGCGAAGCCGGCGCGGATCACCCCGAGCGCGGTGCCGAATCCGGCCGTGGCGAGCGAACCGGTATTGCAATGGGTGAGCACTGCCGAACCCGGCGCGATCAGCGCGGCGCCGAGTTCACCCATGCGCCGGTTCGCGGCGAGGTCTTCGGCCTGGATCGCCAGCGCTTCGCGCTCCAGCGCTGCCACGTCGGCGCCCTCCGCGATGCGCGCACGCATGCGATCCAGCGCCCACATCAGGTTCACCGCCGTAGGCCGCGCCGCGCGCAGGCGGGCGATCGCCACGTCCAGGTCGGCGCCTCGGCGCGCCGCCAGCACCACGCCCCATGCCGCGGCGATGCCGATGGCTGGCGCGCCGCGCACGGCCAGGTCGCGAATCGCGGCGGCGACGTCGTCCGCGCTGCCGCAGTCCAGCCAGGTTTCGACGAAGGGCAAACGGCGCTGGTCGAGCAGGCGCAACGCGCCATCTTTCCAGGCGACGGCGCGGATGGTGTCGTGGTGTTCGAGCGACGGCATGTGCGGTTCCAAAGGTGCGCAGGATAACCGATGCGCCTTCATGCTGTTAGCATGCACGCATGAAGTCCCTCGTCGTGCGCAGCCGTGAAATCGTGGCGATTCGCCGGCCGGCACGCAGCGCAGACCCGCATGCTGCCGCGTTTCTCGTCCTGTTGCGCCGCAAGTGCGTGCGCGCCGCCACGATCGGTGCATGCACGGCGGCGGCGGAATCCCTGCCCGGGCTCGGCAAGGTGCTGTCCGTGGTGTTCGGCGAACTCATCGACGTGGAGATGCTGGCAACGACCCAGCGCGAACTCGTCGAGGAAACGTTCCGCCTTTACGGCCTGAACCTGCCAGCTGTGCTGCAAAATACACTTGTGGACAAAGTGCAATTTTTTGGGATGGGTGCGAGCCTGGCCGGCGACGCGCTCGGCCGCAGCCTGCTGCATCGCCTGTTGCGCCGCGCCGGCGGCTTGGTGGCGCGGCGCGCGGTGCCGGTGGCGGCGATCGTTTCGTCGGCGCTGGCGAATGCGTCCGTGACCTACGCGATCGGCAAGCGTGCACAGGCGGCGGCGCGCCTGCCGCAGGCGTCCATCGCCGGCATGCCGGATGCACTGCGCGCGTTCACCGGTGTCGACGAGCGCCGCATCGCGGCATGGTCGCTGGGCGCCGTCAAAAGCGTGCTGGTCGGCATCGGCAAGGCAGCCAAGCGCGCAGCCTCGACGGTACGACCGGCGAAATCGCGGCGCGCTTAAACGCCGTCGTCGCGCGACTCGGCCAGCGCGGCGGTCTTGCGCCCGCCGTTTTCCGGCATCAGGAAGAATTCACCCGCTTCGTGCCCGGCGAACTGGATCGGCGCGTATTCCGGGGCCTGCTGCAGGCCGGCGTTCGCACTGCGCAACGCCATGCCGCCGGCGATTTGACGGAACAGTTCCTGTCCAGTGAGCAATTTGTTGTTGTCGCGCAGCACGGTCAGCAACGCTGTCGCGAACACCGAATGCCCACCCTTGCTCGCCGCGTCCGCGACCGGCTGCACGCCGCCCGAGGTCAGTGCCGTGCGCGAACGTCCAGCCGTCATGGTCTTGACCCAGTCGCCCCACACGTTGTTGGCCATGCCGCCGCCGAACGTCGCGAGCGCGGAGCGCGTCATCGTGCCCGAATAGCACGAGTCGGCGATCACCAGCACGTGTCGTGCCTGCATGGTCGTGAGGATGTCGCTGATCGCGCGGTTGGATATCCAGCTGTTGGGCTGGTTGAGCTGCGCATCCACCGGCAGCCAGTAGCCTTGTCGCGAGGCATCGATTTCGCCGTGGCCGGCGTAGTACACGAGCAGGTTGTCCTTGTCGGTCAACGCTTCGCGCATGTCGTTGAGGGCGGACAGGATCTCGAACCGGTTCGCGTTCGCAAGCAACTTGACGTCGTAACCGTAGCGCGATTGCAGCACGCCGGCCACCGCCTTGGCATCTTCAGCGGCGCTGCCCAACGCCGGGAATGCGGCGTAACTGTCGTTGCCGATGATCAGCGCGTAATACTTGCCCAGGCGTACGCCGGATGGCAGTGACTGCCCGCTCGGCGCCGCCTCTCGCACGGCCTTGCCGCCCGGTCCCGGCAGGAGCATGAAGTCGAGCACCGCCTCGCCTCCGGTCTTGTCGGAGGCGGCGACGCGCACCGCGGTGTCGTTGCCACCGGTCAACGCGACGTGGGTCTTGAACACGCCACCCGCACCGACCGCCACGGTCTGGCCATTCAGCGTGACCGAAGTCAGGCCCGCCGGGGCCTGCACGCGCCCGACCACATCGATGCCGTTCTGCGCGGGCGGCACGGATGCCGCCGGCTTGTTCAAGCCGCGCGTGACGGCAAGCGAGGGCTGCAGGATTTCCACGCGCAAATCGCCGGTCAGGCTGGCCGTGGCGAATCCCGGCGGCAGCGAAGCGTACTTGGCGCCGTCGATCTGGCTTTGCAGGCTCGCCATCTGCGTGCGTTGGCTGGCAAGTTCCTGGCGCTTTTCCGACAACTGCGCTTCCATCAGCTTGAGCAATTGCTTCGAGCTCTCGTTCTGCGCATGCTCGAGCGCGAGTTGCGCGCGTGCCTGGTCGAACTTCGCCTGCGCTTCCTGGCGTTGCTGGTCGTTCTGCGCCATCTGCTTCTGCACGAGTTGCATGCGTTCGCGGCTTTCGCGCAACGCCGTATCCATCTGCGACGCCGATGCGCGCAATGTGGTGAGGGCCTGATCGTTGTCGGGCGAGGACTGCCGCGCCAGCAATTCCTGCTCGCGCGTCTTGAGCTTCGCAATCTGGTCCTCGGCGTCGGCGAGCTGCTTGGCGCTGGAATCCTGTTGCGCCTTCAGCGCATCGCGCTGGACGGCCAGATCCTTCTCGCGCGACTGTGTTTCGCTTTGGAGTTTGACGAAATCCGGATTCTTGTCGATGCCCGCACGCGCCTGTTCCGCGTCGAGCTTGCGTCGCACGCCGTCCAATTCGGTCTGCGATTTTTGATAGTTCTGCTGCTTTTGCTGCAGTTCGGATTGCAGCTTGCCGACTTGCGCACGCAACTGCGCGGACTTCTGCTGTTCAGCGCTCAGCTGTTCGCGCAGCGCCGCGGATTCGTTCTTCGCTTCCTGCACCTGCGCGGTGACGGTGGATGCAAATACCAGCTTGTCGTTGTCGACGCCAGAGGCCTCGCCGTACAGGTTCAACGCCTTGGCGAGGTCCTTGGGCACGCCCAGACCCTGCTCGTACAAATAGCCCAGGTTGATGCGCGCGCGCTTGTCGCCCTGTGCGGAGGCTTTCTCGAACCATTCGCGCGCCTTGGCGTAGTCGGGCTCGGTCCCAAGACCCTTCAAATAAATCTCGCCGACGTAGTTCTGCGCTTCGGCATCGCCGGACTCGGCCTGCCCCATCCAGACCTTGAGCGCGGTCTGGTAGTTGGCGCGATCGTAGGAGACATATTCGCCGCCACGGATTTCGCAATCGGCCTGCGTGGTGCGGATCGGCCGGCGCGCACTCATGTAGGTGGCCGCGCGGCCGAGCTTGCGCACCTGGCCCGGCAGCAGGCAGTCGACGATCAGGAGATCTTCGGGATTGCGGGTGGTGACGGTGGCGTACGATGGCGTCGCTGGCGCCCCGATGCCGGCCAGACCGGCACACGCAAATCCGAATACCACGGCCAACGGCCGTAAACGGCCACGCAACGAAGAACAAATGTTCGCTCCCATCGCACCCTCCCGGATCGAAATGCAGCGCATTCGCAGTTTCCCGCTATACTCGATTATAGGCCGTTATGGGGAGATAACGTCATGCGCAGTCTGTCGAGGTGTATACAGCAGCGTCCGTCAAGATGGCGTGTATTCCGCGTCGCCGGATTGCTTTTGCTGATGCTGGCCGCGGCATGGCCGGCAATCGCACTCGGGTGCAGCCCCAACAATCCTTATTGTTTCGACTTGAATTATGTGGGCGGCAATGGCCAAAGCGGCGCGATAGGGACGACGTTGCCACAACCACTGACCGTCAGCGTCGATTCGGCCGGAGCCGACGGGCAGAGTTTCGACGTATTTTGGCAAGTCCTCTCAGGTTCAGCGACCATCGTCGAGAGCGGCGGGCAAACCTACGACGCAACGAGCTCAGGAGCCGTCGGCAGCATTTCCATTCCATTCTCCGTTCACATAAAACTCGGCTCGACGCCGGGTTCGGTGCTTGTCCGCGCCTACTGCCAATATTGTGCGCAGACGGGCGGAACCTACGTGCAGGATTTCAACCTCACGGCGGTCCAGCCCACCCTGCAAATCGTCTCGGGCAATAATCAGAACGGCCTACTCGGCACAGCCGCAACTTCACCCCTGGTCGTGCAATCCAGCGCGAATGGCGCACCGGTTTCTGGCCTGACCGTCAACTGGGCGGTCACGGGCGGCCAAGCGACGCTGAGTGCCGCGAGTTCCGTGACCGATGCCAACGGCAACACCTCGATCAATTTCACCTATGGCCAGAGTGCGGGCACCGTAACGATTCAAGCCAGCGCTGCTGGCGGCGCTCAAGCGAGCTTTACCGCGACGGCTTCCGCGCCGGTACTGTCCGCTCTCAGCGGCAGCAGCCAATCCGGCACGGTGGGCACTGCCCTGCAGCCCTTCGTCGTCCAAATCGGCGGTGCCAACGGTGCCACGGGACCGGCGAATGTGGCCGTGAACTGGACGGTGCTGCAGGGCGGCGGCACACTCGCCTCTGCCCAAACGTTCACCGACGCGACTGGCAGGACCAGCAATACCCTGACGCTCGGTGCAAATCCCGGCACGAACATCGTGCAAGCCAGCATCGCCGGCGCCGGCAGCGTGACTTTCACCGCGGTCGCAACACCCGCCGTCGTCACCGGCAGCACGACGTTTGCAATCGTCTCCGGCAACAATCAGGCGCTGGTGCCCGGGCAGCCATCGCAACCGCTGGTGGTCAAACTCGCTTCCTCGAGCGGAACGCCGATTTCCGGCACGGCGATCCAGTGGAGCGTCACCGGCGCGACTGCCAAGCTGGCCAATGCAACGACGGCGACAGGCGCCGACGGCACGGCGCAGAATACGCTCACCGTCGTGCTGCCCGGCACCTACACCGTCTCCGCGCAAGTCAACGGCGTCACCAGCATTCCGACGCTGACATTCAAT
>DATJIL010000047.1:0-4788 GCA_035493385.1 Rudaea sp.
AGATTCTCGTAGCGGCCACCGGAGCAGATCGAGCCGATCTACGGCGTCACCACCGGATTCGGCAGCAACGCCGACAAGCTGCTTGGCGCGCATCGCGCGCGCGACGAACTGCCGGGCGGCAGCGCGGAGTCCAACGGCCGCACGCTGATGGAGGAATTGCAGCACAACCTCGTCGTCACGCATGCGGTCTGCGTCGGCAAGCCGATGAGCGCCGACGTCGTACGCGCGATGCTGGCGATTCGCGTCAACACCTTGATGCGCGGACATTCGGGAATTCGTGCGAGCACGTTGCGCGCGCTTGCCGAATTGCTCAATCGTGGCATCGTGCCGGTGATTCCGGAAAAAGGTTCGGTCGGGGCGAGCGGAGATCTGGCGCCGCTTTCGCACCTGGCGATCGTGTTGCTCGGCGAAGGCGAGGCCTTTTACCAGGGGGAACGCCTGTCCGGCGGCGAAGCGCTCAAGCGTGCGGGACTGGCGCCGGTCAAGCTCTCGTTCAAGGAAGGCCTCGCGCTGAACAACGGCACCACGCAGATGCTGGCGATGGGCGTTCTGGCGCTGGATCGGCTGGAGAGACTGGTCGCGACCGCGGACCTTGCCGCTGCGATGACGCTGGACGCCTTCGCCGGGCGCACATCGGCGTTCAAGCCCGAAGTGCATGCGTTGCGTCCGCATCCGGGGCAGGTCGAAACAGCCGCGAACCTGCGCCGCCTGCTGGCAGGATCGACGCTGGCGGACATTCCCTACCATCTCGTGCCGCGCTTCAAGACCTGGCTCGGCGATTCGTGGAGCGATCCGTCCGATCAGGCGCATCGCTTCGACATCGGTTGGGACTGGGTGCCGCCGTCGCAACGTCACGGCAAGGAAGCGTTTTATGCGCGCTTCCTGCCGTTCAAGGGCGGCAAGAAGCACCAGCCGCAGGATGCGTACTGCCTGCGCTGCATCCCGCAGGTGCACGGTGCGGTGCGCGACGCGCTGGCGCAGGCGCAGCGCGTGATCGACATCGAGTTGAACGCCGTCACCGACAATCCGCTGATCTTTCCCGACGCGCCGGACGCGAGGGTGATCGAGGATCAGGTGATTTCGGCCGGACACTTCCACGGCATGCCGCTGGCGCTGGCGCTGAGTTACGTCAAGACGGCAATTCCGGTGCTGGCGTCGATCAGCGAGCGGCGCTTGAACAAGCTCGTCGATCCGGCCAACAACGACGGCCTGCCGGCATTTCTGATCGGCAACGAGGACGCCACCGATTCCGGGTTCATGATCGTGCAGTACACGGCCGCCGCGCTGGTCAACGACCTCGCCACGCGCGCGCACCCGGCCTGCGTGTATTCCGTCCCGACCAGCGCGAACGCGGAGGATCATGTCTCGATGGGCGCGAACGAGGCACGCCATGTGCTCGACATGCTCGACGATCTCGGCCACGTGCTGGCGCTGGAGTTGTACACCGCCGCGCAGGCGCTGGAATATCGGCAGGACATGCTCAATGCCGCGCGCGCATTGGCCGCGCGGGGCGATTGGCAGGCGCTGGCGCGCAAGGTTGCCGGCGCTGCAGGCGCCGAAGGCCAGCCATTCGAGGGCGAGGTCAAGGCATTGATGCAGGCGTTGGAGCGTGCCGGCGAGTTCCGTGCCGGCGAGGCGGTGCGCGCGGCTTTCGCCAGGATCCGCGAGCGCGTGGCCTTCATCAGCCGCGACCGCGCGATGGATGCCGACGTGCACGCCATGTGCGAACTGGTCGCGCAGGGCATCCTGGCTGCCTGATCGTCGTTTGGCGCTTTCGCGCGTTCCGGTACTCCGGTTTCTTCCTCGCGCCTTTGCGCTGTTGCGGCCCGCGCGTCGCCGGGTTATTCTATGCGCTAACGTACTAACGCATTAATACATTACATCATGAAACGCCGCCAACTCGATCCGGAAAAATCCGCGTCTTCGGCCGAAGACGACCTGTGTCGCGCACTGCTTTCCCTGCGCACGCCGGCGCAGATGCTCGCGTTCCTGCGCGACCTGTGCACGCCGGCCGAACTTGAGGCCATGACCGATCGCTGGCAGGTGGTGCCGTATCTGTTGCAAGGCATGGCCTACCGCGACATCCACGCACACACCGCGGTCAGCGTCACCACGATCGGCCGGGTCGCGCGTTCGCTTACCCAGGGCAATGGCGGCTATCGTGCCGCCATCGCCGCCGATGCCTTGCGTGGACGCGCGCGCCAGGCCACGTCGAGGCCGCGATCATGAGCGCCGCGGTCGACCGCGAACGTTTGCGCGTGGCGGTGCAAAAGTCGGGCAGGCTGGCGGATCTTTCGCAGGATCTGCTGGCGCGCTGCGGCCTGAAGTTCCGGCAAAGCCGCGACAAGCTGTTCTGCTACGGCGAAAGCATGCCGATCGACCTGCTGCTGGTTCGCGACGACGACATCCCGGGCCTGATCGAACAGGGCGTGTGCGACATCGGCATCGTCGGGCGCAATGTCCTGGCCGAGCATCACAGCATCGGGATGGGCGGCGATATCGTCGAGCTGCGTGGACTGGATTGCGCCCGTTGCCGGCTTGCCATTGCGGTGCCGCAGGCAATGGGCTGTACGACCACGCAGGATTTGCGCGGATTGCGTATTGCCACCTCGTATCCGGGTTTGCTCGGCGCGTGGCTCGCGCAGCAAGGCGTCGATGCGCGCATCGTGGAGCTATCCGGTTCGGTCGAAATCGCGCCGCGCCTCGGCACCGCGGATGCCGTGTGCGATCTGGTTTCCAGTGGCGCGACACTCATGGCCAACCAGTTGAGCGAGCGATTCACATTGCTCGACAGCGAAGCCGTCTTGGCCGGGGCGCGCTGCGCGCCGGCGGATGCGCGCGGCGAGTTGCTGCAACTGCTGCTGCGGCGCATCGATGGCGTGCTGCGCGTGCGCGAGTCCAAGCTGGTGATGCTGCGCGCCGATCGCGTGAGTCTGGAGCGGATCAACGCCCTGCTGCCGAATCCGCAGATGCCGACGGTGACGCCAGTCGAGGGTGACGAAGGCCGCATTGCCTTGCAGGCGGTCTGCGACGGCCCGGTCACCTGGCAGCATCTGGAAGACTTGCGTCGCGCCGGCGCAAGCCAGTTGCTGGTCCTGCCGGTGGAGAAGCTGCTGGCATGAATGCCGCGATTCACGCCATGCAGGCGCCGGAACTCGCGATCCTGGAATGGGCCGCTCTGGATGCCAGCGCACGCGCCGCCGCGCTGCTTCGCCCCGCGCTGGCGCAGTCGAGCGAAATTGCGCCGAACGTTGCGCGCCTGCTGGCACAGGTGCGCGCCGACGGCGATGCCGCGTTGCGCGCGTTGACGCGCCGCTACGACGGCTGCGACCTGGCGGACCTGCGCGTCGGCGACGAAGAATTCGCCGAGGCGGAAAACGCACTCGATCCGGCGCTGAAACATGCCATCGCCGGGGCAAAGGGGAGAATCGAGGCGTTTCACCGCGCCACTGCGCCACAGCCGACGGCAGTCGAAACCGCACCGGGCGTGCGCTGCGAGCGCGTGCTGCGGCCGATCGCCGCAGTCGGCCTGTACGTGCCGGCGGGTACTGCGCCCTTGCCATCGACCGTGTTGATGCTCGGAGTGCCGGCACGGATCGCCGGCTGCCGGGAAATCACTATGTGCACGCCGGCGAAAGCGACCGGTCGTGTCGACCCGGCGGTGCTCCATGCGGCGGCGACCTGCGGCATCCGCTGCGTATTCAAGATCGGCGGTGCGCACGCGATCGCGGCGATGGCGTATGGCACCGAATCGGTGCCGGCCTGCGACAAATTGTTCGGCCCGGGCAATGCCTGGGTGACCGAAGCCAAGCGCCAGGTATCGGCAATGTCCGATGGCCCCGCGATCGACATGCCGGCAGGGCCTTCGGAGGTGCTCGTGATTGTCGACGCGAATGCCGATCCGGAGTTCGTCGCAGCGGACCTGCTTTCGCAGGCCGAGCACGGGCCGGATTCACAGGCTTTGCTGATCGCCTGCGAGCGCCGCGTATTGCTCGACGCGCGTGCGGCGTTGTTGCGCCAGGTCGGCTCTCTGCCGCGCGCGTCGGTCGCCCTGCAGGCCTTGGCCAACAGCCGCTTCATCCTGGCCGGATCGGTCGCCGAGGCGCTGGCCATCAGCAATGCCTACGCACCCGAGCACCTGATCCTGAATCTGCGCGACGCACGTGCCTGGCTCGATCGTGTCGAAAGCGCGGGCTCGGTCTTTCTCGGCGCCTGGTCGCCGGAAGCAGTGGGCGACTACTGCAGCGGCACCAACCATGTATTGCCGACCTATGGTTTCGCGCGTGCGTGGAGCGGCGTGTCGGTCGCCAGTTTCCTGAAGCAGATCAGCGTGCAGGAACTGTCGCCTGACGGCCTGCGCGAAATCGGCCCGGACGCGATGACGCTCGCGCACGCCGAAGGATTGCACGCGCACGAACGCGCGGTGTCCTTGCGCCTGGCTGCGCTCGCCGGGGAAGGCGCATGAAACTGCTCGAACGCATGCGCCCGGAAATCCTGGCGCTGCAGCCGTATTCGTCCGCGCGCATGGAAGCCGGCGCCGCCGCGATCATGCTCAACGCGAACGAGTCGCCGTGGCCGCCCGTCGGCGCGACATCCGGCCTGAACCGTTATCCCGATCCGCAGCCGGCCACATTGCGCGCTGCGTTGGCGCGGCTTTACTCGGTTGTACCCGACAACGTATTGGTCGGACGCGGCAGCGACGAGGCAATCGACTTGATCGTGCGCGCCTTTTGCCGGGATGGACACGACGCGGTCGTGATCGCGCCGCCGACCTTCGGCATGTATGCG
>DATJIL010000048.1:0-2405 GCA_035493385.1 Rudaea sp.
AGGCGCCGATCGGTGCGCCAGTCCTTGGCCAGTTCCACCGCGGCGCGCGTGAGAATATTGCCGTGCTTTTCGAGCTTGGCTTCGAACAACTCGAACAATGTGAACGCATCGGCCGTGGCGCCGGCGAAACCCGCAAGCACATTGCCGGCGCCGAGCCGGCGCACCTTGCGCGCATTGGCCTTGACGACCGTATTGCCGAGCGTGACCTGGCCATCGCCGCCGATCACGACCTTGCCGTCGCGGCGCACGGAAACGATGGTGGTGGCGTGGAATGTTTCGGACATGGCGACCGTTCCGTGGAGGAACGCTCAAACGTGGGGCCGCCGCTGCCGATTCCAAGCGGCAGGGAGGCTATTTGCGCCGTTTCGCGCGCGGATGCGCCGCATCGTAGACGCGTGCCAGATGCTGGAAGTCGAGGTGTGTGTAGATTTGCGTGGTGCCGATATCGGCGTGGCCCAGCAGTTCCTGCACGGCACGCAGGTCGCCGGAGGATTCGAGCACGTGGCTGGCGCAGGATTGGCGCAACAGGTGCGGATACCCGCGCTTCCACACGCCTTGGTCCTTGGCGCGCCGTTACAGGCGCGCGCGCACGCCGCCGGGCGTGAGCGGGCGGCCCAGGCGCCCGCGCACCAGAGGATCGTCTGCCGTGGGGCTATCCTGCTCGCGCAATGTGTGCAACGCGGCGATCGCCTTGGTGCCGACCGGTACGATGCGCGTCTTGCTGCCTTTGCCGGTCACGCGAATCAGTCCTTCGGCAAGGTCCAGATCGCGCCAGCGCACGCCGGTGAGCTCCGAGACGCGCAAACCGGATGAATATAGAAGTTCCAAAAGCGCGCGATCGCGCACCGCTTCCGGATCGCCGGCCGGAAAATCCAGCAGCGCGGAAACTTCGTCGACGTCGAGCACCTGCGGCAGCTTGCGCGGCGACTTCGGCGAACGCACGCCGATTGCCGGGTTCGCCGCGGCCTCGCCTTCGCGCGCGAGGTAGCGATAGAAGCTGCGGTACGCCGAGAGCATGTCGCGCAAGCTGCCGGGAGACAAACCCGAGCGATGCGATTTGGCGATGAAGCCCTGGATCTGGTCGGTGTGCACATCGCGCCAGCGCGCGACGTGCAGAACCTGCAGCTGCGCGCCGAGCTGATTCAGCGAGCGCGTGTAATTGGCGATCGTCGCCGGCGAATAACGCTTTTCGTTGCGCAGGTAATCGCCGAATTTCGCGATTGCCGCATGCAGCGAAGCGGCGCTCATTTCATTATGCTGCGAATCGCGCAATGGCGGCGCCGATGGACTCGGCGATCAGGCGCACGAACACGGTGCCCATGCCGGGATGGAAGCGATTGGCATCCTCGCTGCCGATTGCCAGCATGCCGACGCCATCGACCGGCACGAGCACGCTCGAACGCACCTCGCTCGCATGTGCGCCGAACAGGAACTCGAGTTTTTCCGGCAGCAGGCGCCCGCACAGCGGTTCGCCTTTGTTGAGGAATTCGGCGAAAGCAGGCAGTTCGCCAGCGCCGCCCGCGGCGAGAATCAGCCAATCGGATGCCGGCAGTTCGGCGCTGGCTGCGCGAAACAGCACCAGGCGCACGTGATTGCTGCGGAAATCCTCGCGCAACGCTGCAACGGCGCGGCGTACGCTGTCGGCCAGGTTGCGTTCGCGCATCAGCGCGAGCGACAGCGAATGCACGCGCACCATCAGCTGCTCGTTCTCGTGCGCGATCTCGATCAATTCGCGCAGCCGCTGGCTCAGTTCGCGATTCTTGTCGCGCAGCGATTCGAGCTGGTAACTGGCGAGCGACGTCGTCGCGCCCTGGTCGCGCGGCACCATCAGCGACAAAGCGATATCCGGATATTCGCTGAGGAATTCCGGATGCCGGCGCAGAAAGCTCGCCACTTCGGTCGGGCTCGGCGCATCGCGGACGGCGGTTTCGCTCATGGTTCCATTTCTCCCTCGAATACGAATTGCGCCGGGCCGGTCATCCATAGTGGCTGGCCGGCGCCATCCCAATGAATTTCCAGTTCGCCGCCCGGCAACGCGACGCGGACGTCGGCGTCGAGTTTGCCACGCCGGCGCAGAACTGCAACCGCCGCGCAGGCGCCGCTGCCGCAGGCGAGCGTTGCGCCGGCGCCGCGTTCCCAGACGCGCAGCCGCACGTGCGCACGATCGACGATCTGCACGAAGCCGGCATTGCAGCCTTGTGGAAAATGCGCGTTTGTGGACAATGCCGAACCCAGCGAATCCAGCGGCGCCGTGGCAACATCGATGACTTCGACGACCGCATGCGGATTGCCCATCGACACGACGCCGACTTCGACTTCGCTGCCGGCGATGTTCAGTCGATAACAGTCGCTCTCCTGCTGCGCCGTAAACGGAATCAGCGCCGGCGTGAACTGCGGCTTGCCCA
>DATJIL010000049.1:0-6852 GCA_035493385.1 Rudaea sp.
CGGCGCGCGCTGGAGATCGCCGCCACCGGCAATCACCATGCGCTTTTCGTCGGCCCTCCGGGCACCGGCAAGACCATGCTGGCGAGCCGACTGCCCGGCATCCTGCCGCCGCTGACCGAGGCCGAGGCGCTGGAAGCCGCAGCGATCCGCTCCGTGTCCGGTTGCGGTATCGATTTCCACAAATGGAAAACGCGGCCTTTCCGCGCGCCGCATCACACCGCCTCCGCGGTCGCCCTGGTCGGCGGCGGTCCGGTACCGCGCCCCGGCGAAATCTCGCTCGCCCATCGCGGCGTGCTGTTCCTCGACGAATTGCCGGAATACGACCGGCGCGTGCTCGAGGTGCTGCGCGAACCGCTCGAATCCGGCCACATCGTGATCTCGCGTGCCGCGCGCCAGGCCGAATTCCCCGCCGCGTTCCAGCTCGTCGCGGCGATGAACCCGTGCCCCTGTGGCTATGCCGGCGATCCATCCGGGCGCTGTGCCTGCACGCCCGAACAAGTGCGTCGCTATCGGGCGCGCGTGTCCGGGCCGTTGCTCGATCGCATCGATTTGCAGATCGCGGTGCCGCGCGTGGCGCTTGCTGACTTGGGCAATGCCGCGCCCGCTGGCGAAAGCAGTGCGACGGTTCGCGCGCGTGTCGTCGCCGCACGCGAACGCCAGTTGCAACGCGCCGGCAAACCGAACGCGCGCCTGTCCAATCGCGAAGTGCAGCGTGATTGCGCGCTGATAGCTTCCGATCGTAGTCTGCTCGAACGCGCGCTGGACAAGCTCGGACTTTCCGCGCGCGCCTACCACCGCGTGCTGCGCGTGGCACGCAGCATCGCCGATCTCGCCAGCAGCGAGCGCGTCGCCACGGCGCACCTGACCGAGGCGATCCAGTACCGCCGATTGCTCGGCGGCATTTGATCTTCAGGCTGAAATGGCGAGCCGTTCGCTGTGGTAGATCCTCGCCGTGACCAAGGCGACGAGCAACGCCGCGACGGTGGTGCAGGCGAAGCACAGCAACAGCGCCGAATCCGCCACCGGATCGCCGCGCATCAGGCGCAGGATCGTGACCTGCTGGCCGAGCAGCGGCACCGCGTACATCCATGTCTGCGTCTTGATCGGCAGGATTGTCAGCAGCAGCGTGGGGATGATGGGCACGAGGTTCAACAATCCCAGGTACGTCTGCGCCTCGCGGTAGCTCTTGGCGAAGGCAGCGACCAGCGTTTGCAGCGCCGCCAGCATGGCGGCCAGCGGCAACATCACGAACAGCGTGAGCGCAACGAAACGTGCGCCGAGCGTCAGGGTCATGCCGATTTTCTGCAGCGGCAGGAATTGTCCGACCACGGCGAACGCGAGGATCGACAGCGCCACCGTGGTGATCGCGAATGCCGTGGTCGCGCCGAGCTTGCCGGCGAGGATCTGCCAGCGCGGCACCGGGTTGGCGAGCAGCGGTTCCAGCGACTGGCGCTCGCGTTCGCCAGCGGTGGTGTCGATGGCCAGCGCCATGCCGCCAATGAGAACACCGATGATGAAGAAGTATGGCAGGAATCCGAACATCAGGCCGGAGCGGCTCTGCGGCGTGGACTGATCGCGCTCGGCGAGCGCGAGCGGCTTGAGGATGGTCGGCGACAGCCCGCGTGCGAGCAGGCGCAGCGCACCGGTGCGCTGGCCGTAGGCATCGAGCAGCTTGCGCAGGCGCTCGGTCGGCCCGCGTGCGTCCTGGCGCGAGGAATCGAAGATCACTTCGACCTGTGCCGGCTCGCCCTTGTCCCAGGCCCTGGCGAAATCGGCATCGATGCGCAGCACCACGTCGGCATCCTGTTCGCGCACCGCGCGTTCGGCGTCAGCCGGTGCATCCTTGATCTCGACATTGTTTTGCTTGAGTGCGGCAATCAGGTTGGGCGCGTACTGCGCACCGGCCACGGGCAGGGGCAGCGGCGCCTCGGCCTTGTTCAGCTCGCGCGTGACCATGACGTTGATCATCAGGACGAACAACAATGGCGCGATCAGCGGTCCGGTGACAAGCGTGTTGATCACGGTGCGGCGGTCGCGCAGGTTCTCGCGGACTTCCTTGAGGAATACGGTAACGGCGGAATTCATGCGGCGAGTCCTTCATCGGTACCGATCAGTTTTACGAACGCC
Organism: Rudaea sp.; assembly: GCA_035493385.1. Taxonomy (GTDB): domain Bacteria; phylum Pseudomonadota; class Gammaproteobacteria; order Xanthomonadales; family Rhodanobacteraceae; genus Rudaea. Next base: position 2,128 of record DATJIL010000049.1, read on the forward strand.
TCTTCGAGATTGGCCTCGCCCGTTTGCGCGCGCAGCGCATCCGGCGACTCGTCGGCGACGACGCGGCCGCGTGCGATCACGACAATGCGATCGCATAGGGCGGCCACCTCCTGCATGATGTGGCTGGAGAACAGCACGCAGCGGCCTTCGGCCTTCATCGACCTGAGGAAGCTGCGCATGGCGCGCGTGGACATGACGTCCAGGCCATTGGTCGGCTCGTCGAGGATGACGTTCTTCGGATCGTGCACCAGTGCGCGCGCGATCGCGGTCTTGACGCGCTGGCCCTGCGAAAAACCTTCGGTGCGGCGGTCGAGGATGTCGCGCATCTCCAATGCGTCGGCGAGCGCCTCACGACGCGCGAGCAGGGTCTGCGTTTCGATGCCGTGCAGGCGCGCGAAATAATCGATGTTCTCGCGCGCGGTCAGGCGCTTGTACAAGCCGCGCGCATCGGGCAGCACGCCGAGGTGTCTGCGCACGGAAACCGAATCCACGGCCGCATCGATGCCGTCGACCAGCACCTGCCCGGAATCGGGTTGCATCAACGTGTACAGGCAGCGCAACGTGGTGGTCTTGCCGGCGCCGTTCGGGCCGAGCAGGCCGGTGATCTCGCCATCGCGCGCACTGAACGAGACGCCGTCCACCGCGACGACGCGCTTGGCGCCCTTGCCAAAGGCCTTGTGCAGGTTCTTGACTTCTATCATGGTGCCGCTCCATTGAAGTTCACGAACGCCGGCATCGGTCCGAGCCGGTCGACGCATTTCGCATCCAGCGTTTTCGGATCGAGCTTGTCGACGAAATCGCCAACCAGTTTCGGGATGCAGCCGCGCCCGATCACGTTATGGCCCTGGCCCTTGGCGACGATCAGGCGCGCGTTGCTCAAATTCTTCACCACCTGCTCGCCGTAGCGCGGCGGCGTGACCGGATCGAGCGCGCCTTCGAGGATCAGCACCGGCTTGTCGGTTTTCAGCGGCGCGTGGAAATCCGCGGGCCGCGTTTCGTGCGGCCAGACTTCGCAGGCGGCCTTGATGCCATTGACGAGATTGTTGCCAAGCAGTGTGTTTTCGTCCTGCGCCCGTGGCGCGAGCAGATCGCCATCCTCGCTGCAGATCACCGACAACTGCATCGCGTTTTCGGCAAGGTCGGCCATGTCGCCGGTGAGCACCTGGGTCTGGCCGGCGAGCGGTGTGTAATCGCCTTTCAACCCTTCCGCGATCGACAGCGGCAGCAACGCGGCGGTTTCCGGCGAGTACGCAAACATGCGCACAAGGCCCGCCAGCGACGGCCCGTTGAGATGTTTTGTTTGCGTCGCGAACGTGACTGGATCGCGGTAGCTGTAGTCCTGCGGTTTGTCGCGCAACGCATCGCGCAGTTTCAGCAGGCTCGTGTAGGGATCGCCGAACGCGCTCTTGCACGCCGGCGTTTTTTCGCACTGCGCGAATTGCAGCTTGAGCGCGCTGTCGAGGTTCTCGGCGAAGTCCTGTCCCAGCGCGATGTCGTTCGGCGCGACGCTGTCGAGCACGATGCTGCGCACGCCATCCGCATGGCGCATCGCGTATTGCTGGGCCATGCGGGTGCCGTAGGACACGCCGACCAGGTCGAACTGCGGCGCACCCAGCGCCTGGCGCACGGCTTCCAGATCCGCAACTGCGTCGATCGTCGTGTAGAAACGCGGATCGGCGTGTTTGGAAACCTGGTCCAGGCATTCGCGCGTGCGCTGTTTCGTCCTGGCGGCGTCGAAGCCGGTCGCACCGCCGGATTCGCTCTTGTCCGCGTCGTCGCCCTTGCATTCCAGCACATTGGAACCACCGGTGCCGCGCTGGTCGAGCAGCAACACGTGATGATGTTCGAGCAACGGCGCGAACGCCGGCGCGATCTGCGGCCAGGTGTCAATCGCGGCTTGGCCGGGCCCACCGGCGAGGAACACGACGATGTCGCTGTCCGCCGTGACGGCATCGGACTTGATCAGCGCCAGGTGGAGATCGATCTTGCGTCCATTCACCTCGGCCCGCTGATTTTCGACGCGATGTTCGGGTACCGAAAACGGCACGCAGAACGCACTTGTCGTCGCGCTGGAATGTTTCTGCGGCAATTCGCAGGCCTTGAACGCCAGCATGCCGAGCGTGAAGGTCTTTGCGCTTGCCGGAATCGGCGCGGCCAGCTTGGACGCATGCTTGGAGCCGTCATGCGTTTTGGCGAATTGCGTGTACGCCAGATAGCCGACCGCCACGATGGCGATGGCGATGCGCAAGACGGTTCGTGTATCCAGTTTCATCTCGTCTCCTCGTCGTATTCGAACAACGCTTCGATGCGCTGCCCGAACAATTTCGCGATCTTGAATGCCAGCGGCAGGCTCGGGTCGTACTTGCCGGTCTCGATTGCGTTCACGGTTTGCCTGGACACCTCGAGGCGCTCGCCCAGCTCGCCCTGCGACCAGGCGTGTTTTTCGCGCAGTTCGCGCACGCGGTTTTTCATTCGTCCGGCCGACGCAGGCGTTGGCGCAGAGCGAAGAACAGCGCTCCACCGAGCATGCCAGCCGCCATGCCGGCAGCGAATCCCGCACTCTCGGCGTCGCCTTTGTGCCAATAAATGTAGGCAGCCGCCACCGTCAACAGCCCGGCCACGTACAGGAAGCGCACCGCGGTCGGCATACCTTCGTCGCAGGCGCCGCCGCCGTAGCGGCGCGCGGCATAGGCGCGGGCGCTGGCGTAGACGACGACCAGCAGCGGGAATATCCACACCAGCGCAGCCGCGCTCCAGTCGGCGCCGAAGACGTGCGCGGCCGCCAGGAAACCGCTGACGATGCCGTACACCGAAACAGCCCCTGCGGCGACGCCGAGGCCGATCAGGTGCGTGCGCTGTTCCAGTTCGTCGCCGCCCAGCACGCGCCGCGCCATCAGCCAGATCACGTAGACGACAGGCGGCACAGGGGCCAGCGCATACGTCGACTTGAGCCACAGCGCGTCGGCGGAACGCGCCAGCGGCCAGACCCACAGGAATACGGCCACGTAGATCGCCATCGCGACCATGACGCGGCGCTGGTGTGCTTGCCGACTCAGGCGGACCATCGGATTTCCCGCTCGGTAATGTCAAGTAACCTTGACAGCGCGGACTGTAGCGACGGACGCGAATGCTGTCAAGCGTCCTTTACATGCGCTCAGCGTGAGGAGACGTACTTCTCGCGGCGTATATGCGGCACCGGCAGCCCGGCCTCCTTCAACAACGCGAACGCCTGGTCGACCATGTCCGGATTTCCGCACAGGTAGGCGATGTCGTGGGCGGCGTCGGGCTTCAATTCGTCCAGCGCAACGTGCACGCGGCCATTGCGGTCGTGCGTGCGCGGCTGTGTGCGCGCAGCGCGGCTGAAGCAGGCATAGAAGTGGAAATGTGGATTCTTCTTCGCGAACGCCTCGAATTCCTCGCCGTAAAGCAATTCGGCCTCGTTGCGCGCGCCATAGACGAGTGCGACTTCGGCACCGCGCGCGCCGAGCTTTTCCAGTTGCGGCAGCATCGCGCGATAAGGCGTCACCCCGGTGCCGGTGGCGACCAGCAGGTAACGGCGGTTGGCGTCCTTGTCGTCCAGGCAGAAGCGCCCGTACGGACCGCTCGCGGCTATCGTCTCGCCTTCCTTCAGATTCGCGAGCAGCTCCGTCGCGGCGCCGCCCTCGACGTAGGAGACCGCGATCTCGAGGCGCCGCACGGCACCGCCATCACCGATCGTCGCCACCGAGTAGCTGCGCTTGGTCGGCTTGCCGTCCGCATAATTGAAGTGGATCTGCACGAACTGGCCGGGCACGAACGCGAACGGCGCGCCGTCGGCGCGCTCGAACGCCATGTGCCGCACCGCGGGTGCAAGCATGCGGCTTTCGGCGAGTCGAAGCTGGAAATGGTCGGCCACGGCAGAAATCGGCGAATCGAAAGGGCCGCTATACTACCTGTCCCCCACCGATTATGCAGCCCATGAGCGCCATTCCCGCGCTGGAAATCCAGGACCTGAAGAAAACCTACGCGAACGGCGTCGAAGCGCTCAAGGGCGTTTCACTCAGCGTACAGCCCGGCGACTTCTACGCCCTGCTCGGCCCGAACGGTGCCGGCAAGTCGACCCTGATCGGCATCGTCTCATCCCTGGTCAACGCCACGGCCGGCGATGCGCGCGTGTTCGGCGTGTCGATCCGCGAGCGGCGCAGCGAGGCCATGCAGATGCTCGGCCTGGTGCCGCAGGAAATCAATTTCAACATGTTCGAGCAGCCGTTCCAGATCTGCCTGAACCAGGCGGGTTTCTACGGCGTGCCGCGTGCGGAGGCAAAAGTCCGCACGGAAAAATACCTCAAACAACTAGCACTCTGGGACAAGGCGTTCGAAGTGTCGCGCACGCTGTCCGGCGGCATGAAGCGGCGCCTGCTGATCGCGCGCGCGATGATGAACGAGCCGAAGTTGCTGATCCTGGACGAGCCGACCGCCGGCGTGGACATCGAAATCCGCCGCTCGATGTGGAAATTCATCCAGGCCATCAATGCCGCCGGCACCACGGTGATATTGACGACGCATTACCTCGAGGAAGCCGAGTCGCTGTGCCGCAACATCGCGATCATCGACCATGGCCGCATCATCGAAAACACGGCGATGAAGACGCTGCTCGCCAAGCTCGACGTGGAAGCGTTCCTGCTCGACCTGGCCAAACCCTGCGCCGAGCTTCCGACCGTGGACGGCGTGAAGCTCACGCGCGTC
>DATJIL010000050.1:0-5377 GCA_035493385.1 Rudaea sp.
GGGCTACCTGATGTTCATCGCCGCCATGCACAACGGCATCAGCCGCCTGTACGAGACCTTCGGCAACGACGGCGCCGACACGGTCGAGCGCATCCTCGATCCGGACCAGTATGCACGCACCTGGTACAAACCCAATCCGCCGTTGCCGAAAGTACTGTGGTCGCAGCGCGACAACAACAACTACACGCAGACCGGACTGCTGACCGCGCTCGATTACTTCGCGCAGAACGGCCAGAAATACCTGACCAATTTCTGGCTCAAGTCCAGGAACTCGATCGAAAAACCGCAACTCGCGGGACCTGCGGCGTATGTCCTGCCTGCTGGCGACGCGCATCCCGGCGCGCAGGCGGAACTGCTGCGGGTGCTGGCGAAACAGCACGTCGAACTCAGCCGCGCCGATGCCGCGTTCAGCGCGCAGGCGCCCGCGCAAAGCGAGTCCAAGCCGGCAAAGGACAAGCAGCCGACCGAGCCGCCGCAGGCCAAGACCGCCGCGCGCAGTTTCCCGGCCGGAAGCTGGATCGTGCGCATGGACCAGCCCTATTCGCGCATCGCCGACACCCTGCTCGACCGCCAGTACTGGGCGCCGGACGATCCGCAGAAACATCCCTACGACGACACCGGCTGGTCGTTCGGCGACCTGTTCGGCACCGCGGTCGTGCGCATCGCCGATCCGGCGATCCTGAAAGTGCCGATGCACAGCGCCGCAGCGCCCACGCAGCCGGCGTTCAGCGTGGCCGGACTCGGCGTGAACGGAAAATTGCCGCGCACCGCCATCCTGCACACCTGGCTCGACACGCAGACCGAAGGCTGGTGGCGCATGGCGCTGGACAAGCTTGGCGTGAAGTACGACACCATCAGCACACAAACCGTCGCGCGCGAGAAAAACCTGCGCGGCAAGTACGACGTCATCCTGTTCGGGCCGGTCGGCGGCGCCGAGGCGAAGGACATCGTCGACGGCCTGCCGATGTACGGCAATCCGCTGCCGTGGCAGAAGACCGCGCTGACGCCGAACCTCGGCCGCATCGATTCGACGCCCGACATTCGCCCAGGTTTGGGCCAGGAAGGCTTGGCCAATCTCAAGCGCTTCGTTGCCGACGGCGGCCTGCTGATCGCCAGCGAGGACACGGCGAAATTCGCCATCGACGTCGGCCTCGCGCCGGGCGTTTCGGTGACGCCACACGGCAATGTGCGCGTGGTCGGCAGCGTGCTGCGTGCCGAAGTCGTGGACAAGAACAATCCAATCGCGCGCGGCTACGACGCGCCGTTCGCGATGTACAGCGCACATGGGCTGTCGTTCCAGATCAGCAACCTCGTCGGCGGCGACAAGGATTTGCCGCGCGCCGACAAGTTCTCGCGCCCGACCGGCCGCGGCGGTCCGCACGACGCCGACATTCCGGAAGGCCGCCGCTACGCCGCACCACCACCGCTGCCCGAAGCCAAACCCTGGCAGGCGCTGCCGCTCAATGTCGAGCAGGAACGCAACAATCCGCTGGTGATTCCCGCGGCGGACCGGCCCGAGGTGATCGTGCGCTGGGCTGATGCGAACAACCTGCTGATCTCGGGTCTGCTCGAACATGGCGAGACGATGGCGCAACGCGCGGCGGTGGTGCAGGCGCACTATGGACGCGGTCGCGTGCTGCTGTTCGCGAATAATCCGTTGTGGCGCGGAGAGACGATCGGCAGCTACGCGTTGGTGCTGAACGCATTGACCGCGGCGGCCAAATAAGCCAGCGCACATTGTTTGTGCATGCGCCGATGCGTATCCTCGGCGCATGTCCGACACTGTGCCGAAATACGCCGAACGCTTCCGCGGTTTCCTGCCCGTGGCGGTCGACGTGGAAACCGGCGGTTTCGATTGCGAGCGCGATGCGTTGCTCGAAATCGCCGCCGTGGTCATCGACATGGATACGGACGGCAGCGTGCGTCCCGCGCCGACCGTGTCGACGCATGTCGAGCCTTTCCCCGGTGCCAATATCGATCCGCGTGCGCTGGAGATCACCGGCATCGATCCCACCCATCCATTCCGCGGCGCCTTGCCCGAGCGCGAGGCGCTGGACCTGATCTTCAAGCCGATCCGCAAGGCCCTGCGCGAATACGGCTGCCAGCGCGCCATTCTGGTCGGCCACAACGCCGCGTTCGACCTGTCCTTCCTCAACGCCGCGATCCGCCGCACCGGGCACAAGCGCAGCCCGTTTCATTTGTTCAGCTGCTTCGATACCGCCACGCTCGGCGGCCTCGCCTACGGCCAGACCGTGCTTAGCCGCGCCGTGCAGGCCGCCGGTTTCGACTGGAACGCGAACGAGGCGCACTCGGCCGTCTACGACGCCGAGCGCACGGCGCTGCTGTTCTGCGAGATCGTGAATCGCTGGAAGCGCATGAGCGCCGCGATGGAGAATGCTTGAAAACGCGGGCCGGCGGTTCCACCATCAGCGTATGCCCATCTACGAATACGCCGCCAGCAACCACGGCTGCGCCCATTGCGAGGCGCATTTCGACGTGCTGCAGAAGCTGGCCGACGCACCGCTGACGCAATGCCCGCAATGCGGCGCAGCGGTGCAGCGCGTGATTTCCGCGCCGAACGTGGCCTCGGGCAATGCGCATGTGCTGAACGAAGACCACGCCGCCAAACGCGGCTTCACCCAGTATCGCCGCTCCGAAAAGGGTGTCTACGAAAAGGCCTACGGCAAAGGGCCGCGCTACATCAGCGACAAGTAGATTTCGGAATTCGCCAATGGTCGTGAATTTGGACGTCCAAATTGCGTTTGCGGCCGCATGGCGCTAGGCTCGGAACATGCGCCTGTCCCTGCGTCCTCCATTTGCCGCCCGCCTGCTCGCGCTGACGCGATGTTGGTGATCGTGCAATCGTCGCGGTCGGTCCCCCAACTCCCATAAAGGTGACGCATGATCTACCAGAGCATTCTCGAAACCATCGGTCGCACGCCGATCGTCCGCATCAATCGCCTCGCGCCGAAAGGCGTGGACATGTACGTGAAGGTCGAAGCCTTCAACCCGATGTCGTCGGTCAAGGACCGCCTCGCGATCGGCATCATCCTCGACGCCGAAGCGCGCGGCGAGCTCAAGCCCGGACAAACCGTGGTCGAAGCCACGTCCGGCAACACCGGTGTGGCGCTGGCGATGGTCTGCGCCGTGCGCGGCTATCCGTTCATCGCGTTCATGACCGAAACCTTCTCGGTGGAACGGCGCAAGCTGATGCGCGCACTCGGCGCCAAGGTGGTGCTCACGCCGGCTGCATGGAAAGGCACTGGCCTGGTCGAGGCCGCTGCCGCGTATGCGAAAAAGCACAGTCATTTCCTGGCGCGCCAGTTCGAAAACCCGGCCAATCCCGCCTACCACCGCAGCACGACGGGTCCGGAAATCCTGCAGGACTTCGCCGGCAAACGCCTGGACTGGTACGTCACCGGCTGGGGCACGGGCGGCACGCTCACCGGCGCGGGTGAAATGCTCAAGCTGGCGCGGCCCGACGTGAAGATCGCCGCCTGCGAGCCGGAAGTCGCGGCAATGCTCTCGGGCAAGGAATGGACGCCGCACAAAATCCAGGGCTGGACGCCGAACCTCGTTCCTGCCGTGCTCAACCGCAAAGTGGTCGACCGCATCATCACCGTCGACGACACCGTCGCACGCGATACCGCACGTGCTTTGGCGCAGAAGGAAGGCATCTTCTGCGGAATATCCTCGGGCGGCACGTTCGCCGCCGCGTTGGAAGTCGCGAAACAGGCCAGGCAAGGCGACGTGATCCTGGCCATGCTGCCGGATACCGGCGAGCGTTACTTGTCGACGTTCCTGTTCGAGGGCATCAACGAAGGCACGGATGTGGAGCTGGCCGATCTGTAACCACCAGCGCAGGCGCAGGATTCAAATCTTGCGCCTGCGGTTCCGCGCAATCCCGTAAATGCTCACAAGTAGCCAGGCCAGCTCCATCAAAACTGCCGACAGGTTGAACGCGTAAAGCAGCGACACCAGCACAAGCACCGCGCCGAGCGCATTGAGCAACTGGTACGGCAGTGCGTTGCCGTGCACGCGTCCGGCCTGCAGCAGGAAATACGCGAGCAGGATCAGGACGACGCCGAGCAAACCAATCGCGTCGGGCCAGTGCAAATGGATCATGATTTGATTCCGCGCTGCCGTAGCGCTTCGAACAGGACAACGCCGGTCGCGACCGATACGTTGAGGCTCTCGACGCTGCCGCGCATCGGAATCTTTGCGAGATAGTCGCAGGATTCACGCGTGAGCCGGCGCATGCCCTCGCCTTCACTGCCCAGCACAATGGCGAGCGGACCTTTCAGATCGAGGCTGTAGAAATCCTGCGGCGCGTCGCCGGCCAAGCCGGCCAGCCACACGCCCTGTTGCTTCAATGCCTTGAGCGTACGCGCGAGGTTCGTCACCGCGAAAAATGCGATGCGGTCTGCCGCACCGGCCGACGCCTTGCGCACCGTTGGCGTGATGCCGGCCGCCTTGTCCTTGGGCACGATGACAGCGGTGACGCCCGCGGCTTCTGCGCTGCGCAGGCAGGCACCGAGGTTGTGCGGATCGGTCACCCCGTCGAGTACGAGCAGCAACGCATCGGCGCCGGCCTTTTCGACCAGAGCAGTCAACTCGCTTTCCGACCGTGGTGGCGGCGTGCGGTAGCGTGCGACCGCGCCCTGATGGCGCGCGCCGCCGGTCATCTTGTCCAGCGCCGCCTTGTCGCGCGCATGCGGCTTGAGGCCGGCCTCGCGCGCATGGTCCGACAATTCCTTCAGGCGCGCGTTGTGGCTGTCGCTCTCGAAATACAGTTCGAGGATGTTGCCGGGATCGTGCGTGAGCGCCGCTTCGATCGCGTGGATGCCGTAGATCAGCTCGCCGCTCATTTGTTCTTCCTGCCGCGTTCCTCGGTCGCCAACCTGAAATCGATCTTGCGATCCTCCAGGCTGGCGCGCAGCACCTGCACGCGCACCGCATCGCCGAGACGGAATTTCAACCCGCGCCGTTCACCCGTGAGCAGGTGTCGCACCGGATCAAAATGGTAGTAGTCGTTCGGCAATTGCGTGATGTGCACGAGACCCGACACTTGGGATTCGGACAGTTCCACGAACAGGCCGAACGAGGTCACGCCGGAAACCACGCCGTCGAATTCGCTGCCGACGTGCTTTTCCATCCACGCGCACTTGTAGCGTTCGTCGACATCGCGCTCGGCTTCGTCCGCACGGCGCTCGTCGTGCGAACAATGCGTGGCCAGATTGACCATCTCGCTGGGCGAGTAGGTGTAATCCGAGGGTTTTCCCTTCGTCAGCGCGTAGCGGATCGCGCGGTGCACGAGCAGATCGGGATAGCGCCGGATCGGCGAGGTGAAATGCGCATACGCATCCAGCGCGAGTCC
>DATJIL010000051.1:0-5323 GCA_035493385.1 Rudaea sp.
CCATCGCGAAAGGAAAGCCGATCGCAGCCGCCACGATGATCCAGCGCACCGCCCATTCGACGATGTGGAAATACGGCGAGACCTGGGTGACGACCTGCACGATCAGCCACGCGCTCGCGGCATAAAACGTCGCCGCGCGCAGCACATTGCGGCGCTTGAGTTCGGCGAAGAAACTCATGGTGTATCACTCGCAGGCATAGCGCCCATCCGCGTTGCGATGGCAGCCGGGCGGCGGGCCGTAGCGGTCCCAGAACGTCGCCACGCCACTGCGCTGAAGGTACACGCCGAATTGGGGTAGCGCGCGCGCGTCCTTGCCGAAGGGCGACCACAGGTCGCTGTAGAACATCTGGTCGTTGCCGGTGGGCGCAGGCGCCATCAGTTCCAGCGCCCGTGCCGGCTCGCCGAGCCGAAGCAGCGCCCACGGCGCGACGCCCGCGAGCGTTTTCGGCTTCGTTGCGAGGTAGCCGTCGATCGCGGCCAGTGCTTTCGCGTGTGCGCCGGGATCGTCCCCGTACATGCCCTGCGCCAGAATCGCGGACGTTCCTTCCGGGAACTCCGCAAGCCAGGCCTTCATACCGCGCGTGGCGCTGGCGACCGCTTCGGCTTTGTTGCCGTCGGCGTACTTGATGTCGGCGAAGCGCGCCTCGCTCCAGGACAGGCCCAGCGCCATCGATTGCTCGTACATCCGGCGCGCATTGGCATGATCGCCGGTGTCGAGATAAATACGGGCGCGCCATGCGAGCGCGGAGGGCGACAGGGGATCGATCGCCAGGATGCGGTCGTATTGCTGCGCCGCTTTCGTGCTGAAACCGGTCTCCAGCCACATGCTGCCTGTCCAGCCCAGCGCCGCCGTGTCGCCGGGGTCGATCGCCATGGCCTGTTCGAGTTCGCTGCGTGCGCCGACGAAATCACGTCGCACGTCGTGCGTCAGCCCGAGCACGGCGTGCGCTTCGGCGAGCTGCGGATCGAGCGCCAGCGCCGCCATTGCTTCCTTTTCCGCCTGCTGCAACGTCGCGTCAAAGTCCACCGGCATGTAGTTGCTTGAAACCGCCAGCACGGCACCGAGCCGCGCATGCGCGCGCGCGAACCTCGGGTCGAGCGTGATGGCCTGCTGCAATTGCGAGATCGCTTCCGGGAAGCGGGCACCGTCGCGGCGGGCGAAGATCGCGCTCGCGCGCAGGTACAGCGCATGCGCCTCGGGGTTCGCGGTCAGCTCCGGGACCAGCCGGACCTTCTGCTCGCCGACCAGCACGATCCGCAATTGCTCGGTGATCGCCTTGGCGATGCTCTCCTGGAGCTTGAACACGTCGGACAAGTCGCCGTCGTAGTCGTGCGACCACAGGTCCTTGTCGTTGGCCACTTCGATCAACCGCACCGAGATACGCACCTTGTTTTCCTGCTTGCGCACTGAACCTTCAAGCACATTGGCGACCCCGAGCGCCTTGCCGACGGTCGCCAGGTCGTCCCTCGTGTCGCGGAAATGGAACGAGGAGGTGCGGCCGGCGACTTTCAGAGCCTTCACCTGCGCGAGCGCGTCCAGCAATTCCTCTGACATGCCATCCGAGAAGTAGCCCTGGTCGTGGTTCGGGCTCAGGTCGAGGAATGGCAGCACGGCGATCGACTTGTCGGGCGCCTTGCCCATCGGCGCGCTGCCAGTTTCCTTGTGCAGCACGAACGTATTGGCAAGCAGCAACACGACTGCTATCGCCAGCACCGCGATGATCGCCTTGTCCAGGGCGCGCCCGGTCGAACGTGCGATGGAAGCATCGCCAACGAGCTCGCTTTCGCGCTTCAATCCCTGCGGGGTGAATTCGTAAAACCACGCGAATGCGATCCAGAACGGAAACCCGATGATCGCGGCGATGACGAACCAGCGCGCGATCCACTCGTAATCGCCGAACAGTGGCAGCAGTTGCGCAAGACCCTGCGCCAGTGCCCACACCGCACCCGCGTACAGCACGCCGGCGCGCAGCACGTTGCGGCGCTGGAGCTCGGCCAAGAAACTCATTTCGGCACGCCCTCGTCGTCGAAGCCGACCTTGTGCAGCAGCGCCAGATAACGCGGATCCTTGCGCAAGCCGTCGAACACGTGGCTGCGCAGGAACGACGGGCCGTCGGTGCCCGCGCCGGGCCGGTCGATGAAGTTTGCCTGCGTCCACAGCAACAAGTCGTCTGCGTGAACCGGCTTCAGCGAGCTGATGTCGAGTTCCGTGTCGGACAGCGTGCGGCGCACGGCATCGTAACGCGATGGATCGCGGGCCACCGCCAGCATCGACGTGAAGATTCGTTCGGCGTGGGAGATGGCGTCGGGATCCGTTCCTTGCGCCCGCTTGGCCGCCAGCGTCGCCTTGGCCAGCTTCTCGGCAGCATCCAGTCGTCCGCTCTGCACATACGCCCTGAACAGGTTCACGTTGATGTACTTCATGTCCGGCGCAAGTGCATGTCCGGCCTCGAGTTGAACGACGGCATCCGCATAGCGGCCCGAATACGAGAGCAGGTAACCGTAAAGGTTGCGCGGAGCCGGGGCTTTCGGATCGAGTTCGACCGCGCGGCGCGCGGCATCCAGCGCCTCGTCGGCCCGGCCCATGGAGCCGAGCCAGTCCGTGTAGGCGAAATAGAATTCCGAATCCGGCGGAGCGAGCGCCTGCGCGCGCTCGAACTGCTGCTCCGCATCGCGCCAGCGCCAGTGGTTCGCGTACAGGTTTCCGAGCATGACGTGGGGTGCAGCGAGACCGGGATCGAGCTCGATCGCGCGCAGGCCGGCATCTTCCGCTTCGCGATAGATATCCGGAAGCCGCACCGCCTGATCCTGCGGCAGATAGTACGGCAGCACGTTGAGACTGCCACACAGTCCCGCCCAGGCCAGCGCGAACTTCGGGTCGCGCTTCAGCGCGGCGCGGTAGAGGTCGATCGAACGCTGCACGCCGGCGCCCCGCGCGCGGTACGCTTCGCGCGCCTGCAGGTACAGCGAGTGGGCCTGCGTATCCAGGGTGGCGACCGCCACCAGTTGCGTCTTCTGGATGCCGACCAGGGCGACCTGCAATTTTTCGGTAATGGCGCGCGCGACGTTCTCCTGCGTCTTGAAGACGTCCGACAGATCGCCGTCGTAAGCCTGCGACCACAGATGGCTGTCGTCGGCCACGCGGATCAGCTGCGCGGTGATGCGTACCATGTCACCCTGCTTGCGCACCGAACCTTCCAGGATGTTCGCCACGCCGAGCGCCTTGCCGATCGTGCGCAGGTCCTCGTCGCGGCCCTTGTAGTAGAACGACGATGTGCGTCCGGCAACTTTCAGTCCGCGCACCTGCGCAAGGGCGTTGAGGATTTCTTCGCTGATGCCGTCGGAAAAATATTCGTTGTCCTTGTCGCCGGACATGTTCACGAACGGCAGCACCGCGATGGATTTGGTCGTATCCGCCGCGCTCGATTCCTTCGGCGGCACGAGGATTTCCGTGAGCAACAGCACCACCGCGACCGCGAGCACCGCGATGATCCAGCGATCCATCTTCCTGCCGGTCTCGCGGGTGACCGATTCATCCGGCGGCACCTCGCTCTCGCGCTGGATGCCCTGCGGCGTCCACTCGTAGAACCACGAGAGCGCCATCGCCAACGGAAAACCGATCATCGCCGCGATCACGAACCAGCGCACCACCCAGTTCGGGAAATCGAAAACCGGCAGCAGCTGCGCCATGCCTTGCGACAAGGCCCACGCCGCGCCGACGTACAACGCCGCGGCGCGCAGCACGTTGCGGCGCTTGATTTCGGCGAAGAAGGAATACTTGCCAGTCACGGACTGGTCGCCGGCTGCAGCGGCACAAGCGCCGCGCCAGCCAGTTGCTGGAAGCGCGGATCGGAGCGCAGATTGTCGAAGTCGGGATCCAGGCGCAAAAAGGCGGGCGTGAGCGGCGGCATCAGTCCGCCATAGTGGATGCCCAGCAGGTAGCGCAACTCTGCGATGGCCTCGGGCTTGTGGCCCAGGCGGGCGAGGACGCGTGCGCGAAATTCCCTGATCAAGTCGTTGTTCGTGGCGCCCTTTGCTTCGGGTCGCTCTGCCTGCCTTTGTTGCATGGCAGCCAGCGCGGCATCCCCCTCGCCCAGGCCGATCCGCGCGTAGGTAAGAACGCCGAAGGCCCACTCATTGTCCGGTTCGCGTTCGACCAGCGGCTGCATGAGGTCGCTCGCATGCTTGTAACTCGCAATCGCTGCAGCGTGATCGCCGTTCAATTGCTGCAGGTCGCCGAGATCCTGATAGCCAAAACCGATCTCGATCGGCGGCGTATTGGCATCGGCCCGCTGCAGCAGGCCCGTTAACCACGCGATCGCCGGCCCTGGCCTTCGTTGCATGCGCGCGAGCACGACGTATTGATGGCACTGGTCCGACAGCGTCGCGGGCAACTTGTCTAGCGCCTGCGCCGCGCGCACGAGGTCGCCCTGCGCCAGGTAGACGTCACCCTGCACCTGGCGCGTCTCCTCGTCGCCTGGCACCAGCGCCAGTGCGCGATCCGCGGCCGCGAGCGCCGCCTCGAAGCGGCGTTCGTTGGTCATGCTGACAGCGATGTCACGGTAGATGCTGGCGTTCAACGGATCGAGCCGGAGCGCCTGTTGCTGGAGGTCGTCGGCTTGCTCCCAGTTCCCCAAGCGCCGGATCGTGCTGGCGAGCACACGCAGGGTGCCGACATCGTTGGGCCAACGCGTTTGCAGATCCTCGAGACGCTTGCGGGCTTCACCAAGGTCGACCTGCACGAAGGCGAGGTAGACGGCGCGGGCAGAGAGCGTATCGAGAGCATCCGGTTGCAGGCGTTCGGCGGTTTCCAGCGCGCGCAGGCATTCGGCGCGCCGTTCCGGCGTGGCGTCCCAGCGAACGTATATCATCAGTGAATCCAGTCTCGCCAATGTCGCCCACGCCTGTGCGAAGTCCGGATCGGCTTTCACGGCGTCCTGGAGTGCGTGCAGTGCTGGCACGAAATCGGCGTCGGAAAATCCCCTGTGACTCAAGGCGACACCGCGCAGGTAGGCATCGAGTGCCGCGCCGTTGCGCGTCGGCACCGCGGCCACTTCGCGTTTCGAATCGCCGTTCAATGCCGCGCCGAGGTGATCGGCAATCGCGCCGGAGACTTCGCCCTGCACGGTGAACACGTCGTCGAGTGTGCGGTCGTAGGTATCGCTCCACAGGTGCGAGTCGCTCCTTGCCTGGATCAACTGCACGTTGATGCGCACCTTGTTGCCGACGCGCTGCACGCTGCCTTCGAGGATGTTGGCGACGCCGAGCTTCGCGGCGATCTCCTTCAGGTTCTCCGGGTGGCTGGCGAAGGGCAGCGTCGAGG
>DATJIL010000052.1:0-2282 GCA_035493385.1 Rudaea sp.
CAATTTCGAGAATGCCGGCGCGAAGTGGCTGGTCGTGGCCTACGCACACTTGACGCCGTTGTGAAGACGAAGATGCATCGCAGAACGGTATACTTGCGAACATGAAATCGCAGGAGACCGCCATGCGCCGAATTCATTTCATCATTGTCTTGCTGGCGCTCTGCGCCGCCCTTGCCGGTTGTGGCAACAAGGGCCCGCTCGTGCTGCCGGACCAGAAACCGCAAACCCAGCCGCAACAACCTGCAACGACACCGGCTCCGCCGCAGGATTCCGGCAAGCAGTGAAGTTGCGCTTCGCCAAGATGCACGGCATCGGCAACGATTTCGTGATCGTGGATTGCCGCACGCAACCGTTCTCCCTGTCGCCCGCACAGATCGCGAAGATCGGTGACCGCCATTTCGGCGTCGGCTTCGATCAGCTACTGACCATCGAATCGGCGCCGGATTCCACGAGCGCATTTCGCTACGGCATCTACAACATCGACGGCTCGCGCGCCATGCAGTGCGGCAATGGCGTGCGTTGCGTCGCCGCGTGGCTGCGCCGTGCCGGCGCGCTCGGTGCGGGCATGACGCGGCTGCAAAGCCCCTCCGGCCCGGTCGCGGTGGAATTGCTCGATGACGACGACGTGCGCGTGAACATGGGCGTGCCGCGTTTCGCGCCGGAACAGGTTCCACTGGATTTGCCGGCGGCCGACCCATATCGGCTGCGTATTGCCAATGCGGACGTTGAATTCGGCGCGGTGTCGATGGGCAACCCGCATGCGCTGATCGAAGTGGCGGACGTCGCGTCCGCGCCACTGGAATCGCTCGGTACGGCGTTATCCACAAATGTGCATTTTCCACAAGGCTGCAACGTCGGTTTCGCGCAAGTGCTGGATCGCGCGCGCATCCGCCTGCGCGTGTGGGAGCGCGGCGCGGGCGCGACGCTGGCCTGCGGCAGCGGCGCCTGCGCGGCGGTTGCGATCCTGCGCAGGCGTGGCAAACTCGACGCCACGGTCGCCGTGGAACTGCCGGGTGGAACCCTGCAAATCCAGTGGGACGACTCAGGCGCACCGGTGTGGATGCGCGGACCGGCGCAATTCGTGTTCGAGGGAGAAATCCAGATATGAGCGAGACAACGGCCAAGGATGGACTCAACCCGACCGAGGTGGCGAGTTTCCTGCGCCGCCATCCGGAATTCCTGAGCGAGTATCCAGACATCGCGCTGACGTTGGCCATGCCACGCGACCAGGGCGCTTCGACCTCGCTGGCGCATTATCAGCTCGATGTGCTGCGCGAACAGAAACGCGAATTGAACCGGCGCCTGCACGAGCTGATCGGCATCGCGCAGGAAAACGAACAGCTCATGATCCGCTCGCACACGCTCGCGATGGCGCTACTGCGCGAACGCGCGCTGGGCGACTGCGTGCGGCGCGTTGCCGCGACGCTGACCGAGGATTTCAACACCGAGCGCATCCGCCTCGTCCTGTTCCGCGCCGCGAACGAAGACCTACCCGCCGCGGACTGGCTGCTGCTCGCGCCGGGCGGCGCGGCAGAACTGCCCGCGTTCGCGGAATTTCTCAAGCGCGGCGAACCGTTGTGCGGACGTCTGCAGCCGGACAAGCTCGATTACCTTTTCGGCAGCGAGAAAGACGCGGTGCAATCGTCGGTACTGATGCCGGTCGGCCATGTCGGCATGCTCGCGATCGGCAGCGCCGATGCGCATCGCTTTCATCCGGGCATGGGTACGGTGTTCCTGAAGCTGATCGCCGAAACGATAGCGGCGGCGATTGCCCGTTATTCCTGAACTCGATGACCGGCAATTCGCTCGCGCAGGGTATCGAAGGCTTCGCCGCCTACCTGCGCATCGAGCGGCGCTATTCGCCGGCGACGCTGGCCAATTACACGCGCTCGCTGCGTCAGTTGAACGAGTACTTGCACACGCAAAATGTGACGCGCTGGCGCGAAGTGCGCGGCGAGCAGATCCAGGCCTTCATCGCCAAGTCGCATCGCGCGGGACTATCGCCGGGTTCCTTGCGCGACATGCTCTCGGCGTATCGAAGTTTCTATCGCTGGCTCGCGCGCGAAGGCGAGGCGCCGACGAATCCAGCCATCGGCGTGCGCTCGCCCAAGGCGCCGCGCAAACTGCCGCAGGTGCTCGACGTGGACGAAGTCGGCGCGCTGCTGGATTTTCCGGTAAACGATCCGGAAAGCGTGCGCGACCGTGCACTTTTGGAACTTCTATACTCGTCCGGCCTGCGCGTGTCGGAACTGACCTCGGTGCGCTGGCGCGACCTCGACATG
>DATJIL010000053.1:0-4175 GCA_035493385.1 Rudaea sp.
TAACCGCCGACCGCGAAGCTCAGGCCGGGCAGCGGGGTCACGCCGAAACGGCCCTCGACGTCCACGCTGTTGCTGCGCGTCGGATTCTTGTAGCCGGCGCCGTTGACCACGGCGACGTTGTAGTTCCACAGGGCGTCGCCGCTGCCGAACGCGTGCAGGCCCCAGTCGGACGACGTGCCGAACTTGAGGCGGTCGATCAGGGTGTTCTCGACGTAGCGCAGGCTGTACAAGCCTTCAACATAGGGAATCCACGGCATGTCGTCGGCACCGGCGCGCACCTTGAACGCGTCGCTGAAGTTCGCCTGCACCCAGGCCTTCTTCACGAACAGTTGGGTCTCGCCGCTGCTCGCCGTGTAGTTGAAGTCGGTGGTGATGCCGGCGGACCAGAAATCGTCGAATTTGTGGTCGACGGTCAGGTAAAAGCGCTTCACGTCCAGGCCGGTGCCGGCGTTCGCGGTGTCGCTGCCGTTCTTGGTCTGGTCGAGGTTGGTGAAATCGATGTAGGTCTTGCCGCTCAACGTGGTGTCGGTCATGGCGTCGGCGTGGGCGACTGCCGCGGAGGCAAGCAGGACCGCGGCAAGCGCGGCGGCGATCGGGGTATGGCGCATTTTTGTGACTCCGGCGTGGGATTGCGTGGATGGATGACCTCGCGCGCACCGTGGCGACAAGCCAGTGCCCCGGTCCACGCAGGTGCGCAGTATCCCCGCCGATTGCTACAGACCGGCGCAAATCCGGTTACGGGATTGTGACAGGCACGCCGGGTGTAATCTCGATCTTTCAAAAAGCCACAGAGAACCCAGTGGATCGACAAACGCAGATCGGTAGGGCGCAGGCGTTGCGGAGCCTGCACGATCGCAAGCGCATCGTGTTGTTGCCCAATGCCTGGGATGCCGGCAGCGCACGGCTGTTCGCACGGCGCGGCTTCGCCGCGATCGCGACCACCAGCGGCGGCATGGCCTGGTCGCTCGGCTACGCCGACGGCGAACGCACGCCGCTAGCCGAGGTGCTGGACGCAATCGCGCGCATCGTGCGTGCGGTCGATCTGCCGGTAACCGCTGATATCGAAGGCGGCTACGGCGATACGCCGGCCGCCGTGGGCGACACGGTGAGTGCGGTCATCGCCACTGGCGCGGTCGGCATCAATCTGGAAGATGGCACGCCCGGTCACGGCCCCCTGCGTGACTGCGACGAAGCCGCCGCACGCATCCGCGCCGCGCGATCCGCCGCCGATGCGGCGGGAGTACCCATTGTGATCAATGCGCGCGTCGACAACTGGATGCATCCGCCGTCCGATCCATCCGCGCCGCTGGCCGACGCGACGATGCGTGCGCACGCCTACCTTGCCGCGGGCGCGGACTGCATCTATCCGATTGGCTTGAGTGACGCATCGACGCTCGCGGCATTCGTGCGCGCCGTTGATGCGCCGGTCAACGTAGCTGCCGGACGCGGCGTGCCGCCGCTGGCGCAACTGGCGCGGCTGGGCGTCGCCCGCGTCAGCACGGCCACGCGCTTCGCCACGCTCGCGCTCGGCGCGGTCGATCAGGCGGCCCGTGCCATTCTGGATGGCAACAGCTTCGATGCGCTGGCTTCCGAATTCACTTACGCGGATGCGCAGCGTCTTTTCGAGTCCTGATTGCCATTGCGTTATCGGGTGGCAGCCTCAAGTTCCCTTTTCGGTCAATGCGCTTGCTGCTGCAGCAGTTGCTGCAATCGCGCGTCGCTTTCCAACGCCTGGATCTTCGCGTTGCCCAGCAAGCTCATGTAGTCGCCCTCCTGGATGGCCTTGACGATGGCCGGATCGTTCAGGATGGCCTGGATCTGCGGGTCGGATTGCAGGCTCATGATCGACTGCATGGCGGCCGGGTCCTGCGTCAGGCGCGTCTGCAGTTGCTGGATGTCGCGGGTCAGGCTGCCGTCATCGCGTGCCGGCGATTTGCCTGACACCCTCGCACCATTCGCGGAGTCGCCGTCGTACACGATCCGTACGATGTTCGACTGCGCGACATGCACGGTGCCGATGCTGGGCGAGCGCACGGTGTACACGCCATTGTCGAGGCCAAGTATCTCGCCCTGTATGCGGCTACCGTCCTTGAGCTCGATCGTCGGAGCTGCCAGCACGCCAGCGGCGAGGCCAAGCAACGTGACAGCGAGGCAGGCTTTGAGCAACATTTTCATCCGCGTCACCCTGGGAGCACCGGACATGCATCCTACTCCTTACGGATGGAAGTGGACGAAAGAGTGCCTTGCGCCGGACCGACGTGCCGTCGGATGGCCACCTGAAAATGTTCCGGTTGCGGCCACTCAACATGCTCCACGTCGGTATCCGCTTTCGGCCAGAACCGGAAGTAGCGCTGTTGAATCCCGGCACTCGAAAGCAGACGTTGCGTATCTGCCGCACGGTCTCGCGGCTGAGCTCGGGGAGGAAGCCGGGTTTGCTCAAGGCGTAGCACCGGAAACGGTCGCGGGAGGTTCCACGGCACGGGGAGCCACCGGGGGCGACGGACCGCGGGCCGGTACCGTGGCCGGATCGGGCAATCCGAGTCTTCTCGCAACCAGTGCGAGGCGTGGATCTTGTCGCAGCGCCGGGACCAGGAACGGGTCTTCGTACATGGCGGCAACCCCGGGATCGCCCTTGGCGAGGCCGCGATCCAGCCATTCGAAGACCTGGTCTGCATCGCCGCGAAGCACGTAGATGTCGGCAATCAACATCTGCGAGTAGGTTGCATCGAGCCGGATGATCTCCGCCAGTTGCGCTTCTCCCCGCGCCTTGTCGCCCTGGGCGAAATAAACCATCGCGAGCGCCGCCCGATGCTGGGCCGGCCCAGGTTCCGCGTTCGCCGCGAGCAAGGCCTGATCGAGTTGGCCGTGCTTGATGTAGGCCATGGCCAGATACGTGCGGAAAGCTTCGGCTGTCGGTTGCAGTTCGATCGCCCGGCGCAGCTCGGCTTCGGCTTCATCGAGCCGTCCCATCGCGAGCAGGAATTGCCCGGTGTAGAAATGGAACGAGGCGTTGAGCGGTTCCATCGCCAGCACTTTGCGCATCATCGCGACGGATTCATCCAGTCGCCCGAGGCAGCCGGTGACATCGGCGAGTTGATACAGCGTTTCCGGATTCGACGGGTCGAGCGCGACGGCCTTTTTCAATGTCGCCTCTGCTGCCGGATAGTCGATATCCGACCAGGCCTGGTTGATGCCGAGCGCACCCAGCGCCACCGCCGATTGCGGATTCAATTCGACTGCCTTGTTCGCGTTGGAGCGCGCGAGCGGACTGATCGCCTTGCGTTCGTCGGCGTTGGCCACCCAGTTGTTGAACCATTGCTGCGCGATCGCCAGCCGCGCATAGGCGATGGCGTAATCCGGATCGAGCCGGATCGCCTGCTGGTAGTAGTCGACTGCCTTGAGGTAGTCCACGCGATTGCGACGCTCGGCATAGAAGCGGCCCTGCAGCAGCGCGTTGTAGGCGTCGAGGTTGCCGCTGGGCGGCTTGTCTGCCGATTCGATGGTTCTTCCGAGCAAGGTCGTTTTCAATGCGCCGGCAACCGATGTCGCGATCTCGCTTTGCACCGCGAAGACATCCTTCAGTTCGCGGTCGTAGGTCTGCGACCACAACTCGCTCCCGTCGGATGCCTTGACCAGCGACGCGACGATGCGCACCCGATTGCCCTGCTTGCGCACGGTACCTTCGAGCAAGGTCGCGACGCCGAGTTTCGCGCCGATGGCGGCGGTGTCGTCCTGCTGCCTGCCACGGAACTGGAACGACGAATTGCGGCCGATGATCTTCAGGTCGTGGACCTGCGCGAGCGCGGAAATCAGTTCTTCGGAAAGACCATCTGAAAAATAGTCCTGCTGCGGGTCGCCGCTCTCGTTGAGCAACGGCAGCACGGCGACGGACTTGTCGATCACGGTTGCGACGCCGGCATCGCTGTGCAGCACGAACTTGTCGGCCAGCAGCAGGACGACGGCGACACCAAGTATCGCGATGATCCAGCGATCCATTTTCTTGCCGGTTTCGCGCGTGACAGATGCGTTCGTCTCGACGTCACTCTCGCGCTGGATTCCGTGCGGCGTCCATTCGTAGAACCACGAGAACGCCATCGCGAAAGGAAAGCCGATCGCAGCCGCCACGATGATCCAGCGCACCGCCCATTCGACGATGTGGAAATACGGCGAGACCT
>DATJIL010000054.1:0-23556 GCA_035493385.1 Rudaea sp.
CCGGGCCTGCAATTGCGCGGCCTGCGCATCGTACTGGATTGCGCGCATGGCGCCACCTATCACATCGCGCCGAAACTCTTCGCCGAACTCGGCGCGCAGGTGCACGCGATCGGCGTGAGTCCGGACGGCGAAAACATCAACCGCGATTGCGGCGCCACGCACATCGCCGCACTGCGGGCGGCGGTGCGCGAGCATGGCGCGGACCTCGGCATCGCCTTCGACGGCGACGGCGACCGCGTGCAGATGGTCGATGCCGGCGGTGTGCATGTCGACGGCGACGACCTGCTCTACATCCTCGCCTGCGACGCGCGCTCGCGTGGCGCGCTGCACGGACCGGTCGTCGGCACGCTGATGACGAATTACGGTGTGGAACGCGCGATCGGCGAACTCGGCGTGGAGTTCCTGCGCGCCAACGTGGGCGACCGTTACGTTATGCAGATGCTCAAGGAACGCGGCGGTACGCTCGGCGGCGAGGCGTCCGGGCATCTGCTGAGCCTGGAGCATGCGCCGACCGGCGACGGCATCGTCAGCGCCCTGCTCGTGCTCGATTCCTTGCGGCGCCAGGGCATCACGCTCGCGCAGGCGCGCACCGGTCTGCACCGCGTGCCGCAGGTGATGCTCAACGTGCGCGTCGCCGCTGCCGCGATTGAGGGCGCACCAGTGCAAGCCGCGCTGCGACAGGTGGAAGAAACCCTGCACGGCCGCGGCCGCGTGGTGCTGCGCGCCTCCGGCACCGAACCGCTGGTGCGCGTGACCGTCGAAGGCGAGGACGCCACGGAAGTGCACCGGCTCGCACAGGAGTTGGCTCGCGTCGTAGAATCGGGTGCATGAGCACACGCATACCCACCCTCGACATCCGCCGCTACGACAGCGATCGCAATGCCTTCGTCGCCGAACTCGGCGCGGCCTACCGCGAATGGGGCTTTGCCGGCATCCGCGGCCACGGCATTCCGCAAACGCTGATCGGCGGCGCCTACGACGCGTTCGTGCGCTTCTTCGCGCTGCCCGCCGAAACGAAGGCGAAGTACCACCTCGAGGGTACCGGCGGTGCGCGCGGCTACACGCCGTTCGGCATCGAGACGGCCAAGGATTCGCGTTATCCGGATCTGAAGGAGTTCTACCACATCGGCCGCGAACTGCCGGCCGGTTCCAGATTTGCGGAGGTGATGCCGCCGAACGTGTGGCCGGCCGAAATTCCGGAATTCCACGACAAGGGGTTGGCGCTGTACAACGCACTCGATGCGCTCGGCTCGCGCGTGCTGCGCGCGCTTGCGCTGCATATTGGTTTGGCGGAGGACTTCTTCGCCGACAAGACGAATTTCGGCAATTCCATCCTGCGCCCGATCCACTATCCGCCGATCACGACGCTCGACGTGCCGAACGTGCGTGCCGGTGCGCACGAAGACATCAACTTCATCACCCTGCTGGTCGGCGCGAGCAGCGCGGGGCTGGAAGTCAAATCGCGCGCGGGCGAGTGGGTGCCGTTCACGTCCGACGCCGACACCATCGTCGTCAACATCGGCGACATGCTGCAGCGCCTGACCAACCACGTGTATCCCTCGACCACGCATCGCGTCGTCAATCCGCCGGGCGAGCAGGCCCGCGAGCCGCGCTATTCGGTGCCGTTCTTCCTGCATCCGAATCCCGACGTCGTGCTCGATCCGCTGCCGTCGTGCGTGACCGCGGACAACCCGCGCCGCTACGACACCTCGATAACCGCGCACGAATACCTGCAGGAGCGGTTGCGCGAGATCAAGCTGATCTGATCGGGGACCAGGGTCATGGCGCAGATCCGATGCTTTTTCGCTATGGCGGCGTTGTTGCTGCTGGTTTCCTGTGCGGATACGCCGGTATCAAAGCATGATGCTGGTGTCCGCATCCGTCATGTCTTCGTGATCGTGCTGGAAAACGAACCGTTCGAGGTGACGTTCCACGAAAACTCCATCGCGCCCTACCTCGCGCACGAATTGCCCAGGCAGGGTGCGTTGCTGGCGAACTATTACGCCATCGGCCACCTGAGCCTGGACAACTACATCGCCATGATCAGCGGGCAGGCGCCGAACAAGGCGACGCAAGACGATTGCAAGACGTTCACCGATTTCGTGCGCACGCAGCCGGGACTCGATACGAATGGCCAGGCCATCGGCGAGGGCTGTGTCTATCCGGCCGACGTCAAGACCTTGCCCGATCAGCTCGAAGCCGCCGGATTCACCTGGAAGGGCTACATGGAAGACATGGGTGCGGATCCTGCGCGCGAGTCGGCGACGTGCGCGCACGCCGATGTCGGCGCGGTCGACCACACCAACCACGCCACGCCGCAGGATCAATATGCGGCCAAGCACAATCCGTTCGTCTACTTTCATTCCATCATCGACGATCCGGCGCGCTGCGATAAACATGTGGTCAACCTCGATGCGCTGAACCGCGACTTGGGCGATATCGCGACGACGCCGAATTTCGCCTTCATCACGCCGAACCTGTGTCACGACGGTCACGATGCGCCGTGCAAGAACGGCGAGCCGGGCGGGCTGATCTCGGCCGATGCATTCCTGCGCGCGTGGGTGCCGAAGATTCTCGCGTCCCCGGCATTCCGGGAAGACGGCTTGCTCGTTGTCACCTTCGACGAAGGCACGGCGGGCGATGCTTGTTGCGGCGAACAGCCGCTACCCGACGGTCCGCCGCCGGGACGCTTCGGGCCAGGCGGCGGACGCATCGGCACGGTGCTGCTTTCACCCTACATCGCGCCGGGCACGACATCCGCGCAGGACTACAATCATTATTCCCTGCTGCGCAGCATCGAGGATTTGTTCGGCCTTCCGCACCTGGGCTATGCCGGCACAGCGGATCTGCATTCCTTTGGCAACGATGTCTATACGGTCAGCAAGCGCTAGGCGCTTCAGTCGCGCGCGCGAAAGCTCTTCGAGCGCTTCTGCATCGAACGCAAGGCGAAGCGATCCGGCAGCAACTTGAACAGGGATTTGATCGCGCGGTTGGCGCGACCGGTGATGCAAACGATTTCGCCGCGTTCGGCGGCGTCGACGCCGATGCGGGCGACCTCATCGGCGTGCATCCACATCCACTTCGGCATTTTCGAGACGATGCCGCGCGTGCCGGTGACATCGTGGAATTCCGAGTAAGTGAATCCCGGGCAGACGGCGCACACGTTCACGCCCGTTGTCGTATTTTCCAGCGCCAGCGATTGCGAGAACTTGATTAGGAACGCTTTCGAGGCGCCGTAAAGCGTGTGCCCGGCCGAACCCGGGATGTGTCCGGCCAGCGAGGCGATGTTGAGGATGCGGCCGTAGCCACGCTGCTGCATGCCCGGCAGCAATTTATAGATGAGCTCGCAGGGCACGGTCATCAACACGCGGATGAAATCCGCATGCGTGCGCCACGCCGGCGCGAGGAAACTTCCGGGCACGCCGTAGCCGGCGTTGTTGACCAGGATGTCGATGGCGATGCCGCGATGCGCGATTTCGGCGCACAGGGTTTCCACGGCGACAGGATCGGCCAGGTCGGCGGCGATGCATTCGCAGCGTACACCGTGCTTTTCGCGGAGTTCTGAGGCGAGCGCATCGAGGCGGTCCGTGCGCCGCGCGGTCAGCACCAGCGCGCAGCTGCGCGCGGCGAGTTCGCGCGCGAAGGCGGCGCCGATACCGGCCGAGGCGCCAGTGACGAGGGCGAAGCGGTTTGCATAAATGGCGGTGTCCATGCGGCGATTCTATCCTCTTGCCGGTTGGGTTATCCTGCGCGCCGCTGATATTCGGGGTTGGCCATGCGTCGCAAGATCGTTGCCGGAAACTGGAAAATGCACGGTACGCGCGCGAGCGCGCGTGCGCTCGTCGATGCGATCGCGAAGGCGCCGCCGATGGCCTGCGAGATTGCCGTGTTCCCGCCGTTTCCCTACCTGGCCGAATTGATCTCGTCGCATGTGGGCACGTCGATCCAATTCGGCGCGCAGGACGTCAGTGCGCACGACAAGGGCGCCTTCACCGGCGAGGTGGCGGCCTGCATGGTCAAGGACAGCGGCGCGCGTTATGCCTTGATCGGACACTCTGAGCGACGCCAGTACCACGCCGAGTCGAACGAGGTCGTCGCGGCCAAATACGCGCAGGCGCAGGCGGCCGGGCTGGTTCCAGTGCTGTGCGTGGGCGAGACGCTGGAGCAGCGCGACGCCGGTCAAACGCAAGTCGTGATCGCCGCCCAACTCGATGCCGTGATCGCGCGTAGCACGGTCGCGAGCCTCGTGGCAGCGGTAGTCGCCTACGAGCCGGTCTGGGCGATCGGCACCGGGCGCACGGCGACGCCGGATCAGGCCCAGGCCGTACATGCGTTCATCCGTGACAAAATCCGCCGGGAAGATGCTAAAATCTCCGGCTCGCTGCCGATTTTGTATGGCGGCAGCGTGAAGCCGGACAATGCGGCCGGGCTATTTGCCCAGCCGGATATCGACGGCGGATTGATCGGCGGCGCATCTCTGGTCGCCGCGGATTTTCTGGCCATCTGCGCCGCGGCGCAGGGTTGAATCGACGGAATTACCCATGTTGCTCACGATTTTCAACATCTTCTACGTGCTTGTCGCGATCGCGATGTGCGT
Organism: Rudaea sp.; assembly: GCA_035493385.1. GTDB lineage: Bacteria > Pseudomonadota > Gammaproteobacteria > Xanthomonadales > Rhodanobacteraceae > Rudaea. The sequence continues at coordinate 4,598 of DATJIL010000054.1, forward strand.
GCTCATCCTCCTGCAGCGCGGCGATGGCGCGGCGGCAGGCTCGGGCTTCGGCGGTGGTGCCTCGGCGACGGTGTTCGGTGCGCGCGGCGCGTCCACCTTCCTCTCGCGCAGCACGGCGATCCTCGCGGCTGTCTTTTTCATCCTCAGCATCGCCATGGGCATTTACCTGCATCCCGTCGCGAACCCGAACAGCGATCTGGGTATCATGAGCGGCGTCGGTACGTCCGAGCCGGCCAAGGTGCCCGCGCCCGTTGCGGTACCCGCCGCGCCGGTCAAGAGCGACGTGCCGGCAGCTCCAGCCAAGAGCGATGTGCCGGCCGCGATGCCGGCTCCGGTTGCAGCGCCAGCGGCGGAAAAGAAAGACGGCGGCAAACCGGAAGCTACAAAGAAACAGTAGGCTCTTTCGAATAGTCCGATACAGGACGTATCGGGCTTGTACCAGGGATGGTCGTGCACACTCTTTGCCCAGGTGGCGGAATTGGTAGACGCACTACCTTGAGGTGGTAGCGCCGAAAGGCGTGGAGGTTCGAGTCCTCTCTTGGGCACCAACAAACAAACCCGCGCGTGCGGGTTTTTTTGTCGCTTCGCATTGCGTGTGCGGCGGCGCGCATGCGAAAATCGGCAGGCTTTGCCACCCTGCCATGAGGTGACTCGTCCCGTGCTGGCCGAATACCTGCCGATACTCCTGTTCCTGATCGTCGCCGGCGGCATCGGCGTGGCCTTGCTCGGCATTGGCGCACTGCTTGGTCCGCGCAGCGCGAACAAGGAAAAATCCGACGCCTACGAATGCGGCTTCGAAGCGTTCGAGGACGCGCGCATGAAATTCGACGTGCGCTATTACCTCATCGCCATCCTGTTCATCATCTTCGATCTGGAAATCGCCTTCCTGTTTCCGTGGGCGGTGGTGTTCAAGCACATCGGCATCGTCGCGCTGGTCGAGATGCTGATGTTCCTGCTGTTGCTGCTTTTGGGATTTGTGTACTGCTGGAAAAAGGGCGCGCTCGAATGGGAATGACCGACACCACCGTCGCGAAGAACCTTTTCCACAACCCGGTGCCGACCGGCCCGGTCGATGACATCCTGCGTCCGGACGGCGACAACCCGCTGCTGCAGCGCGGCTGGGCGACCGCGTCGATGGACGCGCTGGTCAACTGGGCGCGCACCGGCTCGATGTGGCCGATGACTTTCGGCCTGGCCTGCTGCGCGGTGGAGATGATGCATGCCGGAGCCGCGCGCATCGACCTGGACCGCTACGGCGTGGTGTTCCGGCCGAGTCCGCGCCAATCCGACGTGATGATCGTGGCCGGCACCCTGGTCAACAAGATGGCGCCGGCGCTGCGCCGCGTCTACGACCAGATGCCGAATCCGAAGTGGGTCATTTCGATGGGCTCGTGCGCGAACGGCGGCGGCTACTACCACTATTCCTACGCCGTGGTGCGCGGTTGCGACCGCATCGTGCCAGTCGACGTCTATGTGCCGGGCTGTCCGCCCACGGCCGAGGCGCTGGTCTACGGCATCCTGCAATTGCAAAAGAAAATCCGCCGCACCGAAACGGTCGGCAAGAAATCCGACAAGGTGCGCCTCGCATGAGCATGGACACGCTCGCGCAGCGCCTGACCGTGCATCTCGGCGAAAAGATCGCCGCCACGCAGGAGTGGCGCGGCGAGACCATCGTCGACGTGCTGCCGGAAAACTGGCTCGCGATCGCGCAACATTTGCGCGACGACGCCGAATTCCGCTTCGAACAGTTCATCGACCTGTGCGGCGTCGATTACCTGAGCTACGGCCAGGTCGAGTGGGATACGAGCGACGTCACTTCGACCGGATTTTCGCGCGGCGTGGAAGGCGAGGGCCCGGGCCGCTTCGATTGGCAGGAACGTCCGCATCCCGGTATCGGCAACAAACGCTTTGGCGTGATCGTGCAGCTGACCTCGATCGCGCACAATCGGCGTGTGCGCCTGCGCTGCCATGCGCAGGACGACGCGTTGCCGGTGGTGCCGTCGCTGGTGTCGTTGTGGCCCGGCGCGAACTGGTTCGAGCGCGAGACGTTCGACCTGTTCGGCATCGTCTTTGAAGGGCATCCGGACCTGCGCCGCATCCTCACCGACTATGGTTTCGTCGGCCATCCGTTCCGCAAGGATTTTCCGCTGATCGGCAATGTCGAGGTGCGCTTCGACGAGGCGCAAGGCCGCGTGATCTACGAACCCGTGACCAGCGTCGTGCCGCGCGTGCTGGTGCCGCGCGTCATCCGTCACGATTCGCGCTGGGAACAGGCGCAGGCGGAAGCCGCCGGCGATGTGAAGAAATAACAATGCAAGAGATCAAGAACTACACGATCAATTTCGGCCCGCAGCATCCCGCCGCGCACGGCGTGCTGCGCCTGGTGCTGGAGATGGACGGCGAAACCATCGTGCGCGCCGATCCGCACATCGGCCTTCTGCACCGCGGCACCGAGAAGCTCGCCGAGTCCAAGCCGTTCAACCAGTCGATCGGCTACATGGATCGATTGGATTACGTGTCGATGATGTGCAACGAGCACGCTTACGTGCGCGCCATCGAAAAACTGATGGGCATCGAGGCGCCGATCCGCGCGCAATACATCCGCACGCTGTTCGACGAAATCACGCGCATCCTCAATCACCTGATGTGGATCGGCTCGAACGCGCTCGACCTCGGCGCCATGGCGGTGTTCCTGTACGCGTTCCGCGAGCGCGAAGAACTCATGGATTGCTACGAGGCGGTGTCCGGTGCGCGCATGCACGCGACTTATTACCGCCCGGGCGGCGTCTATCGCGACTTGCCCGACAAGATGCCGCAGTACAAGGAATCGCGCTGGCACAAGGGCGCCGACCTGAATCGCCGCAATGCCTGGCGCGAAGGTTCGATGCTCGATTTCCTCGATGCCTTCGCCGACGATTTCCCGCATCGCGTCGACGAATACGAGACCCTGCTCACCGACAACCGCATCTGGAAGCAGCGCACGGTTGGCATCGGCGTGGTATCGCCGGAACAGGCGCTGGCCTGGGGCATGACCGGGCCGATGCTGCGCGGCTCCGGCATCGAATGGGATCTGCGCAAGAAGCAGCCCTACGCCATGTACGACCATATGGATTTCGACATCCCTGTGGGCGTGCAGGGCGATTGCTACGACCGCTACCTCGTGCGCGTCGAGGAAATGCGCCAGTCCAATCGCATCATCAAGCAATGCGTGGCGTGGCTGCGCACCAATCCCGGCCCGGCGATGCTGGAGAACTACAAGGTCGCGCCGCCCAGGCGCGAGGAAATGAAGGAAAGCATGGAAGCGCTGATCCACCATTTCAAACTGTTCACCGAAGGCTACTGCGTGCCGGCCGGCGAAACGTATTGCGCGGTCGAGGCGCCGAAGGGCGAGTTCGGCTGCTACCTCGTCTCCGATGGCGCGAACAAGCCGTTCCGCGTCCACTTGCGCGCGCCGGGCTTCGCGCACCTGTCGTCGATCGACACGATCGTCAGCGGGCACATGCTGGCGGACGTCGTCGCGATGATCGGCACCTACGACGTGGTATTTGGCGAGATCGACCGATGAAAGCGACGGGACACTACAACGAGGTCAAGGACGTCGATCCGCTGGTCGCGTTGACCGCGCACACGCGCGAGCACATCGACCACTGGGCGGCGAAATTCCCGGCGGATCGCAAGCGTTCGGCGCTGATCCAGGGCTTGTTCGCGGCGCAGGAACAAAACGGCGGCCACTTGACCGACGAGCTCATCACCGCGACGGCCAAGTACCTCGACCTGCCGTCGGTGTGGGCCTACGAGGTGGCGACGTTCTATTCGATGTTCGAGACGCATCCGGTCGGACGCAACAACGTCGCGGTGTGCACGAACATCAGTTGCTGGCTCAACGGCGGCGAGGACATCCTCAGGCATTGCGAGAAAAAACTCGGCATCAAGGTCGGTGCATCCACGCCGGATGGCCGCGTCTACCTCAAGTGCGAGGAAGAATGCCTTGCGGCATGCTGCGGCGCGCCGATGATGGTCGTTAACGGGCATTACCACGAGCACCTGACGCCGGAGTCGGTCGACAAGATTCTGGATGGGCTCAAATAACCATGGTCGTAGGATTCGCACCCCAGGAACACCAGGTCGTCTACACCACGTTGCATTTCGACAAGCCGTGGTCGCTGGACAGCTATGTGCAAACCGGCGGCTGGCAGGCGTGGAAAAAGATTCTTGCCGAAAAGCCCGATCCGGCCACGATCGTCGACGAATTGAAGAAATCCTCGCTGCGCGGCCGCGGCGGCGCGGGATTCCCCACGGGTCTGAAGTGGAGCTTCATGCCCAAGGGCGCCATGCAAAAGTATATTTTGTGCAATTCGGACGAATCCGAACCCGGCACCTGCAAGGATCGCGACATCCTGCGCTACAACCCGCACGCGGTGCTCGAGGGCCTCGCCATCGCCTGCTACGCGACCGGATCGACCGTTGCCTACAACTACCTGCGCGGCGAATTCCACCACGAGCCGTTCGAGCATTGCGAAGAAGCGCTGCGGGAGGCCTACGCGGCTGGACTGCTCGGCAAGAACATCGGCAGCAGCGGCATCGACGTGGACATTCATAACGCACTCGGCGCCGGCGCCTACATCTGCGGCGAGGAAACCGCGCTGATGGAATCGCTGGAAGGCAAGAAAGGCATGCCGCGCTTCAAGCCGCCGTTTCCGGCCGGGTTCGGCCTCTACGGCAAGCCGACCACGATCAACAACACCGAAACCTACGCCTCCGTGCCGGCGATATTGCGCCGCGGTGCGGAGTGGTTTCTGTCCCAGGGCAAGCCGAACAACGGCGGGCCGAAGATTTTTTCCGTGTCCGGCCACGTCAACAAGCCGGGCAACTACGAAATCAAGCTGGGTACGCCGTTCGCCGATCTGCTCGCGATGGCCGGTGGCGTGCGCAACGGGCACAAGCTCAAGGCCGTGATCCCCGGCGGCTCGTCCATGCCGGTGCTGCCGGCGGATACGATGATGGCGCTGACCATGGACTACGACGCGATCCAGAAGGCCGGATCGGGCCTGGGTTCCGGCGCCGTGATCGTGATGGACGAAACCACCTGCATGGTACGCGCCTGCCAGCGGATTTCGCGGTTCTACTTCGCCGAATCCTGCGGCCAGTGTACGCCCTGCCGCGAAGGCACCGGCTGGATGTACCGCGTGCTCACGCGCATCGTCGAAGGCAAGGCGAGCATGCAAGACGTGCAGATGCTCAAGCAGGCCGCCGGCCAGATCGAAGGCCACACCATCTGCGCGTTCGGCGAAGCCGCGGCGTGGCCGGTGCAGGGCATGCTGCGGCATTTCTGGCACGAGTTCGAATACTTCATCGAGCACAAGCGTTCGATCGTCGATGCGCAACTGGGAGTCGCAGCATGAGTGCGCAACCGACCACTCCCGCCGCGCCGCCGGATTTCGTCAACATCGAGATCGACGGCAAGCCGCTGCAGGTGCCGAAGAATTCGATGATCATCGCCGCTGCCGACGCGGCCGGGATTGCGATTCCGCGTTTCTGCTACCACAAGAAATTGCCGATTGCCGCGAATTGCCGCATGTGCATGGTCGAGACGGAAATGAACGGCAAGGCCGTGCCCAAGCCGCAACCGGCCTGCGCCACGCCGGTGATGGAAGGCATGAAAGTGCACACGCAGTCGGCGCGCGCGTTGTCCGGCCAGCGCAACGTGATGGAATTCCTGCTCATCAACCATCCGCTGGACTGCCCGATCTGCGATCAGGGCGGCGAATGCGAATTGCAGGATCTCTCGCTCGGCTACGGCCGCTCGGTGTCGCGTTTCGCCGAACGCAAGCGCGTGGTGCCGGACGAGGACCTCGGCCCGCTGATCTCCACCGAGATGACGCGCTGCATCCATTGCACGCGCTGCATCCGCGTCATGACCGAAGTCGCCGGCTCGCCGGAACTCGGCGGCATGGGCCGCGGCGAGCACCTGGAAATCGGCACGTATATCGGCAAGACCATAGACTCCGAACTCGGCGGCAACATCATCGACGTATGCCCGGTCGGCGCGCTGACCAACAAGGTGTTCCGCTTCAAGGCGCGCGCCTGGGAATTGATCGCGCGCGAGTCCATCGGCTACCACGATGCGCTCGGCTCCAACCTGTGGCTGCACACGCGCCGCGGCGAAGTGCTGCGCACGGTGCCGCGCGACAACGAAGCGATCAACGAATGCTGGCTGTCCGACCGCGACCGCTATTCGCATCAAGGCCTGTACGCGGGGGATCGCGCGACCAAGCCCATGATCCGCAAGAACGGCGAACTGGTCGAAGTGGCGTGGGACGAGGCCATCGCTTTCGTCGCCGATGGATTGAAGAAATCGGGCGGCGATCTCGGCGCACTGGTTGCGCCGCTGGCGTCGAGCGAAGAAGGCTTCCTGCTTGCGCAGATCCTGCGCGCGCTCGGCAGCGATGCCATCGATCATCGTCTGCGCACGCTGGATTTCGCCGACGACGCGCCGGTCGCGGCGTTCGAGATGCCGGTGGCGGACATCGAAAAAGCGCGTGCGATCGCGCTGATCGGCTGCAATCCGCGCCACGAGATGCCGCTGCTCGCGCATCGCATCCGCAAGGCGTGGAAAGCCGGCGCCAAGGTGTATGCGATCAATCCGCTGGATTTCGATCTGAACTTCGATCTGGCCGGAAAGACCATCGTCACGCCGACCGTGATGGTGGATGCGTTGCTGAAACTCGCCAAGGCCGCAAACGATGCCGGGCATCTGCCGGAATCGCATGATCTGGCGCAAGCCATTTCCGCAATCCACGCGGACGATGCTTCGCGCACGCTGCTCAAGGCGTTGACCGATGCGTCGGCCAAGGTGCTGATCTTCGGCGAATCCGCCGCGCAGCATCCGCAGGCATCCGTGTTGCGCGCTGCGGCACGCTTCGTCGCCAAGCACACCGGCTGTGCCTACAACGAGATTCCTTCGGGCGCCAACGCCGTTGGCCTCGCGCGCGCGGGCGCGCAGCCGCAGGGGCAGGGCCGGAACGCCGCTGCGATGCTGGCGCAGCCGCCCAAGCACCTCGTCGTGTACCAGGCGGGTTCGCAGGACACGTCCTCGTCCGCTGCGTTCGACGCGGCGCGCAGCAACGCGTCCTTCTGCGTCTACATCGGTTCCTACGCCTGCAATGGCGTGAAGCGCACGGCGCACGCGGTATTGCCCATCGGCCTGCCGCCGGAAAGCGACGGCTCTTACGTCAATGTCGACGGCAGGGTGCAGACGCTCGCGGCCGGCGCGAAGTCGCCCGGCGATGCACGGCCGGGCTGGAAGGTCCTGCGCGCGCTCGGCGCGGCGCTCGGCGTGGCCGGTTTCGACTTCACCGAGTTCAAGCAGGTGCGCGATCTTGTTGCACCGAGACTTGCCACGGGATCCGCAAAATCGCATTCCGGCAAAGTGGCGCAGCGCTCTGTCGCAGGCGCGGGCTTGGAGCGCATCACCACGGTGCCGATGTACCGTGCCGACCAGGTGTTGCGGCGTTGTCCGGCATTGCAGGCGCATCCGTTGACCGGCAAGGCCGCGGTCGCGCTCAATCCCGAAGACGCGCTCGCGCTGGGACTCGCCAATGACGCGTCGGCAAAAGTGTCTGGCAATGGCGCCGAGGTTGTTTTACCCGTGATTGTGACGCGCACGGTGCCCAAGGGCGCTGCGTGGATCGAATCCACCTGGCCGGAAACGCGCGCGCTGCCGCCTACGGGCGCGCCACTGACCGTGACGAGGGCCTGAGCGTGTTCGATCCGGTGCGCGATTTCTTCCTGAGTTACGGCGATCCCGGCCTTGTCGCCTGGCTCGTGGTGCTGATCCTGTGCATCACCGTGCCGGTGATCCTCGCCGTTGCGTTCTACGTCTGGTGGGAGCGCAAGGTGCTCGGCTGGATGCACGTGCGCATCGGACCGAACAGCGTCGGTCCGGCGGGCCTCGCACAGACCTTCGCCGACGTGTTCAAGCTGCTGTTCAAGGAATACCTGCTGCCGTCCAAGTCCAGCAAGTTCCTGTTCGTGGTCGCGCCGCTGGTCGCGCTGGTGCCGGCCTTCGCGGCGTGGGCAGTGGTTCCGTTCGACCAGAAGGCGGTGCTGTCCGATGCCAACGCGGGCCTGCTGTACCTGCTCGCGATGACCTCGATGGGCGTGTACGGCATCATCCTCGCCGGCTGGGCGTCGAATTCCAAGTATGCCTTCCTCGGCGCGATGCGTTCGGCGGCGCAGGTCGTCTCGTACGAAATCGCCGCGGGCATGGCCTTGGTCGGCGTCTTGATCTGCGCGGGTAGCCTGAACATGAGCGACATCGTGCGGGCGCAGGCCGGCGCCTACGGAATGTTTTCGTGGTTCTGGCTGCCGCTGCTGCCGCTGTTCGTGATCTATTTCGTGTCGGGCGTCGCGGAAACCAACCGCCTGCCGTTCGACATGGCCGAAGGCGAATCGGAAATCGTGGCCGGTTTCCACGTCGAATACTCGGGGGCGCCGTTCGCGGTGTTCTTCCTCACCGAATACGCGAACATGATCCTGATTTCCTTCCTTGCCGCGGTGTTCTTCCTCGGCGGCTGGCTCAGTCCAGTTCAAGGCATGTACACGGGCCATGTGCACTGGCTGGTCGACTGGATCTGGATGGGCGGTTGGCCGTGGCTTTTCGCGAAAGCATTTTTCTTCGCCTTCATGTACCTGTGGTTCCGCGCCGCGTTCCCGCGCTACCGCTACGACCAGATCATGCGCCTGGGCTGGAAGGTGTTCATTCCGATCGCGCTGGTCTGGATCGGCGTGACCGGCTGCCTCGTCTACTTCGGCGTGGTCGGACCGGGAGTATCGCCATGAACCGCGTCGTGCGCTATTTCAAAAGCCTGTTGCTGATCGAATTGATCAAGGGCATGGCCTTGACCGGCAAGTACATGGTGAAGCCGAAATACACCATGCGCTATCCGATGGAGAAGATTCCGCAGTCGAACCGATTCCGCGGCCTGCATGCATTGCGCCGCTATCCGAACGGCGAGGAACGCTGCATCGCCTGCAAGCTGTGCGAGGCGGTGTGTCCCGCATTGGCGATCACCATCGATTCCGAGCAGCGCGCCGACGGCACGCGCCGCACGACGCGCTACGACATCGACCTGTTCAAATGCATCTACTGCGGGTTCTGCGAGGAATCCTGCCCGGTCGATTCGATCGTGGAGACGAACATCCACGAATATCACTTCGAGAAGCGCGGCGAGAACGTCGTCACCAAGCCGCAGCTTCTGGCCATCGGCGACCGCTTCGAGGCGCTGATCGCCGCGGCGCGAACGCAAGACGCGCCGTACCGCTGAGGACGATGGCATGAACCTGATCCTGTTCTATGTATTCGCCGCCATCCTCGTGCTTGCCGCGCTGGGCGTGATCGGGGTGAAGAATTCCGTGCACGCCGCGCTGCTGCTGGTGTTGTGCTTTTTCACCACGTCCGCGCTGTGGCTGCTGATGCAGGCGGAATTCCTCGGCATCGTCCTGGTGCTGGTCTACGTCGGCGCGGTGATGGTGTTGTTCCTGTTCGTGGTGATGATGCTCGACATCAAGACCGAACAGATGCGTGAAGGCTTCATCCGTTACCTGCCGGTCGGCGTTCTCGTCGCGGCGTTGATGCTGGCCGAGATGCTGCTGCTGATCGGCGTCAAGAACCTGCAGCAGTTGCCACCGGCCGATCCGGCGGGACACTCGAATACCGCCTGGCTCGGCGAGGCGTTGTTCACGCGCTTCCTGCTGCCGTTCGAGGTCGCGGCGGTGATCCTGACCGTCGCCGTGATCGCGGCGGTGATGCTGACCCTGCGCAAGCGCGAAAACACGCGCTACCAGAATCCGTCGAAACAGGTCGCGGTCAAGGCCAGCGACCGCATCCGCATCGTCAAGATGCCGAGTTCTATTCAGGGTGTCGTCACAAAACCGGAGGCGGCGCCATGATGACGGACATCACGCTCGCGAACTTCATCGTGCTCGGTGCAGTGCTGTTCTGCATCGCCGTCGCCGGTGTGTTCATCAACCGCAAGAACCTCATCGTGCTGCTGATGGCGATCGAACTGATGCTGCTCGCGGTGAACATGAATTTCGTCGCGTTTTCGCGTTACCTCGGCGACGCCGCAGGGCAGGTATTCGTATTCTTCATCCTGACCGTGGCGGCGGCCGAGTCTGCGATTGGGCTGGCGATCCTGGTAGTGCTGTTCCGCAATCGCGCGACGATCAATGTCGGCGAAATCGACGAGTTGAAGGGTTGATGGCATGACGCTGAATCCGACCATTCTTCTCATCATCGCCTTCGCGCCGCTGGTCGGCGCGTTGATCGCTGGGTTGCTGCGCAACCAGATCGGTCGCGTCGGCGCGCACAGCGTGACGATCGCCGGCGTGGCCTTGAGTTGCGCGTTGTCGTTTTACGTCCTTTACCAGCTCGTCTGGGGTGGGGCAACGACGTTCAACCAGGACATCTACACCTGGTTCCAGGTCGGCGATTTTTCGACGCACATCGGTTTCCTGATCGACCGGCTGACCGCGCTGATGATGGCGGTCGTCACCTTCGTGTCGCTGTGCGTGCACATCTACACCATCGGCTACATGGCGGATGACGACGGCTACCAGCGCTTCTTCAGCTACATCGCGCTGTTCACGTTCTCGATGCTGATGCTGGTGATGGCGAACAATTTCTTCCAGTTGTTTGTCGGCTGGGAATTGGTGGGCCTGGTTTCGTACCTGCTGATCGGATTCTGGTTCAAGAAGCCGACCGCGATCTTCGCCAACCTCAAGGCCTTCCTCGTCAACCGCGTCGGCGACTTCGGCTTCATCCTCGGCATTGCCGGCGTGCTGTATTTCTTCCACACGCTCGACTACCAGACGGTGTTCGCAAACGCCGCAACGCTCGATGGCAAGACGTTGAACATCCTCGGCGCGACGCCGTGGTCGGCGGCCACCGTGATCTGCCTGTGCCTGTTCGTCGGCGCGATGGGCAAGTCCGCGCAAGTGCCGTTGCACGTGTGGCTGCCCGATTCGATGGAAGGCCCGACACCGATCTCCGCGCTGATCCACGCCGCGACCATGGTCACTGCTGGTATCTTCATGGTCGCGCGCATGTCGCCGCTGTTCGTGTTGTCCGACACCGCGCTGTCGACCGTGCTCGTGATCGGCGCGACCACGGCGTTCTTCACCGGCTTGATCGGCATCGTGCAGAACGACATCAAGCGCGTGGTCGCGTATTCCACACTGTCGCAGCTCGGCTACATGACCGCTGCGCTTGGCGCCTCCGCTTTTGGCGTCGGCATCTTCCATCTGATGACGCACGCGTTCTTCAAGGCCTTGCTCTTTCTCGGCGCGGGTTCGGTCATCATCGCCATGCACCACGAGCAGGACATGCGCTACATGGGCGGCCTGCGCCGTTACATGCCGATCACCTACATCACCATGTGGATCGGCACGCTGGCGCTGGTCGGCATGCCGGGTTTCGCCGGGTTCTTTTCCAAGGACGCGATCATCGAGGCTGTTCACGAATCCACGCGTTGGGGTTCGGACTATGCGTACTGGTGCGTGCTGCTCGGCGTGTTCGTCACCGCGTTCTACAGCTTTCGCCTGCTGTACCTGACTTTCCACGGCAGGGAGCGCTTCGTCGTCGAGCACGGCAAGCATCACGGCCACGACGATCACGGACACCATGAGCCGGGGCACCTCGCGCATGCGCCGAAGGAGTCGCCGTGGGTGGTGACGGTGCCGTTGATCCTGCTCGCGATTCCGTCGCTGGTCATCGGCTGGATGACGGTGGCCTCGATCCTGCACGGCGATTATTTCGGCGATTCGATTCGCGCTGCTGCGGAGCATGGCGAAGCGTTCGCCGGTCCGTTTGCGACCATGCTGGACGGCTTCGCCGCGCCGCCGTTCTGGCTGGCTTTCGCCGGCTTTGCCGCCGCGACCTACATCTATCTGCTCAATCCCGCGCTGGCGGATCGCGCGAAGAAAACGCTGTATCCGTTGTGGAACCTGCTCGACCACAAATACTGGTTCGACGAGTTGTACCAGGTCGTATTCGCGCGCGGCGGCATGGCGTTGGGGCGCGGATTGTGGAAGGGCGGCGACGTCGGCGTGATCGACAACGTGCTTATCGACGGCACCTCGGCCGGCGTCGGCCGCATTGCGGCGACGGTGCGCTGGGTGCAGTCCGGATATTTGTATACCTACGCGTTCGCCATGATCCTCGGCCTCGTCGTGCTGCTCGGCGGGTTGTGGTGGGTGGTGCGAGTCTGAGACCGGGACGACGAACGACATGACCTCCGATTCCATCCTGCTTTCGCTGCTGATCTGGCTGCCCATCGCCGGCGGCGCACTCGTCTCCTTCGCCGGCGGCGCGAACGCATCGCGTTCACGCTGGCTGGCGCTGATCGTTTCCATCGTCGTGTTCGCGGTCAGCATTCCGCTGCTCACCGGCTACGACGCCGGCGCCGGCACGCTGCAATTCCAGGAACAGCACATCTGGATCGCGGCGATCAACACGAACTACCATCTCGGCGCCGACGGCATCTCTATCGCCCTGATCCTGCTCACCACGTTCACCACCATTCTCGTGATTCTCGGCGCATGGGACGCGGTGCACGACAAGGTGAACCAGTACATGGCCGCCTTCCTCGTGCTCGAAGGCCTGATGATCGGCGTGTTCGTGGCGATGGACGCGCTGCTGTTCTACGTGTTCTTCGAGGCCATGCTGATCCCGATGTTCGTCATCATCGGCATCTGGGGCGGGCCGCGCCGCGTCTACGCCACGCTGAAGTTCTTCCTGTACACGTTCTTCGGTTCGATCTTCATGCTGATCGGCCTGATCTACCTCTATTTGCACGCGCATTCGTGGGAACTGTCGCAACTCGCCGCGCTGCATCTGTCCGCCACCGAACAAGCGTGGCTGTTCTTCGCTTTCCTCGCCGGCTTCGCGATCAAGGTGCCGATGTGGCCGGTGCACACCTGGTTGCCGGACGCGCACGTCGAGGCGCCGACCGGCGGCTCGGTGATACTGGCTGAAATCATGCTAAAGATCGGCGGATACGGGTTCCTGCGTTTTTCGCTGCCGATCGTGCCGGACGCCTGCCAGGAATTCGCCTGGCTGATCGTGGCGCTGTCGCTGGTTGCGATCATCTACGTCGGCTACGTCGCCCTCGTGCAGGACGACATGAAAAAGCTGATCGCGTACTCATCCGTCGCGCACATGGGCTTCGTCACCCTGGGTCTGTTCATTGCCTTCGCGCTGATGCGCGTGACGGGCAACACCCAGGCCGCGTACCTCGGCGTGCAGGGCTCCATGGTGCAGATGATTTCGCACGGCTTCGTTTCCGGCGCGATGTTCACCTGCGTCGGCGTGCTGTACGACCGCATGCACACGCGCATGATCCGCGACTACGGCGGCGTGGTGAACACGATGCCGTGGTTCGCCGCGTTCTGGGTGCTGTTCTCGATGGCCAACTGCGGCCTGCCGGGGACGAGCGGCTTCGTCGGCGAATTCATGGTGATCCTGGCCAGCTTCGCGATGAATCCCTGGGTTGCCGCCGGCGCCGCATTCACGCTCATCATCGGCGCGGCCTACACGCTGTATCTGGTCAAGCGCGTGATCTGGGGCGATGTGACCAACGATCATGTCGCCAAGTTGAAGGACATCAATCCGCGCGAAGCGCTGGTGCTCGGCCTGTTCGCTGCCGGCGTGCTGATCCTGGGCGTCTGGCCGGAACCGCTCACACACCTGATGGACGCGTCGGTCAAGCACATTGTCGATCAGTTGCTGGTCGTGAAGATTTGAGGAAAGATTGCCGATGAACTTCAACCTCCACGACCTCGTCCTGCTCGCGCCCGAGGATTTCCTGCTCGGTGCGACCTGCGCGATCCTGTTCGTCGACCTGTTCCTGAAACAGTCGCAGCGCGCGGTGACGCACTGGCTGTCGATCGTCGCCGTGCTCGGGACCATGGCGATCGTGCTGGGCAATGGCGCTCCGACGGCGACCGCGTTCAACGGCGCCTACATCCACGACAACATCGCCGCGGTGCTCAAGACCTTCATCCTCGGCATCATTGCCGTGGTGTTCGTTTTCTCGCGCCGCTACCTCGATGACCGCAAGTTGTTCGTCGGCGAGTTCTACACGCTGATGCTGTTCTCGACCCTGGGCATGCTGCTGCTCGTATCGGCGGGCAACCTCATCATGGTGTACCTGGGCCTGGAGTTGTTCGCGTTGGCGAGCTACGCACTGGTTGCGATCCATCGCGATTCGGGCGTGGCTTCCGAAGCGGCGATGAAATACTTCGTGCTTGGCGCGCTGGCCTCAGGCCTGCTGCTGTACGGCCTGTCGATGATCTACGGCGCGACCGGCACGCTGGACCTGGCGCAGATCCACCAGGTCGGTGGCGTCGGCGTGAACGGACTTTCCGAGCATCCGACCCTGTTCGCGTTCGGCCTCGTGTTCGTCGTCGTCGGCATCGCGTTCAAGTTCGGCGCCGCGCCGTTCCACATGTGGCTGCCGGACGTCTACGAAGGCTCGCCCACGGCGGTGACGATCTTCATCGGTTCCGCACCCAAGCTCGCCGCGTTCGGCATGGCCTACCGCCTGCTCGACAGCGGCCTCGGCACGCTCGCGCCGCACTGGAGCCAGATGCTCGCTGCACTCGCCGCGCTGTCGCTGGTCATCGGCAATGTCGTTGCCATCGCGCAGACCAACATCAAGCGCATGCTCGCGTATTCGACGATCTCGCACATGGGCTTTTTGCTGCTCGGCCTGTTGAACGCAACGCCTTCGGGTTATGCAGCGGCGATGTTCTACGCGATCTGCTATGCGATCATGACGACCGCGGCCTTCGGCGTGATCCTGCTGCTCGCGCGCACCGGCTTCGAGGCCGAACAGATCGACGACTTCAAGGGCCTGAACCAGCGCAATCCGTGGTACGCCTTCATCATGTTGCTGGCGATGTTCTCGCTGGCCGGGGTGCCGCCGCTGTGGGGATTCTTCGCCAAGCTGCTTGTGCTCAAGGCCGCGATCGACGCCGGCTTCCTGTGGCTGGCGATCATCGCCATCGTCATGGCCATCGTCGGCTGTTTCTACTACCTGCGCGTGGTCAAGGTGATGTACTTCGACGCCCCGGCCGACAAGTCCGCTCTGGCGTTGCCGCCGGACCTGCCGCTGCGCTGGCTGCTCTCGATCAACGGCGTTGCCCTGCTCGTGCTCGGCGTGCTGTGGGGACCGCTGATCGGCTGGTGCTACCGCGCGTTCGGCCTGTGACGCGGTTGCGGAAAACTCCCGCACTCGGCTAGAATGCGCGTTCCCCTGGTGCGGGGTGGAGCAGTCTGGCAGCTCGTCGGGCTCATAACCCGAAGGTCGCAGGTTCAAATCCTGCCCCCGCTACCAATGGTTTCGTTTACCCCATGCGCAGGACGCGCGTAGCCGATGTTTGGATGCGAGACAACGGCGGACCAGGAAAGGCCCTCGTGGCCTTTTTTTGTACCCGTGAAAACCTCATATCAACCAAAACCACATGTTCAACAAGGAATTGACGCAATTGTTGATGCCGGTGGTGGCCGATCTCGGCCTGGAATGCCTCGGCGTCGAATACAGCCCATCGCACGGCAACGGGCTGGTGCGCGTGTACATCGACGCGCCGCAGCGTGCGGTGACGGTGGATGATTGCGAGGCGGTGAGCCGGCAGGTGTCGGCAACCATGGATGTGAACGATCCGATCCCGGGCCGCTACACGCTGGAAGTTTCGTCGCCAGGCCTGGATCGGCCGTTGTATACGCCGGAGCAATTCGCGCGCAGCAAGGGTCAGGCGGTGAAGATCGAAGTGAATCTGGCGATTGCAGGACGGCGCCGGTTCCAGGGGCCGATCCTCGCGGTGGAAGGCGAAGACGTGATTGTGGAACAGGATGGAACGCCAGTGCGTATCGCCCACGCGAACATCCACAAGGCCAAGCTGGTGCCACAGTACGACGAACCGGGCGGGAAACCCGGTAAACGCAAGCAAACAAAGAATTCGAAGTGAGAGCAAGAACATGAGCAAGGAACTTCTCCTGGTTGTAGATGCCGTCGCCAACGAAAAGGGCGTCGACAAGAACGTCATCTTCGAGGCGATGGAGGCGGCGCTCGCTTCCGCGGCGAAGAAGCGTTATCCGAACGAGGATGTCGCCACGCGCGTGTCCATCGACCAGCACAGCGGCGACTACGAGACGTTCCGGCGCTGGGAAGTGGTGGCCGACGATGTCGTCATGGAATCGCCGGATCGGCAACTGCGCCTGATGGACGCGGTCGATACGCGCGCGGACGTCCAGGTCGGCGAGTTCATCGAGGAACCCATCGACAATCCCGACTTCGGACGCATCGCCGCGCAGGCCGCCAAGCAGGTGATTGTGCAGCGCGTGCGCGAAGCCGAGCGCGCGCAGGTCGTGGATGCGTACAAGGATCGCGTCGGCGAACTGCTCACCGGCGTGGTCAAGCGCGTGGAGCGCGGCAGCGTGTTTCTGGATCTCGGCGGCAACGCCGAGGCGTATATCCCGCGCGACAAGGCAATTCCGCGCGAAGCGGTGCGCGCCGGCGACCGCGTGCGCGGTTATCTGTTCGAAGTGCGTCCGGAGCCGCGTGGCCCGCAGCTTTTCGTCTCGCGTACCGCGCCGGAATTCATGATGGAGCTGTTCAAGCTCGAGGTGCCGGAGGTCGGCCAGGGCCTGGTCGAGATCAAGGGCGCCGCGCGCGATCCGGGCGACCGCGCCAAGATCGCCGTGCTCGCGCACGACAACCGCACCGATCCGATCGGCGCCTGCATCGGCATGCGCGGCTCGCGCGTGCAGGCGGTGTCGAACGAGCTCAATGGCGAACGCATCGACATCGTGCTATGGAACGACAATCCGGCGCAATTCGTGATCAACGCGATGGCGCCGGCCGAGGTGCAGTCGATCATCATGGACGAGGAAAAACATTCGATGGACATCGCGGTCGCCGAGGACAAGCTCTCGCAGGCGATCGGGCGCGGCGGCCAGAACGTGCGCCTCGCGAGCAAGCTCACCGGCTGGCAGCTCAACGTGATGACCCAGGACCAGGTCGCGCAGAAGTCCGAAGCCGAGCAGGAAGCCGCGCGCAAGCTGTTCCAGGACAAACTCGAGGTCGACGCGGAAATCGCCGGCATCCTCGTGCAGGAAGGCTTCACCACGGTCGAGGAAATCGCCTACGTGCCGACCGGCGAACTGCTCGCGATCGAAGGTTTCGACGAAAACATCGTCGAGGAGTTGCGCGCGCGCGCGCGCGACGCACTGCTCACCGAAGCGCTCGCGGTCGAAGAAGACATCGAGGACAACAAGCCGGCCGAGGATCTGCTCGGCGTCGAAGGCATGGACGAAACGACGGCCTTCGCGCTGGCCGAGCACGGCATCATCACGCGCGAGAATCTCGCCGACCTTGCCACCGACGAGTTGATGGAACTTGCGATCGATGGCATGGACGAGGACCGCGCTCGTGCCCTGATCATGGCGGCGCGCGTCGGGCAGACGGCCTGAGCCTTAACGCAACGACCTCGCGCGATACGCTCACGGAGAATCAAACATCATGTCGGACGTAACCATCAAGCAACTTGCCGGTGTGCTCGGCATGAGCGTGGACAAGCTGCTCGTGCAGCTCGACGAGGCCGGCATGAAATTCTCCGGTCCCGAACAGGTCGTATCCAGCACGCAGAAAGTGAAGCTGCTGGGCTTCCTGAGGCGCACGCACGGCAAGGGCGAGAAGGCTGCCGAAGAAGATTCCTCGCCGCGCCAGATCACGCTCAAGCGCAAGTCGGTCAGCGAGTTGACCGTGAACCAGGGCGCGGCGCGCGGCAAGACCGTGGCCGTGGAAGTGCGCCAGAAGCGCACCTACGTCAAGCGCAGTTCGGTGGTCGAGTCGCAGGAAGTCGATCCCGAACGCGAGGACGCGCTGAAGAAATTGCAGGAGTCGCAGGCCCGGAACCAGGCCGAGCAGGCCGCGCTCAAGGCCCAGGACAAGCGCCGCGCCGACGAGGAAGCGAAGTTGCGCGCGGCCGAAGAAGCACGCCGTGCCGAGGAGGCCCGGCAGCGTGCGCAGGTCGAGGCGAAAACCGGCGAACCCACGGCGCAAGCCGAGAAACCTGCGAAGGAAGAACGCACCGCAGCAGTGCCGCGCAAGGCCCACGAACCGCGTCCGGCCGATGGCCGCGGCCGCCCCGACAACGAACCGGCATCGCACAAACACAAGCCGAAACACGGCTCGCACCGCATGCGTGACGACGGCGAAGACAGCGAGGGGATGAACCGCGTTTTCGGCGCCGAACTGCATCTGTCCGACGAAGGCCACGCGCGCCGCGGCGCGGTCAAGCGCAAGCCGCGCAAGGTCGTGGTCGAAGCCGGGCGCATGGCGTCAGGGCAACACGGCTTTTCCAAGCCGCTGGCGCCGATGGTGCGTGAAGTACCGGTCGGCGAATCCATCCTCGTCTCGGATCTCGCACAAAAGATGGCGGTCAAGGGCGCCGACGTGGTCAAGGCGCTGTTCAAGATGGGCGTGATGGCGACGATCAACCAGGTCATCGACCACGACACCGCCGTTCTCGTGGTCGAGGAACTCGGCCACACCGCGGTCAAGGCCGAGGAAAACACTGCCGAGACGACGCTGGCCAGGGTCGAGGCGCAGGGCGAGAAAACGCCGCGCCCGCCGGTCGTGACCATCATGGGCCACGTCGACCACGGCAAGACCTCGCTGCTCGATTACATCCGCCGCACCAAGGTGGCGGCGGGCGAGGCCGGCGGCATTACCCAGCACATCGGTGCGTACCACGTCAAAACCGACAAGGGCACAATCAGTTTCCTCGATACGCCCGGCCACGCCGCGTTCAGTGCAATGCGCTCGCGCGGTGCCAAGGCAACGGACATTGTCATTCTTGTGGTAGCGGCCGATGACGGTGTGATGCCACAGACT
>DATJIL010000055.1:0-9597 GCA_035493385.1 Rudaea sp.
CGCGTGCCTAGCGCCTGCGCGCGCGCGAGCGCCGCGTCGACGATCAGATAGCGATCCGACACCAGCAGCGGATACTGGCCCTGGTAACCCTCACCCGCCCAGACGAAAGGCTTGACGAAGTGCTCCCACAACGCCGGTCCGCCGTCGATGGTGACGTGCGAGGCGACGCCGAGTTGCCTGGCGCGCTGTTCGATGTAGGCGCGTTCCTCGGCATCCACGCCGCCGGTGTCGGCGAACACCGTGTGCACGGCCCAGCCGCGCTCCTTGAGATAGGGCACGCAGAAACTGGTGTCGAGGCCGCCGGAAAACGCGAGGACGATGTCTTTGCTCATGGGAAGATTCCGCAGGGTCACTGGTTGGCGAGCGCCGCCATCACCGCTTTCTGCACGTGCAGGCGGTTCTCGGCTTCGTCGATGGCGATGCACGCAGGCGAGTCCATCACCGCGTCGGTGGCTTTGACGTTGCGGCGCAGCGGCAGGCAGTGGCTGAACACCCCACTGTCGGTCAGCGCCATCTTCGCTTCGTCGACGATGAAGTGCTTGTGCGCATCGCGGATCGGTTTTTCGTCCGCCCAACGGCCGAAGTACGGCAGCGCGCCCCAGCTCTTCGCATAGATGACGTTGGCGCCGCGATAGGCACTTTGCGGATCGTGGCTGATGGTCAGCGAGCCGCCGTTCTCGGCGACGTTGCGAGCGGCGAAATCCACGTAGCGCGGGTCGAGCACGTATTCCGGCGTCGGACACAGCAAGGTCACGTCCATGCCGTAGCGCGTGGCGATCTGCAACGCGGAGTTGGCAACCGCGGTGTTGAGCGGCTTCGGGTGATACGTCCAGGTCAGCACATATTTTTTGCCGCGCAGATCCGGCGTGCCGAAATGCTGCTGCAGGGCGAGGATGTGCGCGAGTTCCTGCATCGGATGCGTGATCGTCTCCATGTTGATCACCGGCACCGTCGCGTATTTCGCGAACGCGCAGATCACGCGATCCTCGCGGTCGACGGCCCAGTCCTGGAATTTCGGGAACGCGCGCACGCCGATGAGATCCACGTAGCGCGACAGCACGCGCGCGACCTCGGCGATATGCTCCTCGGCCTCGCCGTCCATGACCGTACCGACGTCGAATTCGATAGGCCACGCGTCCTTGCCCGGCTGCAGCACGACGGCGTGGCCGCCGAGCTGGAACGCACCCAGCTCGAAACTCGTGCGCGTGCGCATCGACGGGTTGAAGAACAGCAGCGCGATGGATTTTCCCGCGAGCTGCGTACCGGCCTTCGAATGCTTGAATGCGACGGCCTGCGCGAGCAAGTCATCGAGCTCGGCGCGAGACCAGTCCTGGGTGGAAAGAAAATGGCGAATCGTCACGATGAAAGCTCCAGAAAACGAAAAACCCGGCGCGAGGCCGGGTTTTGGGGTCGATGCGACAAAGAAATGTCCGCGCGACAGCTACCCGGCCGGAATGCAAGGCTCCGGTCGGCGCGCGCGCGAAGTCATGCCAGCGGCCATGCGGGCGCTGGTCAGGACATCGGCGGAGGTAACGAAGAAGTTCATTGGTAGCACGTTAACACGAACGCATTTTGCAACGCAACATGTTTCGGAAAGACGTCTGGACGGCTATTCCGTTGGCGTGACACTCACCTTCACGCGCAGCCTGTCGCCGGGATCAAAGGCAAGGCGCGAGCTATAGACGTCGCCGCGATAGCGATATTCGACGTCGTAGGCGACGACCTTGCGCCGGCTCGCGGTAGCCGGCGGACAATGCCGCACCGTCTTGTACTGCGGCCGCGAATCGCCGTTTTCCTCGCCCGCCGCGGCAATATTGTTGCCGGCCACGCCGCCGGCGACGGCGCCAGCCACGGTCGCTGCCGCACGTCCATTGCCCTTGCCGAACTGGTTGCCGAGGATACCGCCGACAAACGCCCCGATCGCGGTGAAGACGCCGCGCTTGTTCTGCACTTCAGTATCCGCAGGTGCGTCGACCGGGACCTGTTCCTCATAGCAAGGTTGCGGCGGCGGACTCGCCGCGTCGTCGCCGTAGATCGGATCCACGCGCAGCACGTCGGCCCAGCCGTAATGCGAGTTTTCCTCGCCCGCAGCGACCGGCTGCACGGGCGGCGTCTGCGCGAACGCCTGCGCCGAAAGCAGCGCCGTAAACAGGAATGGAAGAATACGAAACAGGTTCATGACACGTTCGCGACATCAGGTAAACGGGGGTTCGGGCATCCTGCCGCAATGTCTCTGGGATCCGCAGCATTCCGATACTCGTGCTGCCGATGGCACGAATTTAAGCACTTGCAGGCTGAATGAGGCTTAAGGCAAACCCCGTCGTGGCGCGGTCCGCTGGCCTTGCGATCCTGAACGAAACGCATGCCTGCGCTACAATGACGCATCGCAATAAACGGCCTGCCGATGCAACTGCGCCTGCACAATTCCCGCACCCGCCGCGTCGAGGACTTCGCCCCCGCAGACACACGCCGCGTGACCATGTACCTGTGCGGCCCGACCGTCTACAACTACGTGCATATCGGCAATGCGCGCGGGCCGGTCGTGTTCGGCCTGCTGGTGCGCTTGTTGCGGCGAATTTACGGCGCGGCGCATGTCGTCTATGCGCGCAATGTCACCGATGTCGACGACAAGATCAACACGGCCGCGGCCGAATCCGGCGTTGCCATCGACGTCATCACGTGCCGCTACGCTGCCGCCTACGACGAGGACATGGGCAAGCTCGGCGTCGATGCGCCGGACATCGTGCCCTACGCGACCGCGCACATTCCGCAAATCGTCAGGATGTGCGAAACCCTGATCGCGGGCGGCCACGCCTATGCGGCGCAGGGCCACGTGCTGTTCGATGTGTCCTCGTATGCTGACTATGGCCAGCTCTCGGGCCGATCCACCGACGACATGATCGCCGGTGCGCGCATCGACGTTGCGCCGTACAAGAAGAATCCCGCCGATTTCGTGTTGTGGAAGCCGTCCACGCCGGATTTGCCGGGCTGGGACAGTCCCTGGGGCCGTGGCCGCCCGGGCTGGCACATCGAATGCTCGGCAATGAGTGCGGCGCACCTGGGCGAGACGATCGACATCCACGCCGGCGGCAACGACCTGATTTTTCCGCACCACGAAAACGAGGTCGCGCAATCGACCTGCGCGCACGGCGGGAAACTCTTCGCGCGTTTCTGGCTGCACAACGGCATGCTCACTTTCGACGGAAAAAAAATGTCGAAGTCGCTGGGCAATACCCTGCAACTGCATGAACTGCTGCAACAGCACCCGCCGGAATTGCTGCGCTACATGCTGTTGAAGGCGCATTACCGCCAGCCACTGGACTGGTCGGATACGACGCTGGAACAGGCGCGGCGCACGCTGGACGGACTCTACGGCACTTTGCGCGACCTGGCCGATGTGGCGGCCGATCCAAGTCCCGTGCCAGATGCGCTGCTCGCCCCGCTCGCCGACGACCTCAACACGCCCGAGGCGTTGGCGGTGCTGGCGCGGCTCGCGGACGAGGCGCGCAAATCCACAAATCCACAAGACAAGAAAGCGGCAAAAGCGGCATTGCTCGGTGCCGGCAAGTTCCTTGGCCTGCTGCAGAACGATCCGGAAGCCTGGTTCAAGGGCGCCGCGGACAGCGTCGATGTCGCCTGGGTCGAAAACCTGCTCGCGGAACGCAGCGAGGCGCGCAAGCGCCGCGATTTCGCAGCCAGCGACCGCATCCGCGACACGCTCGCCGCGAAAGGCATCGTAATCGAGGACGGCCCGCAGGGCGCCCGCTGGAAAAGGATTAAGGCCGATGAATGCGCAGCCTGACATCGCCCGCGTAGCGTCGGCGCAGGCCGAACAGGACGCCATCATCGAGGAATTCGCGTTCTTCGGCGACTGGACCGAGCGTTACCAGTACCTGATCGACCTCGGCCACAAGCTGCCGCCATTCCCGGAAGAATTGAAGACCGAGCGATACAAGGTTTCCGGCTGCCAATCGCAGGTCTGGCTGGTCGCCGACGGCGACGCGCGTGCGCTCACATTCCGCGCGATCAGCGACTCGGCCATCGTCTCCGGCCTGATCGCCCTGCTGCTGCGTGTGTACTCGGGTCGCAGCGCACAGGAAATTCTGGCCAACGAACCGCGCTACATCAACGCCATCGGACTTGCCCAGCACTTGTCGCCGACGCGCAGCAACGGACTGGCGTCGATGCTCGCGACGATCAAGGAATATGCGCGGGAAGCCGTGCTTGCCCAACCTTCAGCGACTTAGCTCGTCATGCCGGCATGACGAAAAGGTGTGTCAATCACCCATCTGCTTCTGCCGATGCTCCCAACGCTCCTGCGCATCCAGACACAGCGTCGCGATCGGACGCGCATCGAGGCGTTCCAGGCCGATGTCCTCATCGGTTTCCTCGCAGAAACCGTAGCGGCCTTCCTCGATGCGCTTGAGCGCCTTGTCGATCTTGGCGATCAGCTTGCGGTAGCGATCACGGGTGCGCAATTCCAGCGAGTTCTCGGTCTCGCGCGTGGCGCGTTCGGCCTCGTCGCCGACATCGCGCACTTCGTCGCGCAGATTGTCGATGGTCTGCTTGGATTCCTCGACCAAGTCCTCGCGCCACTTCTGCAGTTTGGCGCGGAAGTACGCGAGCTGCTTCGGGCCCATGTATTCCTCGCGCGGACTCGGCCGGTAATTGGCCGGAAGGTCGATGATCGTGGTGCTGGGCAGGGCATAACGGCCGTCTTCGCGGGTGACGGTATCTTTTTCGGCAACGACTGACATTTTTCCTTTCTTTGCAGCGGCCGCTGGTTTGTGCGGCGTGGCTTTCCTGGTTGGTTTGACCGGCTTTGGCGCGGGCTTTTTCGCCGCGACCTTTTTGATCGGCTTGGCTGGCTTGGACGGTTTGCGCGATGCGGCCTTCGGCGCTGGTTTGTGCGCCGGTTTTTTCGCCGCCGCCTTCTTCACCGGCTTGGCTGATTTCTTCGCCGCGGGCTTCTTCGCAGGCGGTTTGCGTTTGGAATTTGCCATGTTACTCACCACATTGTCCCTCAGCGGTCGCGTGTTATAGCCTAAGCGACCCCATGGGGCAACCCTTTTCGTGACACGCATACTCCTCTTCCTGCTCGCCGCCTACAAACGCCTGCTCAGTCCGCTGCTCGGCGCGCGCTGCCGCTTCCACCCGAGCTGCTCGGATTACGCCCGCGTCGCGGTGGCGCGCTTCGGCGCGTTGCGCGGCGGCCTGCTTGCGCTGTGGCGCATCGCGCGCTGCCAGCCGTTGTGCCGCGGAGGGTTCGATCCGGTGCCGGAAAGGTTTACGATGCGGCGTTTGCCCGACAAGGATTCGCAATGAGCGACTGGCTGATCGTCAACGCCGACATCGTCAACGAAGGCCGGCGTTTCACCGCGGATTTGCGCGTGCGCGGTGGACGCATCGACGCCATCGCACCCGCGCTCTCGGCCCAACCCGGCGAACGCGTGTTCGACGCGCGCGGGCGCCTGCTGGTGCCCGGCATGATCGACGACCACGTGCATTTCCGTGAGCCCGGCTACACGGCCAAGGCCGACATCGCCTCGGAATCACGCGCGGCAGTCGCGGGCGGCGTGACCAGCTTCATCGAGATGCCGAACACGAATCCACCGACGCTGACGCACGCGCTGCTGGAAGACAAATACGCCATCGCGTCGCGCACATCGCTCGCCAACTACGCTTTCTATTTCGGCGCCAGCAACGACAACCTGGATGCGATCCGTGCGCTCGATCCGCGCACCGTTCCCGGCGTGAAGGTGTTCCTGTGCGAGTCGACCGGCAATCTGTGCGTGAGCGATCCGGCGACGCTGGACGGCGTGTTCCGCGATTCGCCCGTTCTCGTCGCGGTGCATTGCGAGGACGACCGCATCGTCCACGCCAACATCGACCGCGCCAAGGCGCAGTACGGCGACGACATTCCGATGCGGATGCACGCCGATATCCGTTCGCGCCAGGCTTGTTTCGACTCGACGAAATGGGCGGTCGAAACTGCACGCCGCCACGGCACGCGCCTGCATGTGTTGCACGTTTCCACCGCGGACGAACTGGCGTTGTTCGAGGCCGGCCCTGTCGCCAGCAAGCGCATCAGCGCCGAAACCTGCGTGCATTTCCTGCGCTACACCGACGCGGATTACGCGACCCTCGGCGGCCGCATCAAGTGCAATCCGTCGATCAAGGCCGCTTCCGACCGCGACGCGTTGATGCGCGCGCTCGTCGGTACGCGGCTGGACATCCTCGCCACCGACCACGCACCCCATTTGCTCGAGGAAAAGGCACAGCCCTACACGCGCTGCCCGTCCGGAATCCCGCTTGTCCAGTTCGCCCTGCAATCCGCGCTCGAACTGGTGTTCGACGGCAAGTTGACGCTCGAACGCCTGGTCGAGACAACCGCGCACGCTCCGGCGACGTTGTTCGCAATCAAGGAACGCGGCTTCCTGCGCGAGGGCTATTTCGCCGACCTCGCCCTGATCGATCTCGACTCGCCGCAGACGGTGAAATCCAGCGACGTGATTTCCAAATGCGGCTGGTCGCCGTTCGAAGCCGACACGTTCCGTTCGTCCATCGCGGCGACGTGGGTGAACGGGCATCTGGCGTGGGATGCCGGCAAGCTCGACGACGCATCGCGCGGGCAGCGCCTGGAGTTTTCGCGGTGAGGTCTCTCTGTTTCCTCGCGCTTGCTGCCTCGCTACCGGTGGCCGCAGCCGAAATTCGCCTTCCCGATCGCATCGAACAAGGCCAGCTCGTGATCGGCCATGCGCCGCCGGGAACGCAGATCGAATTCGACGGCCACACACTTCGCATCGGTGCCGACGGCACGTTCGTATTCGGGCTTGCGCGGGACGCGGCAGCCCTGGCCGAATTGACGGTACGCGGTGCCGACGGCCAGCCACAGACGTTGAAACTCGCTGTCGAACAGCGCAGTTATCCGACCGAACGCGTCAACGGCCTGCCGCAGCAGACGGTCACGCCGAGTCCGGAAATTCTCGCGCGCATCGAGCGCGAACAAGCCGCCGTGAAGGCCGCACGCACGCGCGACGACGCGCGAGAGGATTTCACGCACGGATTCGAATTGCCCGTGCAAGGCGCGCGCATCAGCGGCGTCTACGGCAGCCAACGCATCGACAACGGCGTACCGAAAGCACCGCACATGGGACTGGACATGGCCGTGCCGGCCGGCACGCCGATCCACGCGCCGGCGGCAGGCGTCGTGACCTTTGCGGCCAAGGACCTGTTCCTGACCGGCGGCACCGTGCTGATCGACCACGGCCACGGACTGGACTCGTCGTTCCTGCACATGAGCCGCATCGACGTGAAAGTCGGCGAGCGCGTGAAGCGCGGTGACATCATCGGCCTCGCCGGCATGACCGGGCGCGCCACCGGCCCGCACGTGCATTGGGGATTCAACTGGTTCGAGGTTAGGCTGGATCCGGCGCTGCTTCCGAAGCCGGAATCCTAAGACTCGCTGCGCCGCTCTTGGTTGCCTCTGCCACCGCATCGTGTGCGTGCAGGCTCTCGTGGTGCGCGACGCGGATATGGAAATCGGCAATACGCTCGTCCGCATCCAATGCGCGACGGATGCGCCGCGCGGCGTCTTCGCAAAACATCGCATTCTCGCCGTTCAACCGCGCGAAAGCCTGTTCGTCTTCGCGCTTGACCGCGGTCTGCACCGGCGTGGCGAGCGCGCTTTCAATTGCGTCGACGAGTTCGGCGATCGGCAGATCGAATCCCGGTGTCAGTCGCACGCGCACCCGCGCCGTGCTGCGCTGGCTGTGCGGCGTGGCGCTGATGCCCTGCTCGCTGCCGAGCCAGCGTTCCACGGCCATATGATCCAGTGCCTTGCCACGGGCGAAGTCCGCCGCGAAACGGCTCTGGATCACTTGCCGTGCCAGTGCGGCTGAAGCCGGGCACGTGCTCGAATACTGCACGTCCACCTGCAATTCCAGCGCAAAATTTCCCGGCGCCAGCGTCGCGCAGATTTCGACCGGATACGCCTTCCAGCCGCTGTTGTCGCTCACCAGCGCGGGCCGGCGCAGCAGGTGATCGAAGCCGATGCGCAGCCGCGCGCGGTCGGACAGGCCCGCATGCGAGGCGAGGAAATCGTGCAGCAGGCGGCGCAGCGCGGCTGGCGCCAGCGGTTCGGTGCCCAGCGCGCGATCCAGATGCAGGTACAACCGCGACATGTGGATGCCACGCGCCTGCGCATCAGCCAGATTCACGAACGCGGACACGCGCGCCGCGGATTGCACAGCGACGCCATCCTCGCCGATCAGGCGAATCGGCAAGGCGATATTTTCCATGCCGACCCAGTCCAGTGCGCCGGCAGCGTCGGTTTGTGCGTCGCTGGCGACGTCGGGCAGGGAATGAATCGAATTCGAGTGCATGCGATCGTGACTGAAACGGAAACGCCGGATTTTAGCGCAAGCCGGCCTGCGCCCGCCTTGCGGCACGAGCCTCGTGCCATGTCGTCCACAGCGTCCGCCACCGCCCTGCATGCGGATGCATGCTCAACCAACGCAGCGGATCGATGACGCGCAAGGCGGACTCGATGCGGCGGCGGTCGAGCGCCGCGCGCACGCGCAGCGGCAGCGAGCGCACCGCACTCACGCCCAGCGCACCGTTGCCTTCGAGCACCAGTTCGTCGAGGAAATCCTTGATCAGCATGTTCCGCTGCGGCGATTCGTAGGCGAGTTCCGCACGCGTCAACTCGTGGCGTGCCAGCAGACCGAGCGGCAGCGGCAGGTGCGCTTCGCCATCGGCGAGATGAGGCAGTGCGCGCAGCAGATGCGACAATGTCCACAATGCGGCATCGGCCTCGATGTTGCATTCACCCGCGCAAAACAGCGCGTTTTCCGCGCGCGCAATCGCGCCGAAAAAAGGATCGAGCTGCTCGATCAATGCGGCCAGCGTGCCGGCGCCGGGCGCATCGAGCTGGGCCAGCCCGCCGTCGGCCAGTGCCGGCCACAGGGCCGGATCGGATTCGCGCACGCTGGCGCAATCGAACAGGGCTTGCGTGACCGGATGACTGGGTTTGCCGAACGCGGCGGCGGCCAGTTCCTGCTTCCACCATGCCAGTTTCGTAGCCGCGACCTGCGGTTCGCGGATGTGGAATGCGGCAGACGACAATTCATGGATCAGCGAACCGAACGCGCTGGCGAGCCTGCGCTGCGTCGATGGCAGGAACACCGCGATGATGGCGTTCTCGGGATTGGCCGCCAGCCATTTGCGCTCGAAACTCTCGAAAGAACCAGCTGTGTCGGCCATGGCTCAGTCCAACGCAAAGGCAGGAAGAAGCTGCGCAGGCGAATCGACCACGCAGTCCGCACCCCAGTGTCGCGGATCTTCGCCATCGAGGTATCCCCAGCCGGCCGCGATCGTGCGCATTCCCGCGGCCCGGCCAGCCTCGATGTCGCGCAGGTCGTCGCCGACATAGACGCAGCGCGCCGCGGATACGCCAACAATTTCGCAGGCGCGCAGGATCGGTGCCGGATCGGGTTTCTTCAGCGCCAGGCAGTCGCCGGTCACCAATGCCGCGCAGCGCGCATCCAGGCGCAGCGCCGCGAGCAGCGCACGTGCCAATGTACCGGGCTTGTTGGT
>DATJIL010000056.1:0-7399 GCA_035493385.1 Rudaea sp.
ATGAACCTGCGCATGTGGAGTCATGCAGCCACGCAGGCGAACGTGCAAACGCTGCGCAGTCGTGGCGTCGCCATCCTCGGTCCTGGCGATGGACCGATGGCCGAGCCGGAATCCGGCCCCGGACGACTGCTCGAACCGCACCAGATCGTCGCGGAACTCGCCGCGCTGCACGGCCCGAAGCCGCTGGCCGGCCTGCGCGTGCTGGTCAGTGCCGGCCCGACCTGCGAAGACATCGATCCGGTGCGCTTCATCGGCAACCGCAGCTCCGGGCGCATGGGTTTCGCGATCGCCCAGGCCGCCATCGAACAAGGCGCAGCCGTACATCTGGTTGCCGGCCCCGCGCACCTGCCAACACCGGTGGGCGTGACGCGCGAGGACGTGCGCAACGCCCGCCAGATGCGCGACGCCGTGATGCGGCAAATTCCACAATGCGACATCTTCATTTCCGCCGCGGCGGTCGGCGACTATCGCCCTGCGGACGTGGCTGCGCACAAGCTCAAGAAAAGCGGCAAGGCGCTGGTGCTGGAGTTGACCGAAAACCCGGACATCGTGGCCGAAGCGGCGGCGTTGAGGAAGAAACCTTTCGTCGTCGGGTTCGCCGCGGAGACCGAAAATCTCGAGCGCCATGCGCGCGCCAAACTCGAACGCAAGAAACTCGACCTGATCGCCGCCAATCGCGTCGGCGGCGGCGCCGGGTTCGATGCCGACGACAACGAACTGACCCTGCTCTGGCCGGGTGGCAAGGAAGCGTTGCCAAGGGCGAGCAAGCACGATCTGGCGACAGCCCTGCTCGCGCGGATCGTCGCGCTGCGCGCGAAACCGGCGAAGGCGCACAAGCGGTGATCGACGTCGAATTGAAGATACTCGATCCGCGCGTCGGCACGGAAATTCCCTTGCCCGCACCCGCCACGGCCGGATCGGCCGGCATGGACTTGCGTGCGGCACTGGACGCGCCGCTGACCCTCGTGCCCGGCGCAAGCGCGTTGATTCCCACCGGCATTGCCATCCATGTCGGCGATCCGGATTATTGCGCGGTGATCCTGCCGCGCTCGGGCCTGGGCCACAAGCACGGCATCGTGCTCGGTAACCTCACCGGGCTGATCGATGCCGATTACCAGGGCCCACTGATGATTTCGTGCTGGAACCGCGCGCAGGCGCCCTATACCATTGCGCCGGGTGAGCGCATTGCGCAACTGGTGTTCCTGCCGGTGGCGCGGGCGCAGTTCCGTGTGGTGGAAGAATTCGCCGCCAGCCAGCGCGGGGCGGGCGGATTCGGCCATACCGGCACGCGCTGAGCGGCACAAGACGGATACGGCGGATCGGTGATGACGAACAAGTCCGGTGACAAGACCTCCGCACTGCGGCGCACGCGCGAACTGGCGAGCGGTCCCGGCGCTTTGCTGTTTCTGTTCGCGTGCCTGGCGTTCGTGGCCAGTGCGTTCTGCGCCTGGCAGGCCTGGATGACGTGGAGCCGGATCAGTGGTGCGCACCAAGTCGAGGCAGTTACCCAAGCCGAACTTGCGGCACTGAACAAATTCGTCGCCGATACCCGCCAGCGCGTGATCCGCGAAATCGACGGCGATGCTGTCGCCGCCGCGCTGGCGTCCGGCGACGACGCTGGGCGTGCCGCAGCGTCGACGGCGCTCAAGCAGGCGCTGCCCGATCTCGTCTCGGCGGATTTCTACCGACCCGATCTGAGCGATGTGCTGGGCACCGACTTCGCCAAGTTCGGCTATGCCAAGGCGGCGATGCTGGTGCAAGCGCACCAGACCCAGGTCGGCGTGCCGCTGCAGTCGCGTCAGAACGAACACAAGCAGCGCGTCCTCGCGTTTGCGGTGCCCGTCGTTCACGACAAGCAGACACTGGCCTATGCATACGTCGAGTTGCCGTTCGAGCCGTTGCTCAAGGTGTTTCAGGAACAACGCTTGTCGGATGCACGCATCGATCTGCGTCAGGGTAAAGGCCGCGGCGACGTGGTGCTGGCCAGCATCGGCAGCACCATGGCGAATGATTCGCTGACCGACCTTGGTCTTGGTGTCGGTGGCAGCATGTTTCGCATCGGTGGGACGGCGGAAGATTTTTCGATCTTTCTTCCCGGAGGGCTGTGGCTGGCGGTTCCGCTCGCATTGATCCTCTTCGGCCTGGGCCTGTTCGTGTTGCAGGCACGCGATATCGGTCTGCGCGAGGCGCTGGATCGCTTTCTGCGCCGTCGGTCGACGGTGCCGGCCGAGGCAGAGCAGACATTGGCGCAGACCATCGTCAAACCGGCCGCGGCGCCCAAGCCAAAACCGGCACAGGCAGCGCCTGCCGATGTCCCCGTCGACCGCAGTATCTTCCGTGCCTACGATATCCGCGGCGTGCTCGGCAAGACGCTCACCGCCGGCGTGGCGCGTCAGATCGGCCGCGCCATCGGCAGCGAGGCACAGCAGCGCGGCCTGAAGGAAATCCTGGTTGGCCGCGACGGCCGCCTGTCCGGGCCCGAATTGTCCGCGGCGCTGATCGAGGGCCTGCGTGCAACCGGCTGCAACGTCATCGACATCGGCGCCGTGCCGACTCCGGTCTTGTACTTTGCCACCTATCACCTCAACACCGGATCCGGCGTGATGGTCACGGGTAGCCACAATCCGCCGGATTACAACGGTTTCAAGATCGTGCTCGGCGGCGAGACCCTGGCCGAGCAAGCGATAGTCGACCTGTACGCGCGCATCAGCGAAAACCGCCTTGCCAGCGGCAGTGGCGGTTTGCAGACGATGGACGTCGTGCCGGATTACATCGAGCGCATCACAGGCGACGTGCTGATCGAGCGCAAGCTGAAAGTCGTGATTGACTGCGGCAACGGCATACCCGGCGCGCTCGCGCCGACGGTACTCGAAGGCATCGGTTGCGAAGTGCAATCACTGTACTGCGAGGTCGACGGCAATTTCCCGAACCACCATCCGGACCCGTCCGATCCGCGCAACCTGCAGGACCTGATCCTCTCGGTGAAGCAGATGCAGGCAGATGTCGGCCTTGCTTTCGACGGCGACGGCGACCGCCTCGGCGTGGTCACTGCGAACGGCGAGGTGATTTTCCCGGACCGCACGCTCATGCTGTTCGCGCGCGACGTGCTCGCGCGCAATCCGGGCGCGACGATCATCTACGACGTCAAGTGCACCGGCAAATTGCAGCCGTGGATCCTGCAGGCCGGCGGCAGCCCGATCATGTGGAAGACGGGGCATTCGCTGATCAAGTCGAAGATGCGCGAAACCGAGGCCGAACTCGCCGGCGAAATGAGCGGGCATTTCTTCTTCCGCGAACGCTGGTACGGGTTCGATGACGGCATTTACGCCGCGGCACGGCTGATGGAGATCCTGGCCGCCGATCCGGAAGGGCGCACGCCGCAGGAGATTTTCGACGGCCTGCCCAAGGGTGTGTCCACACCGGAATTGAAGATCGCGATGGCCGAGGGCGAGCACTACCGCTTTGTCGAGAAGTTCAAGGAAAAGGCGAGCTTCGAAGGCGCGCGCGTCACCACCATCGACGGCGTGCGCGCGGATTGGCCGGACGGCTGGGGTCTGGTGCGCGCCTCGAACACGACGCCGGTGCTGGTGCTGCGCTTCGATGCGGATACCGATGTCGCGCTGGCGCGAATCCAGGATACGTTCCGCAAGCAGCTGCGGGCGCTGGATGCGAACCTGAAGCTGCCGTTCTAGGCGGGTCCTATGGCTGCGCGCGTGTCTTCGCGCGAACCTCGCGGTAGTGCGCCAATTCGGTCTCGAATTTCGCCGCGCTGTCGATTTTTTCCTGCTGCTTGCCCGTGATGTAGGCCTTCTGCTTTTCGACGTTCGCGCGCAATGTCTCGATCTGTTGGCTCAACGTCGCCGGTATCGGCTTGCCGGCGCGTTCCAGATCGGCCGCGTGCGAGAGCATGTCGGTAAGGCTTTTTTCCTGGCTCTGCAAGCTGATCTGGGTGGACTGGATGTACTGGTCGAGCATGGCCAGTTGCGCGATGTGCGCCTCGCTCAAGTCGTGTTCGGTCGGGTAGGCGGCAAGCATCTGCGCATCGTCGCGTGCCCGCTCGGCCGCTGCATTGTCGGCCGCTTTCTTCTGCGCCTGGGCCTGGTCGTAGGCTTTTTGCTGTTCCGCGGTCTTTGGCGGCGCGACATGCCGGATCTTCATGCCGCTGCCGCTGACGACGTCGTAGCCGGCCTGGATCGCCGCATCCGACAGCACGTCGTCGAAATGCACGACTCCCTGCGCATCCGTCCAGCGATAGCGTTCATGTGATTTGTCGGCGGCCAGCGCGGTCGTGGCGGCGAACAAAAACAGACCAAGGGCGATCAGTGATCCGATGCGGCGCATGGGGATATCCTCCTGGGAGCGAGTATAGGCTGGCGCGGGCCCGCCGGCATCACACGCCGTATTCGGCGCGGTAAGCTTGCAGGCGTACGTGGTGCGTGGCCAGTTCGGGACGTTCGGCGGCGAGCAAGAGCAATTCCTCCAGCCGCGCGATGGCGATCACCGGTATCCCTAATTGCGCAGCGATTTCCTGCGCCGCCGATTGCGTTCCCTGGCCGCGTTCCTGGCGATCCAGTGCGATCACCACGCCGGCCGGCGAGGCGCCGGTGGCGCGGATCAGGGCGATGGATTCGCGCGTGGCGGTGCCGGCGCTGATCACGTCGTCGACAATCAGTACACGCCCGGCCAGCGGCGCGCCGATGAGGGTTCCACCCTCGCCATGGTGTTTCGCCTCCTTGCGGTTGAACGC
Source organism: Rudaea sp. (assembly GCA_035493385.1). GTDB lineage: Bacteria > Pseudomonadota > Gammaproteobacteria > Xanthomonadales > Rhodanobacteraceae > Rudaea. The sequence goes on from DATJIL010000056.1 coordinate 4,748, forward strand.
GAGCGGCACGTCGCGCGTGTGTTCGCGCGCGAGTGCAATCGCGGTCGCCGTGGCCAGCGCAATGCCCTTGTAAGCCGGGCCGAACAGCATGTCGAAGCCGATGCCGACAGCGACGAGGGTTTGTGCGTAGGCACGACCGAGCGTATCCAGGGCGGCGCCCGAATCGAACAGGCCGGCATTGAAGAAATACGGGCTGATGCGGCCGGACTTGAGCGTGAACTCGCCGAAGCGCAGCGCATTTTTCGCCAGCGCCAGATCGAGGAATTCGCGTTGGTGGGCAAGCATGGAGATTTCGCGTTGACGGATTGCGGCTATTATCCACGAGTCCGTCGTCCGGAGCCGCAACGTCGTGAGAATCGTCAGCTTCAACGCCAATGGCATTCGCTCGGCCGCGAACAAGGGGTTTTTCGACTGGCTGAAAAAGCAGAATGCCGATGTGGTCTGCCTGCAGGAAACCAAGGCGCAGGAAGACCAGTTGACCGATCCGATGTTCCGTCCGGATGGACATCACTGTTTCTACCGCGATGCGACGACGAAGAAAGGCTACAGCGGTGTCGCGATCTATTCACGGAGGGAGCCGGACGAAGTGCTGACGAAACTGGGCTGGGCGCCGTTCGACGACGAAGGCCGCTACATCGAGGCACGCTACGGGAAATTGAGCGTGGTGTCGTTCTATATCCCGTCCGGGACGTCCGGCGACGAACGCCAGCGCTTCAAGTACAAGGCCATGGACTGGCTCGGCGGCATCTTCGCGGAGTGGCGCAAGTCCAAACGCGACTATGTGCTCTGCGGTGACTGGAACATCGTGCGCAGCGAAAAGGACATCCGCAACTGGAAATCGAACCAGAAGAATTCCGGGTGCCTGCCCGAGGAACGCGCCTGGCTCAACGCACTGATCGACGAGCGGGGCTGGGTCGACAGCTATCGCACGCTGAAACCCGAGGGCGAGGATTACACCTGGTGGTCCGCGCGCGGCGCGGCGCGCGCCAACAACGTGGGCTGGCGCATCGACTACCAGATCGTCACGCCGGGCCTGCGCGCGAAGCTCAAGTCCTGCGCGATCGCGGCGACGCCGCGGTTCTCGGATCACGCGCCGTACAGGGTCGATTATGCCGATTGACGCGGTAGTCGCGCCGGCGCGCAAGCCGTCGCTGTGGCGCGCGTTCACCACCCCGGCGGCGTGGACCATGCTGTTTTTCGGATTCTCGTCCGGATTGCCTTTCCTGCTCGTCGCCGGCACGCTCGCCTACTGGCTCAAGCAGCGCGGCATCGCCATCACCGACATCACCATGATCGCCAGCGCGGGCATGGCCTATGTGTTCAAGTTCCTGTGGGCGCCGCTGCTCGATCACTGGCGGCTGCCGGGATTCTGCCGGCTCGGGCGCCGCCGCGGCTGGCTGTTGTTCGCGCAGATCGGTGTCGGTGTGGGCTTGCTCGCGATGGCGGCGATCACGCCGGCGAGCCTGCCGGCTTTTGTCGCGGTGACGATCGCCGTCGCCATATTCGGCGCGACGCAGGATATCGCCGTGGACGCGTACCGTATCGAGATCGCGCCGCTGGAGGACCAGGGCGCATTGGTCGCGACCTACTCGCTGGGTTATCGCATCGGCTTGCTCGTGGCCGGCGCGCTCGCGCTGATTCTCGCCGATCATTGGCCGTGGCGGAGCGTGTACGTCTTGATGGCCGCAACGATGCTCGTGCCAGTCGCGGCGAATCTGCTCGCGCGCGAACCGGAATCGATCCGGCGAGCGCCGCTACGCTGGCGCGAGGCCATGCGCGTGGGCGTGATCGAACCGTTCGCGGATTTCTTCCGGCGTTACCGCTTGCCGCTGGCGCTGGCGACGCTGGCCTTCATCCTGGTCTTCAAGATTCCCGAGCAGGCCACGATCGGCGGGGTGATGAGCCCGTTCTACCGCGACATGGGCTTTTCGCTCACCGCAATCGGTTCGATCACGAAAATCTACGGCGTCGCCATCGGCATCGCCGGCGTTTTCGTCGGCGGCGCGGCGGTGGCGCGTTTCGGGGTGTGGCCGAGTCTGCTCACCGGCATCGTCGTGTGCGGGGGCAGCAACCTGTTGTACCTTTTGCTGATGGCCCATCCAGGCAGCCTGGTCACGCTGACGGCGGTGATTTCCGGCGAAAACTTCACGCTCGGATTCCTCGGCCCGCCGACGGTGGCGTTCCTGTCGTCGCTGGTCAACCGCGAGCACACGGCGACGCAATACGCCCTGCTCGCGTCGCTCGTCAACCTGCCTGGCAAGGTGCTGGGATTCTTCGCGGGCGCGATCGTTGCGGCTTCCGGTTACGCGATGTTTTTCGTGATCACGGTGCTCGCGATCCTGCCGGCCGTGGCGCTTTGCCTGTGGCTGTGGCCGCGCTTTCGCGATCTGGAAGCGACCCGCCCGCGGACGTGAAATCCGTCCCGATTACTGCCAGAATCCAACCCGCAGGGGCACAGCGAAGGATGCAGCGGTGCCGGACATACTCGTACGCAACATCGACGACGTGCTCGCCGAGCGCATCAAGGCGATCGCGCGCGAACGCGGCTGGTCGATCAATGAGGTGATCGTGCATGTGCTGCGCCACAGCCTGGGATTTGGCGGCGAAGACGTGGCGCGCCGCGAAATCCACGATGTTGCCGAATTGCGCGGC
>DATJIL010000057.1:0-5860 GCA_035493385.1 Rudaea sp.
GCCGATCACGACGATGGTTTCGCCGGAGTATTCGTCCGGATCGTCGAGCTGGTACTGCACGAACGGCAGGTCTTCGCCGGGTACGCCGAGTTTGCGGATATTGCCCTGCAAGCCGATGCCGAGCACGACGAAGTCCGCGGCGATGCTCTGCCCGTTCGCGCACTTCAATTCGAAACCGCCGCCCGGCGCTGGCTTGATCGCGCTGACTTCGTGGCCGTGACGCACATTGATTTTCAGGCGCGCCGCGGATTCGTCCCAGGCGCCGAGAATGGTTTCGCGCGAACCGGCCTTGAACGGTACCGGCGAGCGCAGCGGCAGGATGCCGGGCTCGTCCATCACGAACTTGCCCTTCTGGTAGCGGAAGATCGTGTTCGACAGGTGTGGCTCGGTCTCGAGCAGCACGTGCGATTCGCCGCGCTCGGCGGCACGCGCCGCCGCGGAAATCCCGCCCGGTCCCGAACCCACGATGGCAATTTTGAAGCGTTCGGCCACGACCACCCTCCCTGCGTGGATGATAACCAATGTGACTACCTTTGGCGCAATCTGCGATGATCGCGTCATGACGGAATTTCTCGCCGGCACCGCGGACTGCCTTGCACGCATCCTGGCGCACGCGCGCGGTGCGCTCAAGCTCGCCACGCCGCTCGGACTCGGCAAGCCGAACGTGCTGCTCAACGCGATATACGCCACCGCAGTCGGCGATGCAGCGTTGAGGCTCGACATCTACACCGCGTTGTCCCTGGCGCGGCCGGCGCCGAAAAGCGACCTGGAGCGACGCTTTCTCGTTCCGTTTCTTGATCGGCACTTCGGCGAGGACTATCCGGATCTGGCCTGGATCGCGGCGCAGCATGCGAACGCGCTGCCGGCGAACATCCGCATCCACGAGTTCTACCTGCAATCCGGTGCCATGCTCGGCGTGGGCCAGTCGCAGCGCGACTACGCGAGCATGAACTACACGCACGTGGCGCGCGACCTCGCCGGCATCGGCATCAACGTCATCGTGCAATCGATCGCCGTGCGCGGGCAGGGCGCGCAACGCCGCTACAGCCTTGCCTGCAATCCCGATGTCACTGCCGACCTGCTCGAACGCATGGCCGCGGTCGGCGCGGCGCGTCCGCTCGTCGTCGGCGTGATCCATCCCGATCTTCCATTCGTCGGCAACGAGGCGGAGGTCGATGCGCCATTTTTCGACATCGTGCTGGACGCACCCGAATCGGCGCACACGCTGTTTGCGTTGCCGCGTTCGCCGGTCGACACGGCCGAATACGCGCTTGGCTTGCATGCGAGCACGCTGGTGCGCGATGGCGGCACCTTGCAGATCGGCATCGGCGTGCTCTCCGACGCGCTGGTGCATGCGCTGCTGCTGCGCCACCGGCGAAATGCAGACTATCGCTCTGTGCTCGATGCGCTTGGCAATGTCGATGTGGAACTGGCGCAACAATGCGGCGGTTCCGATACCTTCGTGCGCGGCCTCTATGGGGCCAGCGAAATGGTCATGGATGGCTTCATGCAACTGGCGCGTGCGGGCATTCTTTCGCGCCGCGTTTTCGACGACCTCGATGTCGAAAAAGCGCTGGCGACCGGGCGTACCGTAGATGTTTCCGAACGCCACGACGGGCGCTACCTGCGCGGCGCGTTCTATCTCGGCTCGAAGGATTTCTACGCCTGGCTGCGCGGATTGCAGGGCGCGGATTTCGACGGCCTGTCGATGACGCGCGTGTCCGACATCAATCAACTTTACGGCGGGCGCGAAACGCTCGATGCGCTGCAACGCCGCGACGCACGTTTTTTCAATACCTGCATGATGGCGACGCTGCTCGGGGCGGCGGTGTCGGACACGCTGGAGAACGGCCAGGTCGTCAGTGGCGTGGGCGGCCAGTACAACTTCGTCGCGATGGCACACGCGCTGGAAGGCGGACGTTCGATCCTGCTGTTGCGCGCTACCCGCCGCAGTGGCGGCAAACTGCGCTCGAACATCGTCTGGAATTACGGTCAGGCCACGATCCCGCGCCACTTGCGCGATGTCTACGTGACCGAATACGGCGTCGCCGACCTGCGCGGCAAGTCCGACGAGGACTGCATCATCGCCATGCTCGGCATCGCCGATGCGCGCTTCGTCGATGCGCTGGCCGCGCAGGCCAAAGCCGCCGGGAAACTGCGCCACGACTTCACCATTCCTGCCGCCTGGCGCCGGAACACGCCGGAATCGCTGATCGCAGCGTTGGCGCCGCATCGCGAACGCTTCCCGCGTTTTCCATTCGGTAGCGATTTCGACGAGGTCGAGTTGCGCCTCCTGCCCGCACTCCAGCGCTTGCAGGCGCTGTCCGCGAACAAGTTGAGGTTCGCCGGGTTTGCCGTCGCCGCCATGCTGACCGGTGCGCCTCGAGCCGAAGATGCGCCGCTGCTCGCGCGCCTGGGTCTGGCGCAGCCGCGCGGTCTTGCCGAGCGCCTGTTGCGCCGCTTAGTGGCGCATGCCTTGCGCCACGCCTGATCGGGTCGTCATCTGCGTTCAGGAGTATACTTGCACCCCGGTGTACAGGGGTCGGCGATGAGTGCGTTGTTCGAGCGATTGGCCAGCGGGCTGCCGGAACGGCATGTTGCGCGCCGCAATTCGTTCGCCAGCGACGCCAAGTCCCTGCGCCAGTGGCTGGCGCAATTGCCGCTGGCGAATCCCGGCGCGACTGCGCGCCTGCTGATTTCCGCGCTGCGCGAGATGAACCAGCTGCGTATCGATGCGCAACAACGCATCGATGCTCTGGAAATGCTGCGCGAACCGATCGGCAATATTGTGAGCGTGCTGGTCAAGCAGGTGCTGGGTGACAGTTTTCCGCTGCCGCCGCAGAAGCAGCAGCTTGGGCAACTTGCGCAGGATTTCGAACACGAGCTGGCGCTTGGCTACTGCGCGGCAATCTACGATCTTTGCGCGCCGGCGGGGGCCGTGCCGTTCCTGCGCGGGAAATCCGTCGCGCTGGCATTGACGCGCGCCATCCAGCATCGGGGCGGCAGCCTGTACCAGAATTATCTGCGCTACCACGCGCCGCCACCGGGCGCCTGGCAGAACCTGCACGACCTGTTCGGTTTCGCCACGGCCGTCGGCGCCGACGAGAAGCCGGTGCCGGATCCACGCGGCGGCACCACGACCGTGCGCAAGGTCTACATTCATTCCTTGCTGTTCGCACTATCCAATCCGTACCGGTTCACGCAGCGTGAGAACGGCGATATCTACGCCCTGACGCGGATGTGGGCCGAGCATTGCGAACTGCGCGAGGGTCGCGCGCCGGCCGGGGCGATCGCGATCCGCACCGACAGCGACCGCAGCCCGGGTTATCTGCCGGAAGAACGCGAGGAGCCGGATGTGGACTCCTGGGCGCTGGAAATCAGTGGCCTGTTGCGCTTCCTCGAAAGCCATCTGGCCTTGCTGCCGCCGGGCACGCAGACGACGGAATTCGGCACCCGCGGTGCGCCCGTCAGCGTGACGACGGATTTCGTCGCGCGCCTCGTGCAGGCCTGGCAGAGCAGCAGCGACCGTGGCCAGCCGCGCCTGCCGGCGGGACACGCGCTCGACACGGTCATCGGTCTGCACGATCTGCACTATGTGCTGGCGGGGAACATGGATTTCGAGGGTTTCCTGGTCAAGACACGTGGCGTCGCCATCACCTTGCACGAGAGCGATCGTGCTGCGGTCTGGGCGAATTCCGGCGCGAATGCGCGCATCCGGCGCCTGCCGGCGCGCGTGCTCGACCAGAGCCTGGGCGGCTACCGACTGGCATGGGAAAATGCCGATGGCATGCGCATGAAAGTGGGCGAACTGGTCGGGCTGGCCGCGCTGGCGGACGACGACGAATCGTGTGACTGGATGGTCGGCGCGATCCGTTGGCTGCGCATCGAGGCGGGTGGCATGCAGGCGGGTGTCGAGTTGCTGGCGCGACGTGCGCAGCCCGCGGCGGTACGCAGCTACGATGAACTCGGCGTGCCGCGCGCGGCGATGCGTGCGCTGGCGCTCGAGGACCTGAATGGCGCGAACGCAACGCCGGTCGTCGTCGTGCCGGCGTTGTTCGATCGCGATGCCACCGAAATCGAATTGACCCGGCCGGGCGATCCGTTCAGCTGGCCGGTGGAGCCATCCATCGAGACCCTGCGCGGCTTGCGCGCCAGCGACAGCGGCGGCGGATACTTCCGCATCGAAATGCGCGCGGCGGCAGACGGCGAAGCAGCCGCGAATGCGCTGCGCGCGGCGAACGACGACGCCGGCATCGCTGCCCCGGTGCGCGGCGAGGGCGCTTGACGAGCGCGCCGCGGACGGGTCAACTGTCCGCCTCGGCAAGTTCCCAACGGCAATGAATTTCGAAGATCAGAATGCAGGCGTGCAGCCACGCCGGCGCAGCGTGGGCGTGCTGGTCGGCAGCGTGCAGGTCGGCGGCGACACGCCCATCATCGTGCAGTCGATGACGAATACCGATACCGCCGATGTCGCCGGCACCGCGAAACAGGTCGCCGAGCTGGCGCGCGCGGGATCGGAACTCGTGCGCATCACCGTCAACACCCCGGAAGCGGCGGCTGCCGTGCCGCGCATCCGCGAGCGCCTGGACATGATGGGCGTCGGCGTGCCGCTGATCGGCGATTTCCACTACAACGGCCATCAGCTGCTCGCGACCGAACCGGCTTGCGCGCAGGCGTTGGCGAAATACCGGATCAACCCCGGCAACGTCGGCTTCGGCAAGAAGCGCGATGCACAATTTTCGGCCATCATCGATTTCGCGCTGAAGTACGAAAAGCCCGTGCGCATCGGCGCCAATTGGGGGTCGCTCGACCAGTCCATGCTCGGTGCGCTGATGGATGAAAACCATGCGCGCAGCGAACCGTGGGACGCGGCACGGGTCGCGCGCGAAGCCTTGATCCGTTCTGCCCTGGATTCAGCGGCACGCGCAGAAGAATTGGGATTAACTTCCAATCGTATCTTGTTGTCTTGCAAGGTTTCTGGCGTTCAGGAATTGATCGCAGTCTACCGCGACCTCGCCGCACGTTGCGACTACGCGCTGCATCTGGGCCTGACCGAGGCGGGCATGGGCAGCAAGGGCATCGTCGCCTCGACCGCGGCGCTGGCGATACTCCTGCAGGAAGGTATCGGCGACACGATTCGCATCTCGCTGACGCCCGAGCCGGGAGAGTCGCGCACCCGCGAGGTGATCGTCGCGCAGGAGTTGTTGCAGACCATGGGACTGCGCGCGTTCACGCCGCTCGTCACGGCTTGCCCGGGTTGCGGACGCACGACGAGCACGCTGTTCCAGGAACTGGCCAAGACCGTGCAGGATCACGTGCGCGCGAAAATGCCGGAATGGCGCATCCAGTACGACGGCGTCGAGAACCTCACCCTTGCTGTGATGGGCTGTGTGGTGAACGGGCCGGGCGAGTCGCGCCACGCCGACATCGGCATTTCGCTGCCCGGCACCGGCGAGGCGCCGGCGGCGCCGGTCTTCATCGACGGCCAGAAGGCGATGACGTTGCGCGGTGAAAATATCGCGGCCGAGTTCGTCGGCGTCGTCGAAGACTACGTAGCGCGCAAATACACCCCGCGGCATTGAATCGTCACGGACATGTCGTGCCGGCGATCTGGGTCAGGCGCTGGATCGGCAGCGGCGTGTCGTTGGCATTGTTGTAACCGGGCACGTCCGAGTGCCAGCTCACCGTGCCATTGTTGCAATCGGTGAAGGTGAAGGTCAGCGTACCCCACAGGTCCGGCGGATTCGGTCCGGTGCCGACGCGGCGGATGTCCGCGGAATTGAAGTTCGGCGGGAAACGCGCGCCGGTCTGCAGGACCGCGGGCAGGGTCACCGTGTTCTTGGTCGTGTCGTAATCGCCT
>DATJIL010000058.1:0-32737 GCA_035493385.1 Rudaea sp.
TGCCCAAGTGGCGTGGACTGAATCCCCTGATCTGTAAGCGCCTTGGGGTGTCACCTACTCGCTCTTACGATACGTCAAAGCCGTTAACTGCTCGGATATCAGCCCGATCAGGAACACGATTACCGAGGCCGAAAACAGCAACACGCTCATGTTGGTGAGCCGGTGCACGGTGAAATAGGTATACAAATAGTTGGTCAGGCCAAGCAGGAAGAACACCACGCTGGCCGGCACGAACAGCTTCAGTGGCGAATACAAAGTGGCAATCTTGAAATTGATCAACAGAAACCGCAGACCGTCGCGCAGGGGTTTGATATGGCTCTTGCCGACGCGCTGCGCCGCCTTGATCGGCACGTAATCCACCGCGTAGGCACTGCGGAAAAATGCCATGGTACTGGTGGTGGGATAGGAAAACCCGTTCGGCAGCAGGTGCAGGAACTCGCGGAACTTGTCCGCGCGCACCGCGCGAAAGCCGCTGGTCAGGTCGGCCACGGCGTGCCCGGTCATGCGCGAGGCCAGCCAGTTGTAGAGTGCGTTGGCGAGGCCGCGTCCGACACCGGCCTGTCCGCCCCAGTCGCGCGCACCGACGGCCATGTCGAAACCCTCCTCCAGTCTTGCGACGAGACGGGCGACGTCGGCGGGATCGTGTTGGCCATCGCCATCCATGAATACGAGGATGTCGCCGTGTGCCGCGCGCGCGCCGCGCTTGATCGCCGCACCGTTGCCCATCGAATACGGCTGGCGCAGCACGGTCACGCCGTGACGGGCGCAGACCTCGCCGGTGGCATCGGCGGAGCCGTCGTCCACGACCAGGATTTCGGCATTCGGCTGTGCCTCGCGCAGGCGCGGCAGCAGGTTTTCCAGCGCCGCCGCCTCGTTTTTTGCCGGTAATACGATGCTGATCACGCTCGACCGCCGAAATTCAGGAGTAGACTCAAACCCGCAAGCCGGGTCAGTAGGGCCAAGAGTAGCCGCTGGATCGCGGGGATGCCAGCACCGGATGGGGATTCAATCCGGGCGGTTTTTGCGGTACATTCGGCTTTAATTTCGAGGTTTTACGAAGGATTCTTATGGCGACACAGATGAATCCTGCCACGGTCGCCGGGCTGAGCGGCGTTGCTCGACGCTTGGTGGTCGAAGGCACTCTGGGCGACGAAGACGCGCGTCGCGCCATCGATGCCTCGCTAAAGCAGAAGATTCCACTGGGCAGCTATCTGATCGAACACGCCTTGGCGAACGGCGCGCAGGTGGCGATGGCTGCCTCACAGGAATTCGGCGTGCCACTGTTCGACGTGGACGCGCTCGACATCAATCAGAATGTCGTGCGTCTGGTCAACGAAAAACTGATCACCCAGCACAAGGCGCTGCCGCTGTTCAAGCGCGGCAATCGCCTGTACGTGGGCGTGGCCGATCCGACCAATTTGCATGCGCTGGACGAGATCAAGTTCCAGACCAATCACACGGTGGAACCGGTCCTGGTCAGCGAAGAGCAGCTCGGCCGCGTGATCGAACGCGCATTGACCGAATCCAGCGCGACGATCGGCGACATGGGCGAGGACGCCGAAGGGCTCGAATCGCTCGATCTGGAAAGTGGCGACATCGAGGATACGTCCTCCGGCGTCGATGCCAGCGGCGGCGACGACGACGCGCCTGTCGTAAAATTCGTCAACAAGGTACTGGTCGACGCGATCAAGCGCGGCGCCTCGGATATTCACTTCGAGCCCTACGAAAGCAAGTATCGCGTGCGCTTGCGCATGGACGGCATGCTGCGTACCGTCGCCGCGCCGCCGGTCAAGCTGACGCCACGCATCTCCTCGCGTCTGAAAGTCATGTCGGGCCTCGACATCGCGGAGCGCCGCGTGCCGCAGGACGGCCGCATCAAGCTGAATCTATCCAAGAGCAAGTCCATCGATTTTCGCGTCAGCACCTGTCCGACCCTGTTCGGCGAGAAGGTGGTGCTGCGTATCCTCGATGGCGCCGCCGCCAAACTTGGCATCGAAAAGCTCGGCTACGAGGATGACCAGAAAAAATTATTTCTCGACGCCATCGAAAAGCCCTACGGCATGGTAGTGGTGACCGGCCCGACCGGCTCGGGCAAGACGGTATCGCTGTACACGGCGCTCAACATTCTCAACACCGAGGGCCGCAACATCTCCACGGTGGAGGATCCAGTCGAAATCCGCGTCGACGGCATCAACCAGGTGCAGCAGAACACCAAGCGCGGCATGACATTCGCCGCAGCGCTGCGCTCGTTCCTGCGTCAGGATCCGGATGTGATCATGGTCGGTGAAATCCGCGATCTGGAAACCGCCGAAATTGCTGTCAAGGCCGCGCAGACAGGCCACATGGTGCTATCGACCCTGCATACGAACGACGCGCCGCAGACCGTGGCGCGCCTGATGAACATGGGTATCGCACCGTTCAACATCACCTCGTCCGTGACCCTGGTCATCGCGCAGCGTCTGGCGCGGCGCCTGCACGACTGCAAGAAGCCGATGGCGCCAATGCCCGCCGCTGCCCTGCTCGCCGAAGGTTTCACCCAGGTCGAAATCGATGCCAAGCTGCAGTTGTTCGAAGCGGTCGGCTGTTCCGGCTGCAACGAAGGCTACAAGGGCCGCACCGGCATCTACCAGGTAATGCCGATGAGCGAGGAAATCCAGAAGATCATCCTGAGCGGCGGCAACGCCCTGCAGATTGCCGAAGTCGCGCGCACTGCGGGCGTTCGCGACCTGCGCGCTTCGGCACTGCTCAAGGCCAAGAACGGCATCACCAGCCTCGCCGAAATCAACCGCGTGACCAAGGACTAACCATGGCTACCGCCACCGCTTCGAACCGGGCAAATGCCGTTGCCGAGCGCGCCAAGGCGCGTTCCCAGATCAGCGAGTTGACAACTTACGTTTGGACCGGCACCGACAAGCGCAATGTCAAGATGAAGGGCGACTACGCCGCCAAGAACGCGAGCATGGTCAAGGCCGAATTGCGCCGCCAGGGGATCAACCCGCTATCGGTCAAGCCAAAGGGCAAGCCGCTGTTTGGCTCTGCCGGCAAGGCCGTCAAGGCGCGCGACATCGCCGTGTTCAGCCGCCAGATCGCGGTGATGATGGCGGCCGGCGTGCCCATGGTGCAGGGCATCGAGATCATGGCCACCGGCTCGTCCAACCCGCGCATGAAGAACATGCTCATGGACGTCAAGGCCAATATCGAGGGCGGCTCGGCCCTGCACGAGGCGATGGGCAAGTATCCGGTGCAGTTCGATGAGTTGTACCGCAACCTGGTCAAGGCCGGTGAATCGGCCGGCGTGCTCGATACCGTGCTCGACACGGTGGCTACGTACAAGGAAAACATCGAAGCGATCAAGGGCAAGATCAAGAAGGCGATGTTTTACCCTGCGATCGTGTTCGCCGTAGCGATCCTCGTATCGGCCGTCCTGCTGATCTTCGTGGTGCCTCAGTTCGAATCGGTATTCAAGAATTTCGGCGCGCAACTGCCGGCATTCACGCAAATGATCGTCAACGCATCGCGCTTCCTGACTTCGTACTGGTGGTTCGTGCTGCTCTGGGTCGGCGGTATCGTGGCCGGATTGATCTTCGCCTATAAGCGCTCCCCCAGGTTTGCGCATTTCCTGGCGCGCATGGTGCTCAAGCTTCCTGTGGTTGGACTGATCTTGCAGCAATCGGCGATCGCACGATTCTCGCGCACCTTGGGCGTGACTTTTGCCGCCGGCGTGCCGCTGGTCGAGGCGCTGGACTCGGTATCCGGCGCGACCGGCAGCCCGATCTACAACGACGCGGTCAAACGCATCCGCGACGATGTTTCCGTCGGTCACCAGTTGCAACTGGCGATGCGCCAGACGAACATCTTCCCGAACATGGTCGTGCAGATGGTGGCCATCGGCGAGGAATCCGGCGCACTGGACAAGATGCTATTCAAGGTAGCCGAGTTCTACGAGCAGGAAGTCAACAACGCCGTGGATGCGCTGTCCAGCCTGCTCGAGCCGTTCATCATGGTGATCATCGGCACGCTCGTGGGCGGCCTCGTGGTCGGCATGTACCTGCCGATCTTCAAGCTCGCCGCCGTGGTCGGCTGAGGCCTGCGGCCAACCCTCGACGTGGATTTTCTCCTTGCCCATCCCGGCGCGGCGATTGCCTGCGCCGGCATCCTGGGCCTGATCGTCGGCAGCTTCCTCAATGTCGTCATCCTGCGCCTGCCCGCGCGCCTGCTGCATGGCTGGCGCGCGCAAAGCCGCGAGATGCTGGAACTCGAGGACCCCGCGCACGAGATCGCGCCGCCGGGTATCGTGCGCGAGCCCTCGCACTGCCCGCACTGCAAGCACCCACTCGGAGCGCTGGAGAACATTCCGCTCGTTAGCTGGCTTGCCCTGCGCGGGCGTTGCCGGTATTGCCACGCGCCGATTTCCATCCAGTACCCGCTCGTTGAGCTGCTCACCGGCGTGTGTTCGGCCATCGTCGTGTGGAAGTACGGCATCGGCTGGCAAGCTGCCGCCGGACTCATCTTCACCTGGACGTTGATCGCGCTGTCCGGCATCGACGTGCGCACGCAATTGCTGCCGGATCAGATGACCTTGCCGCTGCTCTGGCTCGGGCTGCTGCTTTCACTGAAACCGCTGTTCGTCGACAGCCACGCCAGTTTGATCGGCGCAGCTGTCGGCTACCTGAGCTTGTGGAGCGTGTACTGGCTGTTCAAGCTCACGACCGGCAAGGAAGGCATGGGCTACGGCGATTTCAAACTGCTCGCCGCGCTCGGCGCATGGATGGGTCCGTTCGCCTTGCTGCCGATCGTGCTGCTGTCGTCGCTGATCGGTGCCATCATCGGCGGCGCTTTCCTTGCGCTGCGCGGGCACGACCGCGCCACGCCGATTCCGTTCGGTCCGTTCATCGCCGCCGCGGGCTGGCTTTGGTTCGTCGACGGCGAGCAGCTGGCGCGCTGGTACCAGCATCTGTTCGGATTGGGCTGATCGACATTCCCGCATGACCCTCGCCATCGCCCTCACTGGCGGCATCGCCTCGGGCAAGAGCGCTACCGCGCAACGCTTCACGCAATACGGCGTGCCCGTGTTCGACGCCGACGTGGCCGCACGCGACCTGGTCGCCGCCGGCCAACCGGCGCTCGGTGAAATCGCCGCGGCATTTGGCCACGGAACCATGACCGCCAGCGGCGAGCTGGATCGCGCCCGCCTGCGTCAAGTCGTTTTTGCGGACGCGACCGCGCGGCGGCGGCTGGAAACGATCCTGCATCCGCGCATCCGTGAGCGGCTGATCGCGCAGGTGCAGGAATGCCGCAGTCCCTATTGCGTGCTCGCGATCCCGCTGTTCGCCGAATGCCGCGCGGATTACGCCTGGGTCGATCGCGTGCTGTGCACGGACGTGCCACGCGGGGTTCAGCTCGAACGATTGCTGCATCGATCGGGCATCGACGCGGCAACCGCGCAAGGAATGCTGGATGCGCAGGTTTCGCGCGAAGAACGGCTGGCGCTTGCCGATGATGCGATCGACAACACCGGGCCGCTGTCAGCGCTCGACGCCGCCGTCGCTCGGCTGCATCGGCACTATCTCGCTCTAGCCACCGCCCGGCCGGAAACCTGAGATGCCGGCCACGCCTTGCGCACCCGCACGCTTCGCGTCCGTAAGATCGCGCGGTCCGACTCCACCGAGCGCGTAGACCGGCAGCGGCACCTTCGCGACGAGTTCGGCGAAACGCTTCCAACCCAACGCGGCCGCTTGCGGATGGCTCGCGGTCGGCAGGACCGGTCCGAGCACGGCGAAGTCCACGCCGATGGATGCGGCATGCGCCAGTTCATGCGCGTCGTGGCAGGACGCCGCCACCCAGCGATGCGACGGCAGCGGCCGCGCGCTCAGCCGCATCAACTCCCGTGCAGGCAAATGCACGCCGCAGCCCAATTCCAGCGCAAGCTCGGCATCGCCATTGATCAGCACGCTGGCACCCGTCATTGCGGCAAGGCCGCAAACCGCTTGCGCCAGGACGCGCCGCCGCGTGGGTGAAGCCGTCTTGCAGCGCAACTGGATGCAGGTCTCGCCGGCATCCAGCCATCGGCCGACTGCGCGCACGAATGCCGCGTCGTCGGCATCGGGTTCGGGCGTGATCGGGTAATGCGCCGGCAGGCGCAGCGCAGCGACCACGGGTTTGTCCGCGGGTGGCATCGGCAGTGCATGCATCTCGTCAATGCCAAGCCAGCGCAGCGCCTGGCCTTCGCGCCCATGCGCCTCGCCGCGCCAATCGCGCACCGCGTAGACATCGAGCAGGACGGATTTTTCGGGGTAATGCCAAGGCACCGCGATCAACGGTTCAACGGCACCAATATCAATGCCGATTTCCTCGGCCAGTTCGCGGCGCAGCGCGTATTCGGGCGATTCGCCCGGCTCGCGTTTGCCGCCGGGGAACTCCCACAGCCCGGCCAGATGCTTGCCGGGCGGACGTTGCGCCAACAGGACGCGTCCCTGCTCGTCGCGGACGATGCCCGCGACGACGTGAACGATTGGAGTTCGAATCAGGCCAGCTTCCCGTGGCACTGCTTGTACTTCTTTCCCGATCCGCACGGACACGGATCGTTGCGCCCGACCTTGGGCTGGTCGCGCAGCACCGGCGTGTGTGCCTGCTGCAGCGCGTCGCCGACGGCAGCAGCCGCCTGCGGCAGCGCCGCCGCCGCTACGCCGGCGCTTTCCGCATGCTGGAATTCCAGCGCGCGGCGTTCGGCTTCCTGGCGCTGGCGTTCTTCCATCGCTTCGACCTCGGCCTGGTTCTGGATGCGGATGCGCGCCAGGCGCTGCACGACTTCGGACTTCACGTCGTCGAGCATGTGTTCGAACAGGATGAAGGACTCGCGCTTGAATTCCTGCTTGGGTTGCACCTGCGCATAGCCGCGCAGATAGATGCCCTGGCGCAGGTAATCCATCGCCGCCAGATGTTCCTTCCAGAATTGGTCGAGCACTTGCAGCAGGAAGAATTTCTCCGCCGCGCGCATGATCTCCGAGCCGTACATCGTTTCCTTCTCGCGGAAGAAGCGATCGACTTCCGCGAGCACGTGATCGCGCACGCCGGCGGCGCTCAGGTCGCTCTGCTGCTCGACCCAGCGCGGCAAATCGAAATTGAAGCCGTATTCGCTCTGCAGCGTGCGGTCCAGGCCCGCAATGTCCCATTGTTCGTCCACGCTGTCCGCCGGCACGAAACGCTGGCACAGGCTGGCGAACACGTCATAGCGGATGTCGATGATGTTTTGCGAGACGTCGTCCGAGTCGAGCAACTCGTTGCGCTGCTCGTAGATGACCTTGCGCTGGTCGTTCGCAGTGTCGTCGAACTCGAGCAGATGCTTGCGGATGTCGAAGTTGTGCGACTCGACCTTGCGCTGCGATTTCTCGATGACGCGCGTGATCATGCGGTCCTCGAGCGCCTCATGTTCCTTCATGCCGAACAGTTGCATCCAGCGCGTGACCCAATCCGGCGCGAAGATGCGCATCAGCGAGTCTTCCAGCGACAGGTAGAAACGGCTGGAACCCGCATCGCCCTGGCGACCGGAACGGCCGCGCAACTGGTTGTCGATACGACGCGATTCGTGGCGTTCCGTGCCGACGATGTGCAGGCCGCCGGCGGCGAGCACTTCATCATGGCGCTTTTGCCAGTCGGCCTTGACCTTCTCGCGCTCGGCTTCGCCGGTTTCCGGCGGTAGCGCGGCGAGCTCGGCATCGAGCGAACCGCCGAGCACGATGTCGGTGCCGCGCCCGGCCATGTTGGTGGCGATCGTCACCGCGCCGGGACGGCCGGCCTGGGCGACGATCTGCGCCTCGCGCTCGTGCTGCTTGGCATTGAGCACTTCGTGCGGGATCGGCGGCTTTTGCTTCTTGAGCAATTCCGAAAGCAGCTCGGAGGTTTCGATGGAAGTGGTGCCGACCAGCACCGGCTGGCCACGCTGGTGGCAGTCCTTGATGTCCTCGATCACCGCCTCGAACTTGTACTTCTGCTTCAGGAACACGATGTCCTGGTTGTCCTTGCGGACCATCGGCCGGTGCGTGGGGATGACCACTACTTCGAGGTTGTAGATCGACTGGAATTCGTAGGCTTCGGTATCCGCCGTGCCGGTCATGCCGGCGAGTTTCTTGTACATGCGGAACAGGTTCTGGAACGTGATCGACGCCAGCGTCTGGTTTTCGCGCTGGATCGGTACGCCCTCTTTCGCCTCGACCGCCTGGTGCAGCCCGTCGGACCAGCGCCGTCCCGGCAGGGTACGGCCGGTGAACTCGTCGACGATGATCACCTCGCCGTCGCGCACGATGTATTCCTGGTCGCGGTGGTACAGCGCGTTCGCGCGCAACGCCGCGTTCAGGTGATGGACGACCGCCAGGTGCTTGGTGTCGTACAGGCTCTCGCCCTCGCCGATGATGCCTTCCTCGCGCAGGATCTGCTCGGCGTGCTCCATGCCGTCTTCGGACAGGTGCACCTGTTTCTGCTTTTCATCGACATAGTAGTCGCCGGGAACGGGCGGCTTGTCCGGCTCGCTTTCCTTGGCCTGGCGCGTGAGCCTGGGCACGATGCGGTTGATCTTGATGTACAACTGCGGCGAGTCGTCGGACGGGCCGGAAATGATCAGCGGCGTGCGTGCCTCGTCGATCAGGATCGAGTCGACTTCGTCGACGATGGCGTAGTTCAGGCCACGCTGGTAACGCTGCTCCTTCGCCAACGCCATGTTGTCGCGCAGGTAGTCGAAACCGAATTCGTTGTTCGTGCCGTAGGTGATGTCGGCGGCATAGGCGGCGGCCTTGGCGGACATTTCCATGCCCGGCCACACCACGCCAACGCTCAGGCCGAGGAATCCGTAGACCTTGCCCATCCACGCCGAGTCGCGCTTGGCAAGATAATCATTCACGGTAACCACGTGCACACCCTTGGCCGGCAGCGCATTCAGGTACACCGGCAAGGTGGCGACCAGGGTCTTGCCCTCGCCCGTGCGCATCTCGGCGATCTTGCCCTGATGCAGGACCATGCCGCCGATCATCTGCACGTCGTAGTGGCGCAGGCCAAGGACACGGCGACTGGCCTCGCGCACCACGGCAAACGCTTCCGGAAGCAGGGAGTCAAGCTTGGCACCGTCGGCCAGGCGCTGGCGGAATTCGGCCGTCTTGGCACGCAATTCGTCGTCGGAAAGGGATTTGAGCCCCGCCTCCTGCGCGTTGATCTTCGCCACGGTCTTGTACATCTGGCGCAGCAGCCGTTCGTTGCGGCTGCCGAAAACGCCGGTCAGGATGCGATTGAACATGAGTTAAGCGGGACTTTGATGGGGAAAAGGAACACGGCAGCGCTGCGACAGCCGTGGCGAAGGGCCGCGGCATGATACGGCGCTGGGCGCAGTTTGCAAGGGAATGGGGTCGGCAACGGCCCCATTCAAGACGCTCCGAAAAACCGGTGAAGCGTCAGATCTTCTTCACCGCCGCATTCACGTAGGCGATCGGATTCACCGCGCGGCCATGCAGCCAGACCTCGAAATGGCAATGCGGTCCGGTGGCGCGACCGGTTTGGCCCACGCGCGCGACGGTCTGGCCCGCGTGCACGCGTTCGCCGACCGTCGCCACGTTCTTGCTGTTGTGCGCGTAGCGGGTCATGTAGCCGTTGCCGTGGTCGATTTCGACCACGTTGCCGTAACCGTTGCGCTGGCCGACGAACGTGACCACGCCGTCGGCGACGGCGTGGATGGCGGCACCGATCGGCGCATCGAAATCGATGCCCATATGATGTTCGACGCCGCCGCCCATCGGATCGGCACGCGTCCCGAATCCGGATCCGATATAGCCGCCGGCCACCGGATAGCCCCTGGGCAGCAGTTCGTTGTCCACGCGCCGGTCGAGCAGCAGCTGCTCAAGCACGTTCAGGCGCGTTTCCTCGTCGCGGAACTGGCCGCGCAGGCTGGCGATGTTTGCCGCGAGATCCGCATTCAGTGGCTGCGGTTTGGCATCGGCATCTTCCGGCCCACCCAAGCCCGGAGCCGTGCTGAAATCGAATTCGTCGGCATCGAGCTTGCCGACCTGGGCCAGGCGCTGGCCCAGCGCATCCAGGCGCAGCGCGCGCGCCTGCAGCGATCCCAATTGCACGGCGAGTGCATTCAGATTGCGCTGGGAAGAAGATTCGAGCTGAACCACGTTTTGCCGTTGCGCCTCGATTTGCGCCTGCAGGGCATAAAGTTCGTGCAGCGCGCGGCTCTGCGGGTTGGCGAACAGCAGGGCCGCCGCGAAACCGGCGCCGCCGAAACACAGGATGCATAGCAAGGCCAGGCCGGCAAGCTTGGCGCGCATGCGCCAGCACTTCAGATCCAGTGCCCTGGGTGTGGCGTGCGGCTTGGCGACGATTATGATGTTCATGCCATTCGGCTCATTCATCCGGGTTCCACCATGCAAAGTGCTTCGTCCAGGAAACGTCCTTCCGCCAAGACCCTCGGCGATGTTCCCGCCGTCGCCGCGCTGGCCGCGCATGCGAAGGCGTTGGACGCACTGGACCGCACGTTGCGCCAGAGCCTGCCGGATCCGCTGCGCCGCCAGTGTTGCCTGGCGGATCTGCGGGCCGGACGGCTCGTCTTCCTGGCGTCATCCCCGGTCTGGGCGGCAAAGCTGCGGTTTCACCAAACCGCACTGCTTGCCGAGGCCCGCAAGGTCGCGGGCGTCCCGATCGGGAAATTCGCCGTGAAAGTGGCACCCCTGCCCCCCGTTCCCCCGGAGCAGATCAGGCGTAGACCGCTTTCGCATGCCGCTGCGGACCATCTCAAGACAGCGGCGCAATCCGTCGCCGACCCGGGACTCCGGGCCGCATACCTCCGTTTGGCATCCCTTGCCGAATAGTTCTTCCCGAAGCGGGCACGATTGTGCCCGCAAGCGTCGCCGTCGTGCGTGACGGCTGTGTCAACCCTTACATCGCCTGAGCCGGGTGCGCGTAGGAAATCGGCGCCTTGGCCGGATCTTCGAAAACGACCTCTTCCCAGGCCTTCTTCTCGGCAATCAGCGCGCGCAACAGCTTGTTGTTCAATTCGTGGCCGGACTTGTGGCCGTAGAACGCGCCGATCAGGCTGTGCCCGAGCAGGTACAGGTCGCCGATGGCGTCGAGGATCTTGTGCTTGACGAACTCGTCCTCGTAGCGCAAGCCGTCCTCGTTGAGGACGCGGTAGTCGTCGAGCACGATGGCGTTGTCCATCGAACCGCCAAGCGCGAGGTTCTTCTCGCGCAACATTTCGATGTCGCGCATGAAGCCGAACGTGCGCGCACGCGAGACTTCCTTGACGAAGGACGTGGTCGAGAAGTCGATTTCCGCGCTGGAACTGCGGCGGGTGAAGATCGGATGATCAAAATCGATGGAGAACCCGACCTTGAAACCGTCGAACGGCTCGAAGCGCGCCCATTTGTCGCCGTCGCGCACGATGATCGGTTTCTTGATGCGCACGAAACGCTTGGCCGCGGCCTGTTCCTCGATCCCCGCCGATTGCAGCAGGAAGACGAACGGGCCGGCGCTGCCGTCCATGATCGGCACTTCCGGCGCCGAGAGATCGACATAGGCGTTATCGATGCCGAGACCGGCAATGGCCGACAGCAGATGTTCAATGGTGGCGATCCGCACATCGCCCTTGACCAAGGTGGTGGAAAGGCGGGTATCGCCGACGTTTTCGCAGCAGGAGCGGATCTCGACCGGCTGGTCCAGATCGACGCGGCGAAACACGATGCCGGTATCCACCGCGGCGGGACGCAAGGTCATGTAGACCTTTTCACCGGTGTGAAGACCGACGCCCGTCGCGCGAATCACGTTCTTGAGTGTGCGCTGTCTGATCATCTTTTTTATGTGTCCCCTGGGGCAGGAGCGGCAAAACGCGCGGAATCGTAACACAGCCTAAACGGCGGGAAAAGTAAATCGGTGCAAAATCCCCACAGGCTGTTGCATAAACGCAACATATGTTCCAATCTTTTTCTTGTTCCCGTTCCCCGATCTCAATGCACAAAGAAAAACGGCGACGACCCAAGGTCGCCGCCGTTGGCGGAAAACGGCACGGCTACGCCGCCGCGCCGGATGGCTTGCGGAAAACCGCTCCCGTTTCTTAAGGTCAATCCGCCTGCTTGCGCAGGAACGCGGGTATATCCAACCAGTCACTCTGGGTTTCCTTCGCCTTGGCCGGTTCAGCGACGGCGCGTGCCGCTGGCGTTACCGGTGCTGGCTTCAAGTAATCCACGGGCAAATCATCCGTTCCTGTCCGGGCGATGATGCGCGGGCGCTCCACGACGGCCACCTGCTCGCGGCGGACGACCTGGCGAGCTGCATTGCGGTTCAGGCCGGTCGCGACCACGGTCACGCGCACCTCGTCCTGCAGCTCCGGATCGAGCGCCGTGCCGATGACGACGGTGGCGTCTTCGGACGCGAACTGGTGGACAACGTCGCCGATCTCGTTGAATTCGCGCATGGTCAGGTTGGCGCCGGCCGTGACGTTGACCAGGATGCCGCAGGCTCCCGTCAGGTTCACGTCCTCGAGCAACGGGTTGTTCACCGCGGCTTCGGCCGCGGCCACGGCGCGATCGTCGCCGCGCGCCGAACCCGTGCCCATCATGGCCATTCCCATCTCGGACATGACCGTGCGCACGTCGGCGAAGTCGACGTTGATCAGGCCCGGACGGGTGATGAGGTCGGCGATGCCCTGCACCGCGCCGAGCAGCACGTCGTTAGCGGCCTTGAACGCGCTGAGCAGGGTGACGTCGCGGCCGAGCACCGTGAGCAGTTTCTCGTTCGGCACCGTGATCAGCGAATCCACGTGCTGGGAAAGGTCCTCGATGCCCTTGAGCGCCACCTGCATGCGGCGACGCCCTTCGAACGGGAAGGGTTTGGTGACGATGGCAACGGTGAGGATGCCCATTTCCTTGGCCAGTTGCGCGACCACGGGCGCCGCACCCGTGCCGGTGCCGCCGCCCATGCCGGCAGTGATGAAGACCATGTCGGCGCCGTGCAGGGTCTCGACGATGCGTTCGCGATCCTCGAGCGCGGCCTGACGGCCGACTTCCGGATTGGCGCCGGCGCCGAGGCCCTTGGTGACGTTGCTGCCGAGCTGCAGCGTGAGTTTGGCGCCGCTCGTCTTGAGTGCCTGCGAGTCGGTGTTGGCGCAGACGAAGTCCACGCCGTCGACGTGCGAGCCGACCATGTGCGCGACCGCGTTGCCGCCGCCGCCGCCCACGCCCAGGACCTTGATCACCGCATTCGGTGCGAGTTTTTCGACCAGTTCGAACATGATTCCCAACCTCCGCTAGCCAGGGTTAAAACGCGTTGAAATAGTTGTGATTCGCCGTCGGCATCTCCTGACGCCGCCAGCCGCGCGAGACAGGCGTATGTCCCATGCGTTGCCCGTTGCCGGGCGCGGATCCGTTTCGGACCCTGCCGCGCTTCCGTGCGCGGCGTGCTGCTAAAACTCGCCTTTGATCCACTGCATCACCCGCTCGAACGCGCCGTTCGCACCGCTTCCCGGCGCGGCGATCGGCGTGCGCACGTTGTCCTGCTTGCTGCCGTACAGCAGCAAGCCGACGCCGGTCGCGTGGATCGGATTGCCAACCACGTCGGTCAGTCCGGTCACGTGCTGCGGCAGGCCCACGCGCACCGGCAGGTGGAACACTTCCTCGGCCAGTTCGACCACGCCTTCCATCTTGGCCGAGCCTCCGGTGAGCACGATGCCGGCCGCGACCATGCTTTCGAATCCGGAGCGGCGCAGTTCCGCCTGCACCATGCCGAACAGTTCCTCGTAGCGCGGCTGCACCCACTCGGCCAGGGTCTGCCGGGCCAGGCGCCGCGGCGGGCGGTCGCCGACGCTGGGCACCTGGATGGTTTCCTCGGCGTGCGCGAGCTGCGCCAGCGCGCAGGCGTACTTCACCTTGATGTCCTCGGCGTGCGCGGTCGGCGTGCGGAAGCCGTGGGCGATGTCGTTGGTGACCTGGTCGCCGCCGATCGGCAGGCTCGCCGTGTGCCGGATCGCGCCCTGGATGTAGATGGCGATGTCGGTGGTGCCGGCGCCGACGTCGACCATGCACACGCCGAGCTCGCGTTCGTCGGGCACCAGGATCGACTTGCTCGAGGCGATCGCCGCCGGAATCAGATCGTCCACCTGCAGGCCGCAGCGGTTCACGCACTTGGTGATGTTCTGCGCCGTGCTGACCGCGCCGGTGACGATGTGTACGTTCGCTTCCAGACGCACGCCGCTCATGCCGATCGGATGGCGGATGTCTTCCTGGCCGTCGACGATGTATTCCTGCGGCTCCTTGTAGAGCACGCGCTGGTCGGCGGGAATCGCCACCGCGCAGGCCGCGTCGAGCACATGCTCGACGTCCGCAGGCGTCACTTCGCGGTCGCGGATCGGTGCGGTGCCATGCGAGTTGCGTCCGCTGATATGGCTGCCGGAAATGCCGGCGTAGACCGAGCGGATCTCGCAGCCGGCCATGAGTTCGGCTTCCTCGACCGCGCGCTGGATCGACTGCACGGTCGATTCGATGTCCACGACCACGCCGCGCTTGAGTCCGTGCGAGGCGTGCGAACCGATGCCGATCACCTCGACGGTTTCGCCCGGCGCATATTCGCCGACAATCGCCACCACCTTGGAGGTGCCGATGTCCAGGCCCACGATCAGGGATTTGTCGCCCTTGGCTTTCATCTCACGTGTTCGCCTTGGCGGCCGGCGGCGCGCCCGTCTTGGGTGGATTGGATGGCGGCGCAAGCGGCGCCGGATTGGCGGCCCACAGCACCGCGAAACCGTTGCTGTAGCGCAGGTCCACATGCTGGAATCCGCCCGGATGCGCGGCGTTCAGGTGCGGCAGCACCGCGAGGAAACGCGTGAGACGCGCATCGGTGTTCTTGTGACCGAGCAGGATCTGCGCGCCATTGGCGAGCGTAAGCGTCCAGCTGCCGCGCGGACTCAGGCTCACGCCGGACAGGATGAGGCCGCTGCCGGAAAACTCGTGCACGAGGCTGGTGTAGAACTCCACCACTTGCGCTTGCGCATCGTCGGGGCCTTCGAGTTGCGGCAATCCCTGCAACGCATCGCCGCCGGGCACCGAGAACAGCGCGCCATCGTGGTCGATCAGGCGGGCAGTACCCCAGCGCGCGAACGGCTGGCGTTCGCGCACCTGCAGGATCAGCGTATCCGGCCAGCGCTTGCGCGCTTCCACGCTCGCGACCCAGGGCAAGCGCGCGACCGCGTTGCGAACCTGATCCAGATCCAAGGCGAAGAAGCCCTTTCCGAGTTGCGTGGTGGCGGCGGCGCGAATCTGCTCGGCGCTGACGTGCGTGTATTCGGCCTCGACTTGCAGATAGCGCACCGGCCAGCGGTTCGCGGCGAACCAGCCTTCGAGCACGCCGATCACCGGCAACACCACGAGGGTCAGTGCGATCAGCCAGGCGACGGATTTGAGCAGGATGCGATGGCTCATGGCGCAACCTCTTCGCTGAAGCTCGTTTCCAGGATGCGCCAGCACAGTTCCTCGAAATCGATGCCGACCGCGCGCGCGGCCTTGGGCACCAGCGAGTGGCTGGTCATGCCGGGCGTCGTATTCACTTCCAGCAGGAAGAACTCGCCGTGTCGATCGCGCATGAAATCCACGCGACCCCAACCCGAGCAGCCCGCCGCGACGAACGCGGCCAGCGCCAACGCACGGATTTCCTTTTCGCCGGAGTCATCCAGTCCCGGGCAGATGTATTGCGTATCCTCGGCGACGTACTTGGCGTGGTAGTCGTAGAACTCGCCCTTGGGCACGATGCGGATCGAGGGCAGCGCCTCGCCTTGCAGCACGCCGACGGTGTATTCCTCGCCGTCGATCAATTGTTCGATCAGCAATTCGCCGTCGTAACGCGTGGCAAGCTTCACTGCCTCGGCGAGGTCGTCCGGTGCGCGCACGCGCGTAATGCCGACGCTGGAACCTTCGTGCGAGGGTTTCACCACCACCGGCAACCCGACCGATTCCACCGCCGCGGCGACATCGCCGCCAGCCGCCAGTCGCGCGTAACGCGGCGTCGGAAGGCCGAGCGACTGCCACACCTGCTTGGTGCGGATCTTGTCCATCGACAGCGCCGAGCCGAGCACGGAGGAACCGGTGACCGGCACGCCGAGCGATGCGAGTGCGCCCTGCAACACGCCGTCCTCGCCGCCGCGGCCGTGCAGGATGTTGAATACGCGCGCAAAGTGGCCGGCGCGCAGCGCGTCGAGCAACGCGGGAATGCCGTCGATGCCGTGCGCGTCCACGCCGCGCGCCTTGAGCGCGGCGAGCACGTTGCGACCGGAATCCAGCGACACCTCGCGCTCGGCCGAGCTGCCGCCCATGACCACGGCGACGCGCCCGAATTGTTTGGCGTCGGTAATGCGCATCAGCTTGTCTTCTCCGATTTCAGCGTCGCCACCGCCGCGATGTCGTTCGCCGCCGCGCCGATGTCGCCCGCGCCCATCACGAGCAACAGATCGCCGTCGCGCAGCAGCGCCGGCAGTGCATTCTTGAGTTCGCGCGAATGTTCCACGAACACGGGATCGGCCTTGCCGCGCGCGCGCACCGCACGTGCCAGCGCGCGCCCGTCGGCGCCGGCGATCGGCGCTTCGCCGGCTGGATACACGTCGGTCAGCACCAGCACATCGGCCTCGCTGAGCACGGCGGCGAAGTCGTCGAGCAGGTCGCGCGTGCGCGTGTAGCGATGCGGCTGGAAGGCGACGACGAGACGGCGCTGCGGCCAGCCGCCACGCGCCGCGGCGAATACCGCCGCGAGTTCGCGCGGATGGTGGCCGTAGTCGTCGACCAGCAGCACCTTGCCGCCTTCGATGGCGATCTCGCCGCGCGACTGGAAACGCCGGCCAACGCCCTGGAAATTCGCGAACGCGCGTGCGATGGCATCCGCAGCGACGCCAAGTTGCCAACCCACCGCCGCCGCCGCGAGCGCATTACGCACATTGTGCAGGCCGGGCGCGTTCAACGTCACCGGCAGCGCGGCCGCACCCGGCAGATGCAGGTCGAAATGCATGCGCGCGCCATCCTGCCGCACGCCGCTCGCGCGCACGTCGGCTGCGGCATCGATCGCGTAGGTGAGCGTGCGCCGTGCAGTATCGCGCGCGAGTTCCGCCACGTTGGCGTCATCCACGCACAGCACGGCCACGCCGTAGAACGGCAGCCGGTGCAGGAAGTCGGCGAACGCCTTCTTCACCCGCTCGAAATCGCCGCCGTAGTTTTCCAGATGATCGGCGTCGATGTTGGTGACGATAGCGACGACGGGATTGAGCAGCAGGAACGAGCCGTCGGATTCGTCGGCTTCCGCGACCAGGAACTCACCGCTGCCCAGGCGCGCGTTCGCACCGGCGGCAATGAGCTGGCCACCGATCACGAAGGTGGGATCGAGCCCGGCCTCAGCCAGCACGCTCGCCACGAGGCTCGTCGTCGTCGTCTTGCCATGCGTGCCCGCGACGGCGATGCCGCGGCGGAAACGCATCAGCTCGCCGAGCATCTCCGCGCGCGGCACCACCGGGATGCGGCGTGCGTGCGCGGCGGCGAGCTCCGGATTGTCCGCCGCGATCGCGCTCGACACGACGAGTACGTCGGCATCGGCCACGTTCGCGGCAGCGTGGCCTTTGTGGATTTGTATACCGAGGCTCGCGAGGCGCCGCGTCGCCGTGGATTCGCCGCGATCCGAACCGGACACCGCGTAGCCGAGGTTGTGCAGCACTTCGGCAATCCCGCTCATGCCGGCACCACCGATGCCGACGAAATGCACGCGCCGGAAATCCGTCATGATGTCGGAATGCATGCCGAGACGGCGCGGTGTCATTGCGCTACCTCCAGGCAAACATCCGCGATGCGCGCGGCCGCGTGCGGCTTGGCCAGCGTGCGCGCGGCGCGGGCCATCACGAGCAGGCGCACGCGATCGCCAATGGACTCGAAAGCCTTGCCCAGGCGCGCGGCGAAATCCGCGCCTTCGGCAACGAGCAAGGCGCCACCGGCGGCGACCATCGCTTCGGCATTCTTCGTCTGGTGATCGTCCACCGCATGCGGGAACGGGACCAGGATCGATGGCGCCCCCGCCGCGGCGAGTTCGGCGAGCGTGAGCGCGCCGGAGCGACAGATGACCAGGTCCGCCCAGGCGTAGGCGCTGGCCATGTCTTTCTCGAATGACACCACTTCGGCGTCGATGCCGGCAGACAGATACGCATTGCGCGCCTTGTCGAAGTGCGCCTCGCCGCATTGATGGCGCACAGCGACCGGCAGTTTGCTGCCGCGCCGGCGCAGCACTTCGGGCAGCGCCGTGTTCAAACTCTGCGCGCCCTGGCTGCCGCCGAGCACAAGCAACTTCAATGCGCCGCTGCGCAGTGCGTAGCGCTGCTCGGGTGCCGCGATGTTCGCGATCGATTCGCGCACCGGATTGCCCACCCACTCGGCCTCTGGAAAGACGCCATCGAATCCGCTGAGCACGCGCGTGGCTTTCTTCGCCAACAGGCGATTGGTCCTGCCGGCAATGCGGTTCTGCTCGTGCACGACGAGCGGAATCTTCATCAGGCGCGCGGCAATGCCACCCGGTGCGGCCGCGTATCCACCCAGGGCGAGCGCACTTCGCGGCGTGTGCTTGCGGATCAGCTTGCGCGCGGCCAGCACCGCGCCGGCGAGCTTGAACGGCATGCGCAGCAGCGTGACCATGCCCTTGCCGCGCACGCCGGAAATATCGATCGATTCCAGCGCGATGCCGTGTTGCGGAACGAGGCGCATTTCCAACCCGGTCTTGCCACCGAGCCAGATCACCGGCACGCGGCGGCGGGCGAGTTCGTCCGCCACGGCGATGCCGGGGAAGATGTGGCCGCCGGTGCCACCAGCCATGATCAGCACGGGCGCATTCGCGTTCATGCGCGCGCCCCCTTCAGCAAGGCCTCGGGTTTCACGATCTGTGCATCCGACGGCAGTGCACGCGTGACCTCGTAGCTCACGCGCAGCAGCACGCCGATCGCGGCGCAGGTCATGAGCACGCTCGATCCGCCCGAACTGATCAGCGGCAGGGTCAGGCCCTTGGTCGGCAGCACGCCGAGGTTCACGCCGATCGATACCAGCGCCTGCAGGCCGAGCATGAGGCCAATACCGAACGCGCAATAGCCGGCGTAGCGCTGGCCGCGTTCGACTGCACGCAAGCCGAGCGCGAACGCGCGCCCGACCAGGATCGCGAACAGGCCAATGACGAGGACGATGCCGGCGAAGCCCAGTTCTTCGGCGATCACGGCGAGGATGAAATCGGTGTGCGCCTCGGGCAGGTAGAAAAGTTTCTGCACGCTGGCGCCCAGGCCCACCCCGAACCACTCGCCGCGGCCCACCGCGATCAACGCCTGGGTGAGCTGGAAGCCATCGTTGAACGGATCGGCCCAGGGATTGAGGAACGTGGTCAGGCGCTTGACGCGATAGTCGCTGGTCAAAGCCGCCCAGGCGATCGCGGGCATGGCCGGAATCGCGAGATAGAGCAGGTTGCGCATGCGCGCGCCGCCGAGCCAGAGCATCCCGATCGTAACGGCGACGATCAGTGCCGCGCTGCCGAAATCCGGTTGCATCAGCAGCAGGCCGACCAGCACCACCGCCACGCCGACCGGCTTGATCACGCCGAAGAAACGCGTGCGCACGGCATTGTGCTGGCGCACGAGATAGCTGGCCAGATAAAACACGAACAGCAGCTTGACCGCCTCGACCGACTGGAATCCGACGATGCCCAGTCGGATCCAGCGGCGCGCGCCGTTGATGCGCATGCCGAAGCCCGGTGCGAACACGAGCAGTAGCAGGATCACCGCGAACAGCAGCAGGCTGAACGCATTGCGCTCGAACCATTCCAGTTCGAACGTCATCATCAGTGCGCACAGGCCGATGCCGAGACCGAGGAAGACGAGGTGTCGGAACAGGTAGTGGAACGGCCCGACGTGCTGGCCTTCGGCGACCGCGATCGAACTCGACGCCACCATGACCACGCCCAGGCTCGCCAACGTGATGGCGACGACGATCAGCACCGGGTCGTAACGTCCCCGGGTTTCGTCGCGGCGTGTCGCTTGTGAGTCGAATCCGAACATGTTCCTCAGCGTACTTTCAAGGTTGCGAGGCCGATCAGCACGAGTACCACCGAAATGATCCAGAAGCGCACGATCACGCGCGGCTCGGGCCAGCCCTTCAATTCGAAGTGATGGTGAATCGGCGCCATGCGGAAGATGCGCTTGCCGGTGAGCTTGAAGCTCGCCACCTGCAGGATGACCGATGCGGTTTCCATCACGAACACGCCGCCCATGATCAGCAGCACTATTTCCTGGCGCACGATCACCGCGACCGTGCCGAGCGCGGCACCGACCGCGAGCGCACCGACATCGCCCATGAACACCTGCGCCGGATACGCGTTGAACCAGAGGAATCCCAGGCCCGCTCCGGCCAGCGCGCCGCAGAAGATGCACAACTCCCCCGCACCGGGCACGGCGGGAATCTGCAGGTACTGCGAGAACACGCTGTGACCCGCGGCATAGGCGAACACGCCGAGCGCGGAGGCGACGAGCACGGTGGGCATGATGGCGAGGCCATCCAATCCATCGGTCAGGTTCACCGCGTTGGAAAATCCGACGATGATGAAATAGCCGATCGCGACGAAACCCACGCCAAGCGGAATCGCGACCTGCTTGAACAGCGGCACGTACAGCGCGAGCGCGGCAGGCGAATCCTGGCGCAGCACGAAATAAAGGCCTAGGGCCGCGCCGAGTCCGCACACCGACTGCCAGAAATACTTCCAGCGCGCCGGCAGGCCGCGCGAATCGCGCAACACCAGCTTGCGGTAATCGTCGTAGAAGCCGATCAGGCCAAACGCCAGCGTGACGCCAAGCACGATCCACAGATAGCGGTTGCGCAGATCGCCCCACAACAATGTCGCCACCGCGACGGCAAGCAGGATCAGCGCGCCACCCATCGTCGGCGTGCCGGCCTTGGACAGATGCGATTGCGGACCGTCGCTGCGGATCACCTGCCCCGCTTTCACCGCCGCCAGCTTGCGGATCAGGTCCGGCCCGAGCAGCAACGCGACGCAGAGCGCGGTCAGCGCGCTCATGATCGTACGGAACGATACGTACTGGAACAAATGGAACGCGTTCAGGTGACCGCGCAGCAAGTCGGCGAGTTCAAGCAGCATGGCGCGCGCCTCCATTTCCGTTGGCTTCGCCGAGCAAGGCGCGCACGACCCGATCCATCGCCGAGCCGCGCGAACCTTTGACCAACATGGTCACGCCGGCATGCGCATCGGCGGCCAGCGCCGCGATCAAGTCTTGCTGACTGGCGAAATGCCGCGCACCGCTGCCGAAAGCGGCTGCGGCGTGCGCGGACATTTCACCGACCGCGTACAGGCGCGCGATGCCCTGCTCGCGAGCGAGTTTGCCGGTATTTGCGTGCAACGCCGCAGCATCGGCCCCAAGTTCGCGCATATCGCCGAGCACGAGCCAGGACTCGCCCGATTTTGTCGAAGATGTTTCGGCGGCGAGCGTGGCGATCGCCGCCGCGGTGGAACCGGGATTGGCGTTGTAGCTGTCGTCGATCAGGGTCCAGCCGCCGGGCATGGCGTGGCGGATCAGGCGTCCGGCTACGACCGGCGCGGATTCTAGTCCGCGCTGGATGGCATCGAGCGGCGCGTCGAAAGCCAGCGCCAGCGCTGTCGCCGCTAGCGCATTCATCACGTTGTGCCGGCCCGGCAGGGGCAGCTTCACCTCGACGCAGCCTTGCGGCGCAATCAGGTTGAAGCGTGACGAACTGCCAACGCCGCGCATTTCGGCGCGCACGTCGGCGGCGTGTTCCAGACCGAAGCGCAGCACACGCCGCGTTCCGGCGACGCCTGAGAAATAGTCGGCAAACGCGTCATCGGCGTTGATAACGGCCACGCCGTGCGCAGGCAGCGCCGCGTAGATCGCGCCCTTGGTTTGCGCAATGCCTTCGAGCGAACCCATCCGTTCCAGGTGCGCGGGCGCGATGTTGTTGACCACGGCGATTTCCGGACGTGCGATGGCGGCGAGGTATTCGATATCGCCGGGCTTGCCCGCGCCCATTTCCAGCACTGCGAATTGCGCGTCCTCGGGCATGGCGAGAATCGACAGTGGCAGGCCGATCTCGTTGTTGAGATTGCCGGCGTTAAGGTGCGTCTTGCCGCACACTGACAGCATCGATGCGAGCAAGGTCTTGACCGTGGTCTTGCCGTTGGAGCCGGTGATGCCAGCCACGCGCGCGCGGCGCTGCGCACGCACCGCACTGGCAAGATCGCCGAGCGCGAGCAAGGTGTCGGCAACCACGACTTGCGGCAGGTCGACGGCGACGGGGCGGGCAACGAGCGCCGCGGCCGCGCCAGCCCCTTTGGCCTGCGCGAGAAAATCGTGTCCGTCGAAATTCTCGCCCTTGAGTGCGACGAACAAGCCGCCCGCGACCGGCTTGCGGGTGTCCGTGAACACTCCATTCACCGCCACATCGGCATCGCGCAGGCTGCCGCGGGTCCACAGGGCGACGTCGGCCAGGCGCAGGTTCATGCGCGCGCCTCCAATGCATGGCGTGCGACATCCGCATCGTCGAAGGGCCGTTTGACGCCGCCGCTTTCCTGATACGGCTCGTGACCCTTGCCGGCGATCAACACCACGTCGCCGGCATGCGTCGCGCGCAACGCGAGCGCGATGGCGGCGGCGCGGTCGCGCTCGATGCGCGCGCGTTGCGGTTGCGCAAGACCCGCGACGATTTGCGCGACGATGACGTCGCCATTCTCGCCGCGCGGATTGTCGTCGGTGACGATGATTTCATCGGCCAGGCGTTCGGCAATCGCGCCCATCTGCGGGCGCTTGCCCTGATCGCGCTCGCCGCCGCAACCGAACACGCAAATCAATTTGCCCGCGCAGTGTGCGCGCAAGCTGGTCAGCGCCTGCTCCAGCGCATCCGGCGTGTGTGCATAGTCGACGACCACGAGCGGCAGCGCGCCGCCGCCGAGGCGACTCATGCGTCCCGCCACCGACCGCAGATGCGATAGTGCATTCTGGATTTGTGCAAAGGTATACCCGAGTGCACCGAGGCTGGCGGCGACCGCGAGCAGGTTGTACACGTTGAAGCGGCCCAACAGGCGACTCGCAATCGCGCCCTCGCCCCAGGGCGTGACCAGATCGAAGCCCAAACCATCGCCGTGCGTGCGCACGTTCCGCGCTTGGATTTCCACGTCGGCATCGATGGCATAGCACAGGCGCTGCACATTCGCGGGAAGTCGCGCGGAAAGCTCGCGGCCGAACGCATCGTCGGCATTGATCACGGCCGCACGCAATCCCGGCCACGCGAACAGTTTCGCCTTGGCCGCGCCGTAGGCCTGCATCGTGCCGTGATAATCCAGATGGTCGCGGGTCAGGTTCGTGAACACCGCGACCTCGAAGTCCACCGCGTTGACGCGACCCTGGTCGAGCGCATGCGAGGACACTTCCATCGCCACATGGCTCGCGCCCGCGTCGCGGAATTGCGCGAGCAGGCCGTGCACGCTGATCGCGTCTGGTGTCGTGCGCTCGCCCGCTTCGATGGCGCCGACGAGGCCCGCGCCGAGCGTGCCGATGGTCGCCGCGCGCGCGCCGAGTGTTTCCAGTGCCGCGGCCAGCAGTTGCACGATGGAGGTCTTGCCGTTCGTGCCGGTCACGCCGATCACGTGCAGCGACGCGGAAGGCCGGCCGTAGAAACGCGCGGCGATTTCGCCGACGCGATCGCGCAGATCGTCGATCCACACGACCGGCGCGTCGAGTGCGGGAGAAACGGCGGACGCAGGGCCTTCGGCGATCATCGCCGAAGCGCCCTGCGCCAGCGCCGCCGGGGCAAACGTGATGCCATGCGCGCTCGCACCGCGTAACGCGACGAACGCGTCGCCCGCGCGCACGCGGCGCGAATCCAGCGTGAGGCCGGACACGCGAATGTCGCCCGCGACGTCGGCGATTCCAGCGAGCAATTCGCGCAGGGATTTGGCGCTCACGGCACCGCCTCCTCGTAACTCGTGTCGCCCGGCGGATAATCCGGCGCCTTGCTGCCCGGCTGGATCGGAGCGCCGGTGTCGGGCCCGCCCGCATACCAGTGCTGCACGTTATCCGGCGGAATGTCGAGCAGACGCAGCGCGCCGGTCATCACCTGGCTGAACACCGGCGCCGAGACCGTGCCGCCGAAGTAGCCGCCCTGCGGATCGTGGATCACCACGACAGCGACCAGACGCGGATTGCTCGCCGGCGCGAGACCCGCGAACAACGAGATGTAGCGACTCTCGTAGCCGCCAGCCACGGCCTGGCGCGACGTGCCGGTCTTGCCGGCGACGAGATAATTCGGCACCGCCGCACGCAACGCCGTGCCGCCGGGCGCGACCACGGTCTCAAGCATTTTCACGAGGGTATGTGCGAGTTGCGGATCGATCACGGCGACATCCGGATTGCGCACACCCTTGACGAACGTGGGCTGGCGCAAGCGTCCACCGTCGGCGAGCGCGGCATAGGCCTGGGCGAGTTGCAGCGTGGTCACGTTGAGGCCGTAACCGTAGGCAATGGTCGCCTTCTCGATCACGCCCCAACTGCGCGCGGGTGGCAGGAACCCCGGCGATTCGCCGGGGAACCCGCTGCCCGTGGACTCGCCGAAACCGAAACGATGGTCCATGTCATACATGTCCTCGTTCGGCAGGGTCAGTGCGATCTTGGCCGCACCGATGTTGCTCGAATGCGTGATCACGCCGGTGACGGTGAGCAGACCGTGGTTGGCGACGTCGCGGATGATGTGCCCGGCGAGCACGAACGTGCCGGGGTTGGTGTCGATCGGCGTATCCGGCGTCCACTTGCCGCTTTGCAGCGCAGTCGCGATCGTGAACGGCTTCATCGTCGAACCCGGCTCGACCACGTCGGTCACGGCGCGGTTGCGCCGGTAGGCCGGATCGGCGGCCGGCGCGTTCGGGTTGTACGAAGGCTGGTTGACCATCGCGAGGATTTCGCCGTTGGTCGCGTCGAGCACGACCATCGAACCGGACTTGGCGTGATGGTCGATGATCGCGGCCTTGAGGTCGCGATAGGCCAGGTACTGGATGCGGCGATCGATGGACAAGGTCAGGTCGCGCCCCGGTTTCGGCTCGCGCACCAGTTCCACGTTCTCGACGGTGTTGCCCTTGTTGTCGCGGATGACGCGTTTCGCGCCGGGCTTGCCGGCCAGCCAGTCGTCGAAGGACAACTCGAGTCCTTCCTGACCGCGGTCGTCGATGTTGGTCACGCCGAGCACGTGCGCGGTGACTTCGCCGCCGGGATAAAAGCGCTTGTATTCGCGCTGGCTGGACACCCCGGCGACGCCGAGCGCAAGGATCGCCTGCGCGTCGTCGGGATTAAGCTGGCGCTTCAGGTACAGGAATTCGCGGCCCTGGTGTTGTTCGAGCTTCTGCTTGAGCGCAGCCGCATCGACGCCAAGCGCCTTGGCCAGTTCCGCAATGCGTTCGGGCTGTTCGAGCACCTGGCCGGGATCGCACCAGACCGACTCGACCGGCGTGGACACCGCCAGCGGCTCGCCGTTGCGGTCGAAGATGGTGCCGCGCGACACCGGGATCGGCACTTCGCGCAGGAAACGCGCGTCG
This sequence comes from Rudaea sp., assembly GCA_035493385.1. GTDB lineage: Bacteria > Pseudomonadota > Gammaproteobacteria > Xanthomonadales > Rhodanobacteraceae > Rudaea. Next base: position 25,636 of record DATJIL010000058.1, read on the forward strand.
CCTTGCTGCTGGTAGAAATCCTTGCGCACCACTTGCAGATCGACGGCGCGCACGATCAGTGCGGTGGCCGCCAGCACCAGCACCATGAGCACGAGATAAAGCCGGCCGCGCGTGTTCACCGGCGGCATGCGCGTTTTCACACGTGCGCCATCGCCGTGCTTCGTGCGCGGCGGCGCGGGATGCGAGGTCAGCAGCATGCGGGCCTCCGTGCGCTCATTGCTTCACCACCACGGTGTCGGTGGCGCCGGGATTGACCATGCCGAGCTGGCCGCGCGCGATCTGCTCGATGCGATTGGGTTCGGCCCAGGTCGCCTGCTCGAGTTCGAGGCGGCCGAATTCGGTGTTGAGATCGTCCTGCTCGTGGGTCAGGCGCGTGAGTTCGCCGAACAGGATGCGGTCCTGCTGGCGCGCATAAACGACCCCGATCGCGCTGGTCACAACGGCGGCGAGCAACAACAGCACGATGATGGCGCCGATCGCTTTCATCCGAGTTTCTCCGCTACGCGCAGCACCGCGCTGCGCGCGCGCGGATTGCGCGCGAGTTCCGCGTCACCGGGCATTTGCGCGTGCCCGATCAGACGCAACGACAACGCCGCAGGTGCAGGCGGAGGCAGGCCGCGGCGCGTGGGCGGCGCCTGCGACTGGTCGCGCAGGAACTGCTTGACTGCGCGGTCTTCCAGCGAATGGAAACTGATGACGCACAGGCGCCCGCCGGCACGCAGGCGCGTCACCGCGCCGCACAGTCCGCGTGCGAGCGCATCCATCTCGCCATTCACCGCGATGCGCAGCGCCTGGAAACTACGCGTGGCCGGATGCTTGCCGGACGGCGGCCGGCCGACGATGCCGGCGATCAGTTCCGCCAGTTCACCGGTGCGCACGATGGGCACGCTGCGCCGCTGCGCGACGATTGCGCGCGCGATGCGCCGGCTCATGCGTTCCTCACCATAATTCCACAACACGTCCGCGATCTCTTTCTCGTCTGCCCGCGCCAGGAAATCCGCCGCGCTCTCGCCGCCGGTCGGATCCATGCGCATGTCCAGCGGCGCATCGGCACGGAAACTGAATCCGCGCTCGGCGTCGTCCAATTGCGGCGAGGACACGCCCAGGTCCAGCAACACGCCATCCAGCCCGCCCAGCGTCGCATCCCAATCGGCCAAATCGGCGAAATTGCCGTGGCGAATCGCTACGCGCGCGTCCGCGCCGAACTCCCGCCGTGCCGCCGCCACCGCCGTTGGGTCGCGGTCCATCAGCAGCAGGCGACCGCGCGGGCCAAGCCGTTCCAGGATCGCGCGCGCATGCCCGCCGCGTCCGAACGTGCCGTCCAGGTAGGTGCCGTCGTCGCCGACGTAAAGTCCTTCCAGCGTCTCCTGGAGCATCACCGCGGCATGCTTGTCATTGGCCATCGGCATCGTCCAGGCGGCGCGGCACGGCGCGGTCACAATCTCAGATCCAGCATTTCGTCCGACAATTCGTGTTCGCCGATGCTCTGGCGGATCTTGTTCAGATGCGCCTGCTCGCTCCACAACTCGAACTTCGCGTTCATGCCGAGCAGCACCGCCTTCTTCTCGATGCCGGCCGCACCGCGCTGGCTTGCCGGCACCAGCACGCGCGCGTTGCCGTCCAGTTCCACCGTCGCCGCCGCGCCAACCAGCTTGAGCTGCAGGTCGCGATGCACGCGCTTGACGCTGGACAGCGCGTTGATCTGGTCGCGCACTTTTTCCCACTCGCCGAACGGGAACAGCCACAGGCAGCCCGGCTCGAACGGGTTGTACGTGAACACCAGACGATTCGCGCACGCCTTCGCCACCGCCTCGCGATAAGCGGTCGGCAGGGCCAGGCGGCCCTTGTCGTCAAGCGTGATGGCGGTTTCACCCTGGAACATTTCCCACTAAAACCCACGAAATCCCACTAGCAGCGAACAGTAGTCCGCACGAGCACCCCTGTCAAGGGAAAATTTGCTTGTGGATCAATGGGAAAGCGCAGGTTTTACAGAATTTCGAGTGAATTCTCAGGAGTCCAAAAAAGCCAATTGAATTCATTCGATTTTTTGTAAAAAGAAATCAGCATGGCATGTCAAAAAACATGCTGCAGTGCAGCATTCGAGAATCGACCCGCACCCGCGCCACCGCAATGTATATTTTACGAAAAATGACAATAAGTGGATAAATATAAAAAGGTGGAGTCGGCCGGTAAGCCGGGTTCTGTCGTGGACAGCCATTCCTCTAGGCGCCGCGTCGCCGCGGCGCTCGAGCAACCAACCCGGGAGCGACGCGGGCCGCGCCATTGCTCCCCTATTCGGTCTTGCTCCAGGTGGGGTTTGCCGTGCCGGTCCGTTGCCGGACTCGCGGTGCGCTCTTACCGCACCATTTCACCCTTGCCTGATCCTGAACATTCCGAAGAATGCCCGGCCATCGGCGGTATCTTTCTGTTGCACTATCCGTCGGCTCGCGCCGCCCAGGCGTTACCTGGCACCTTGCCCTGTGGAGCCCGGACTTTCCTCGGCACCCTTGCGGATGACGCGACTGCCTGGCCGACTCCGCGCGTAGTTTAGCGCGTTGCGGACGCGATACGGGCAATCGCCTCGATACTGCGCTCCACATCGGCATCCGTCGTCGCCCATGACGACACGCTGATGCGCATCGCCGTACGGCCCTGCCAGACCGTGATGCCGCACCAGCATGTGCCATCGGCCTGCAGTGCCGCGATTACACGCTGCGTGCGCTCGGCATCGCCGAACGCCACCATGACCTGGTTCAATGCGATCTCGTTGAGGATTTCGAATCCGGTGGCATGGAGGCCTTCGGCGAAACGCTGCGCGTGCCGGCACGTGCGTTCGATCAGATCGGCGATACCGCTGCGACCGAGACAGCGCAATGCTGCCCAGATCGGTACACCGCGCGCGCGCCGCGAGAGCTCAGGCGTGTAATCCGAAGGATTCCGCCACGGACTCGTGGTCGGCAGGTACTCCGCCGTGATCGCCATCGCCGCACGCAGCGCATCGGCATCGCGCGAAAACGCCAGGCCGCTGTCGTAAGGCACGTTGAGCCACTTGTGCGCGTCGGTCGCCCAGGAATCCGCCACTTCGAGCCCACGCACAAGATGCGCTCGCGTCGGCGCGACGCGTGCCCACAGGCCGAAGGCGCCGTCGACATGGATCCACGCGTCTCTAGCGCGCTCGCGCACGGCGGCAACGTCGTCGCAAGCGCCAGTGTTCACATTGCCCACTTGTGTACAAATGATCGTCGGACCGGAAATCTTCGGCAGCGCGTCCGCACGCAGACGCCCCTGACCGTCCACGGGCACGCGCACGACACGGTTGCGCCCGAGCCCGAGCATGCCAAGCGCCTTGATCAAGGTCGGGTGCGCTTCGTTGCCGATGATCACGGTGATCGGCGGCGCACCGAACAGACCATCGGCTTCGACGTTCCAGCCGACGCGTTCGAGCACAGCGTGGCGACCCGCCGCGAGTCCGACGAAGTTCGCGACATTCGCGCCGGTGACAAACGCACCACCCGCCGAACGCGGCAGATCGAACAACTCCAGCAGCCAGCGCAGCGCAACCTGCTCAATGCGCGCGGTCGCCGGCGTGATGTTGTAGTAACCCGTGTTTTGATCCCACGCTGCCGCAAGCCAGTCAGCGGCGAGCGCAATCGGCAGCGAACCACCGATCACGAAGCCGAAGAAGCGCGGGCCGGCCATCGCCATCGTTGCCGGCGAGCCGTAGCGATCGAGCATGTCGATCACCTTGCGTGGATCGTCGGGTGTTTCCGGCAACGCACCGTCGAACGCATCGAGCGCAACGACGGCAGCCGGATCTGGCGCGACCTTGCGCGCATCCAGGCCCGCGAGGTAGGCGCTCGGCGTGCAGCAACGTCTTGCAGCAGGTCTGGGGTCATGGCTGATCCTCCGCATCTTTGGCGCTGTCGTACAGGGCTTTGCGCGGCGCACCGCTGATCTCCGCCGCGATTTTCGCCGCACGGCTGGGCGGCAGTTCACGGCGCAGGATCTCGAACACACGCCGGCCTTCGGCGAGCCTGGCTGCGTCTGCCTCCGCCGCGGCGCCTGCGATCAGCAGCACGAATTCGCCGCGACGCTGATCGGAGTCGGAGGCCACGCGCGCCGACAAATCCGCCAGCGTGCCATCGAGGATCGTCTCGTACAGTTTGGTCAGTTCACGCGCGAGTACGCCTTGGCGTTCTGCACCAAAGATGTTGACGCAATCGCGCAGACATTCTTCGATACGATGGCTGGATTCGTAGAAGATCAGGGTGCGCGTCTCGCCCGCGAGCGTTTGCAGCTGCGCGCGCCGTGCTGAGGACTTTGCCGGCAGGAAGCCCTCGAACACGAAGCGGTCACTAGGAAGCCCCGCTGCCGACAACGCGGCAATCGCCGCGCAGGCGCCGGGCACCGGGCTCACCACGATTCCCGCTTCACGCGCCGCGCGCACCAGCCGGAATCCGGGATCGCTCACCAGCGGCGTGCCGGCATCGCTGATCAGCGCGACCTGCGCGCCCTCGCGCAGGCGCTGCACGAGGCCTTCGGATTTTTCACGCTCGTTGTGTTCATGCAGCGCGAGCACGTGCGTGACGATGCCGTATTGCGCAAGCAACGTCGAACTGTGGCGCGTATCCTCGGCGGCGATAAGATCGACGCGGCGCAAGACTTCCTGCGCGCGCGGCGACAGGTCCGCCAGATTGCCGATCGGCGTGGCCACGATCCAGAGTTTTCCCGCAGCAGGCGCATTCATTGCGATCTAGCTTAACGCGATCCGCTATCATGCGGACTCATTCGCCAGGATTGCGGCCATGAGTTTGCGACGCGGGTTGCCGGTCTTGTTCTGCTGTATCGCGACCCTGTTCGCCGGTTGCGCGGAAATCGGCGCCCCGCGCCAGGAAACTCCTGATGCCGTCGCTGCCGACCAGGCTTATGGCCAGGGCAATTTCGACGAAGCCGCGCGCGATTTTCTGGCGCTCGCCAATACGCACCCGCGCGACGGCGCATTTTACCGGCTGCGCGCCGCCGAGGCGTACCAGCAGAACGGCGAAATCGATGCGCTGGCGCGCACGCTGCCGGACATCCAGCGCCGCCACCTGCAGGGCGACGAGCCCATCCGCTACGACCTGCTTGCCGCCGAAGTGGCGCTGTCGCGGCACGACGCGGCGGGCGCCCTGGCCGCCCTGCATTTTTCCGATGCGGAACTGACAACGCCGTTGCGCCTGCGCGCACTGGAACTGCGCGCCCGCGCCCAGGCCGCGCAAGGCGATGCGCTATCCAGCGCACGCACGCGCGCCGACCTCGATCGCCTGCTCGGCGGCAACGACCGGGCGCAAAATGAGACGCAGATCGTCGCCACGCTCAAGACCATGAGTCCGGATGCGCTGCGCACCGAAGCGGCGGCGCTGGTGCCGGGCGATCCGCTGCAACCGTGGATCGACCAGGCCCTGCACGCCAGCGGCGGCGCCCTGCCGGTGGTCGTGCTGCATCCGAACCAGCCGGTCGGCACGCTGATCCCGCAAGGCACGCAGCCACCGCAGCGCGAAGGGTATGCGCAGCCACACCGCATCGCATTGCTGCTGCCCGAGAGCGGCTCGCTGATGGCCGTGGCGCAACCGGTGCGCGACGGATTCTTCGCCGCCAACTTCGCCGACGACAGCGCGCAACGCGCGCCGGTCACGGTCTACGATACCGGCGGCACGCCCGCGGACGCTGTCGCCGCCTACCGCAAAGCCGTCACCGATGGCGCGGACCGCATCGTCGGTCCGCTCGCGCGCGATGCCGTGTCGGCCGTGTTCGCGCAGGGCAACCTGCCGGTGCCGGTACTCGCGCTCAACCAGCCGGATGGCGCGCAGACGCCGCCACCGGGCAGCGCCGCGTTCGGCCTGAATCCGGATGCCGAGGCCGCGCAGGCGGCCGAGCGCATGCTGCAGCAAGGCATCACGCACGCCATCGTCATCACCGCCACCGAGGACTGGGCCGAACGCGCCGCGCTCGCGTTCCGCGCTCAGTTCGAAAGCCGCAACGGACAAATCCTCGGCGAGGCGCGGGTCGAGAACGGCGAAGTGAATTATTCCGCGATGATCCGGCAGACGCTGGCGAGCGTGCCGACCTCGAGTGCAGCACCCTCCCTGCCCGGCGCGGCGCCGGTCGCGCCGGAGGCCGGTGCCGCGCCGCCAGCTCCGATCGATACGGGGATTTTCATCAGCATGCGCCCGCAGCAGGCGCGCCTGCTGCTGCCGCAACTCAAACTCGCCGGTTACACGAACGTGCCGGTGTTCGCGACGTCGCATATCTACGCCGGCAACTACAACCCGGGCCTGGATCGCGACCTCGACGGCGTGCAGTTCTGCGACGCGCCCTGGCTGTTCGATGCCACGCTCGGCCTGCCCAACCACGACGCGATCGTGCGCGCGCTCGACAGCGCGCGCGGTGCCGGCGGACGCCTGTTCGCGATGGGCATGGATGCGTATCGCCTGCTGCCGTACATGGACTGGCTCGCGCAGCATCCGGACAGCTACCTGCCGGGCGCAACCGGCCAGCTCGCCGAAGACCGCCTCGGCCGCATCCAGCGCCTGCTCACCTGGGCGCAGTTCGACAACGGCGCCGCGCGTCCGGTCGCCGGCGGCCTGCAAACGAGCGCCGTGCCGCAATGACCGCGCGCGGCACCGGCGTGGCGTGGGAATGCCTCGTCGCGGTGCACCTGCAACGATCCGGACTGCGCTTGCTGCAACGCAATTTCACTTGCCGTCTCGGCGAGATCGACCTCATCATGGCCGAGCGCGACTGCACGGTGTTCGTGGAGGTGCGTTTCCGCCGCAATGCCGCGCACGGCGACGGTGCGGCGTCGGTCGGCGCATCCAAGCGCACGAAACTTCTGCGCGCCGCGCAGGTCTGGCTCTTGGCGCATCCGCAACGCGCCACACAACCGTGCCGGTTCGACGTCATCGGTTGCAGCGGTACGCCGCAAACGCCGCAATTCGACTGGATCCGCAACGCCTTCGAGGCATGCTGAAAAATGAAAATGTATAAAACGATCTTGATGCTGATCGCCGTGCCGCTGCTGCATGGCTGCGTGGCCGTCGTCGCCGGTGGCGTGCTGGCCGGC
>DATJIL010000059.1:0-4745 GCA_035493385.1 Rudaea sp.
CGCTGGGATGAGTGTCGTGCCATCGCCGTCGAAACAAGCACGCCAATTGCGCGGCGACCTCGCCAACATCGTCGCCAAGGCCACCGCGCCCGAACCGGAGCGCCGCTACGGTTCGGGCGGCGCGCTGGCCGAAGACATCGAACGCCATCTCGATCGCCTGCCGGTGCGCGCGCATCCGCCCTCGCGCTGGTATCGCGCCGGCCGCTTCGCCGCACGCCACCGCGGCGGGGTCGCGATCACCGCGATCCTGTTGCTGGCGATCTTCGCCTCGCTGTCGATCGCGTTGTGGCAGGCGCACGTGGCGCGCCAGCAGGCCGCGCGCGCCAACATGGTGCGCGATTTCGTGGAAAGCCTGTTCGAGCCGGTCCGTTACGGCATCGCCGCCTCGAAACAACCGAGCCTCGATGAATTGCTGGCGCGCGGCGTCGGGAAACTGGAGCACTCGCGGCAACTCGGAGCCGGCGAACGGGTCGATCTGTTGGCGATGTTTTCGCGGCTGTACGAGAACCTCGGCGACATCCCGCAATCGCGAAGGCTGGCGAATCAGGCGGTCGCGCTCTCGGAACGCGCATTGCCGTCGTCGGACATCAATGCGATCCGCGCGCTGACCGCACGCGGTTATGCCGCGGTACGCGGCGAGGATTACGCGGCCGGTGGCGCCGACTTGCGCCTTGCCTACCGGCGCATGCAGGCGCAGGGCGTCCACGGCGAAGCCTTGATCGACTTGCTCGAACCGCTGGCCATGGTCGAGAACATTGAAGGCCATGGCGATGTCGCGCTGCAGCTCACGCGCGACGCGCTGAAGGAACGGATCGCGACGTGGGGGCCCGGCGATCCGCGCGTCGGCGTCGGCTACAACGACGTGGCGTCCGCGCTCGAAGGGGTGGAGCGCTATGAGGAAGCGATCCCGATGTGGCAGAAAACATATCGGTTCGAACTCGCGCACTTCGGCCGCGACAGCAACGAAACCACGCTGGCGATGGCCGGATGGGCGTCGGCCGAATGGCGTGCGGGCCACTGGACCGATGCGCACAAGCTGTTCACGCAGGCGCTGGCGATGTACGCGCGGATCGGCGGCAAGCCGCAGGTCACCCGGGTGTACGCGGCGCAGAAAGCCTGCGTGCTGGACGGCACGCGGGCGGATCGCGCATCCGCCGCGCAGGATTGTGCGCTGGCGCAGAAGCTCTCCAATGAAGGGTTCGGCGCGGGCATGCCGCTGCATGGCGATTCGCTGGAAGCCGCCGCCTTCGGTGAGATCGAGGCGGGCAACTTCGAGCGCGCGAAGGCATTGCTGGAGCAGGCCCGCAAGTTGTACGGCGATGCTCCGGCCAACCGCATGCGCGTCGGCCGCGCGGACAGTGAACTGGCCGGCATCGCGCTGCTGGAAGGCCAGCCGGCGCTGGCGCGCGCCTTGTTGCCGAAGGCGATCGCGGGGCTGCGCACGCGCGGCTGGAAGGTGCCGCCTTTGATTGCCGAAGCGCGCTTGCTGCTGGCGTGCGCGCAGTCGCCCGGACCGCAATGTTCCGCCGACCTGCAGGCATCGGTCGAACGGGATTTCGCCGCCGTTGCCGGACGCGGTGATCCGATGTTGCTGTGGGTGCAGACGTCGCTGGCCGAGGTGGAACTGCTGCACCACGAGCCAGCGATCGCGCGCGCGCGCCTGGCCGATGCGATCCGGCGTGCCAGTATCGAGTTGCCGCCTTCACACCCGCGCCGCGTGGTCGCGCAGCTATGGCTCGTCCTCGCCACGGCCAGGGCGGGCGATTGCACCGGCGCCGTCGCGCAAGCGCAGGCGGCGCGCGCGATCATCCAGGCAAACGATCTTGCCGCGCACCCCGAACTCGCTGGCGTGCGCGCGGCGCTTCGCCGTCCCGCGGGGTCGTGCGGGGTCGTGATGAACTGATCTGCACCGTTTCCGGTCTGATGCGACCGGATGTCGCAGTCCCTTCCGGGACGGTGTTCTCCCTGTTGCCCATCCGCATAGGGAGAACAGCGCGATGTTCGATCGATACTTGCCGCGGTCAGGCGGCCGTTTCCGTTCGGTGGCTGCAATGGTGTTGCTGGCCGTGGCTGGCGGCAGTCCCGCGCAGCAGCCTGCGATGTCTTCCCGTGTGGATGGGCTTGTCACGCGCGATGCATCCGGTTGGCTGCAGACCACCACGCCTGCGGGCCGCATCGACAAAGGCGGTCCGTTTTTCCAGAGCCTCGGCAGCAACGGACGTTCGTGCGATTCCTGCCACCGGCAGGCCGAGGGCTGGACGATTTCGGCCGCCGAGGTTCGCCAGCGTTTCACGATGACACGCGGCACCGACCCGATCTTTCGCCCGATCGATGGCGCCAACTCGCCGCTCGCGGATGTGTCCACGCTGGCTGCGCGCGCTGCGGCCTACTCGATGCTGCTCGATCACGGCGTGATCCGGGTGAGCTTGCCGATTCCGGCGAATGCGGAGTTCAAGCTGACCGCGGTCGACGATCCGTACGGCTACGCCAGCGCGCAGGCGCTTTCGTTGTTTCGGCGCCCGCTGCCCGCGACCAACCTGGTCTGGGACACCGCGGTGATGTGGGATGGCCGGGAAACGTACCTGCCGTTCAAGCCGCCGATGGACGCCGGCATCAACGTCGGCGACCTTCGCCTCAGCCTCGCGTCCCAGGCCTTGCACGCGGTGCTCGGCCACGAGCAGGCCGCGCTGGCGCCGAGTCAGTCGACGCTGGACGCGATCGTCGGTTTCGAGTTGCACCTCGTCACCGCCCAGTACTACGACAACCGGGCCGGTCTGCTCAATGAGGACAACGGCATGGGCGGCGCCGAAATCCTCGCACTGCAGAAATTCTGGATAGGCATCAACGACTCACTCGGCAACGACCCCAGCCTCGATCCGTTCGATTCGAAGGTGATGCGCCTGTTCGATCATTGGCGCGAGCCGGATCGGGTGCGCCGTTTCGATGCGCGCTCGATGGCGCGCGCCGCGATCGTGCGCGGCCAGGAATTGTTCAACTCGATGCCGATCAACATCACCGGCGTGGCGGGCTTGAACGATGCGACCGGCAAGCCGGTGATCCGGGGCACCTGTGGCACTTGCCACGACTCGCCCAACATCGGCAATCATTCGGTGGCCGCGCCGCTCAACATCGGCATTGCCGACGCAAACCGGCGCACGCCCGACATGCCGCTGTACACGCTGACCAACATCAAGACGGGCCAGGTCGTGCAGACCACCGACCCCGGCCTCGCGATGCTGACCGGCAAATGGGCCGACATCGGCAAGTTCAAGGGTCCGAACCTGCGCGGACTCGCCGCACGTGCGCCGTATTTCCACAACGGTTCGGCCGCGACATTGCGGGACGTGGTCGACTTCTACGACACGCGTTTCAACGTAGGAATGACCGAACAGCAGAAAAGCGATCTCGTCGCATTCCTGTCGGCGCTGTGAGACACTCCCGGACACCAAAACAGCAGCGTTTCCGGCACGTGCGACCGGCCACGACTCGATGTTCGCGGAAGCGTCGCCGCCAACCGGGCGAGGAGTCCAGACCATGCATCGCTATCTCATCAAACGCACCTTTCCGGCCGGCGCGCTCGACGGCCTGGACAAGGCCGTCAAGGCCAAGGTCAACGGCAACAACGCGAACCACGACGTGAAGTGGGTGCATTCGTACGCCACGCGCGACAAGACCACGACGTTCTGCATCTACGAAGGCCCGACCGAACAGGCGATCCGTGACGCGGCGGAGGCCAATGGGTTGCCGGTGGATGCGATATTCGAAGTCCCCGTGACGCTGCTTCCCGACCGCCAGGATACGGTCGAACCCTAGCGGTGTGGCGCTGGCGCCCGACGGGCGCCGGTTCCACCTTCGTGGCGTGGCCGGAGACGCGAGGCGCGATGCGGACTTGCTTTCGCGGCGCCGCTGCGCGACGCTGGCGGAATGCCCAGACGCAATCGTCCGCCGTCCCGCTCCGCCCGCAAGCCGCGCGCGCGGAAGCAAACCGACACGCGCAGGCGCGAGACTTCGCCGCGCGACAACGCCGGGAAGAAACAGCACCCGCGCAAGATCGACAAGAAGCAGGCACACGGCTTCGTCGATCCGCACGCCGAGCGCGAGGCGCGGCGCTACGAACATCCCATCCCGAGCCGCGAGGCGATCCTTGCGTTGCTGGCCGAGCGTGGCAGCCTGTTGCGCGCGGACGCGATCGCCGAGGCCTTGGACATCCATGACGATGTCCGGCGCGAAGCCCTGGACAAGCGCCTGCGAGCGATGTTGCGCGATGGCCAGTTGCTGGAAAGCCGCCGCGGTGGTTTGGCGCCTGCCGAACGGATCGGCCTGATCGCGGGCACGGTGCTCGCCAATGCGGAGGGTTACGGTTTCCTGCGACCCGACGAAGGCGGCGACGATTTGTATCTGTCGCCCGCGCAGATGCGGCAGGTGCTGCACGGCGACCGGGTGCTGGCATCGGTGGTCGGCGTCGACCGGCGCGGCCGGCAGCAGGGCGCGATCCGGGAGGTGCTGGAACGCCGCGCACCGCGGTTGGTGGGGCGCGTGGTGGAAGCGCACGGCGTGGTCGTGGTCGACCCCGACGATCGTCGGCTGCACCAGGACGTGCTGATCCCACCCGACGCCCGCAATGGCGCGCGTGCGGGCCAGATCGTGGTGGCGGAGATCACCGAACCGCCGACGCCGCAGCGTGGCCCCATCGGCCGCATCGTCAGCGTGCTGGGCGAGCGCCTGCAGCCTTCTCTGATCGTCGA
>DATJIL010000060.1:0-9786 GCA_035493385.1 Rudaea sp.
TGCTGCGCGTGGCCCTGGCCAACGCGTTGATCGATGAGGATGCCAACGTCGACGCAATCGCCGAATTGCGCCGCGCGCTGGAATTCGATCCGGACTACTCGGCGGCCTGGAAACAGCTCGGCAGACTATTGGCCGAATCCGGCGATGCGACCGCTGCCATCGAAACTTATCGCAGCGGCATCGCCGCGGCGCAAAAGCGCGGCGACAAGCAGGCGGAGAAGGAAATGCGGGTTTTTCTCAAGCGCCTGGAAAAACCCGCACGCAGTTGATGCGCGAAATCGCGCCGCGCTATTTGCCGATGTCGAAATGCCCGGAACTCACGACCTTGCCGCCGACACTGACGTCGACGCGATAGGTGCCAGAGGGCCAGCCCTTGGTCGGCTTGCTCAGCGAGAAATCCACGGCGTTTTCCTCTGCGCTATCGACACTGACATCGCTACTGATGATTGTCGTTCCGGGCGGTGCGGCATCGGTTTTCTCGGCGATCCAGGTGGCGGTGATCTTGGTGCCAATGGCCACTTTATTGAACTCGTCGTGCATGTAGATCTTCGGCGTATCGTCGGTGAACGAATCGGCCGGGTCGCCCTGCTTGCTGTCGGAGAATTCCGGTTCGCCGAATTCGGAGCCGGACGCCGCGGTCTCGCCTTCCTGCGCGGCGGAGGGCGCATTCGCCGGCACCGCCGCCGCGCCCGCAACCGTGAAGGTTCCACTGCGCTTGTCCTTTTCGGCAGTTCCGTCGAGCATGCTCACCTCGATCCGGTAGGTGCCGGCCGGCCATGCGCCGTGCGGCGGCGTCAGCGAGTAGTCGCCGTGGCCGTCGCCCTTCAGCTCGAACGTCAGTTCCGAACCCGGCAGCGAAGCGTTGTCGGCAAAGCCTGCCACTTTTTCGGCGATCAGGCGCCATTTCAGCGTGACCTTGTCGGGCACGTTGGCAACGGTAGTTACCGCGTAAACGGTATCGGCCGCGGCGAAACTGTTCGTGGGCTGCGTGCCCGTCTTGTCTTTGGAAATCACGAAACCCGTGATATGTGCCGTGGTGAAGCCGACGTTGCAGGCCGCAACGAGCAGTACCGCCGCAAATACGCACGCTACCCGCACGCAACGAAACGTGTTTCTCATGGCACTCTCCGTGGATGAATTTCCCCGCGGCAACGATACCCTTGCGCGGCGCGTCACGGCAAGCTGCGCAGCAGCGAACGCAGGCGCATCAAACGCCGCTCGGTGGCCTAATCGAATAGCGCTTGTAGGCCCACTGATATTGTTCCGGCGCGATGCACACGCAATCCTCGACGCCACGGTTGACTGCGGCGACGGCGGTCGGCAGCTCGGCGTCGGCGATGCCTTCCGGCGCGGGCAGGATATGGATGCGGAAACCGGCGCCTTTGGACAGGCGTTCGGCGAAGGCGAACAGCACGGTCGCGCCGGTGCGCTGGGCGAGGCGCGAGAGCAGCACCATGGTCAGCGCCTGCGTGCCGAAGAACGGGGCGAACTGGCCTTCGCCTGCCTTGGGTTGCTGGTCGGGCAGGATGCCGATCACGCCGCCGGCATTCAATCGCTTGAACAACGCGCGCACGCCAGCGGCGCCTTCCGCACGCACCTGCTCGGCGGCGAGCGCCCCACGCGCGCGGATCAGCAGCGGCTCGATCTCGGCGCGGCGCGGTGGCCGGTAGGCGATGGCGATGGGGGTGCGGCTGCACAGCCAGAAATTCAGCAGTTCCCAGCAGCCCAGGTGCGGCGCGGCAATGATGAGTCCCTTGCCGGCAGCCAGGGCCGCGTCGAAATGCTCGTTGCCGCGGACTTCGCGGATCAATCCGAGCGCGGCTTGCGGATTGCCGGACCAGATCTTGCATAGTTCCAGCGCACCCTTGCCGGTTTCGATCAGCGCGGGTTTGAGCAGATCGTGACTGTTTTTGCCGCTGATTTGCGTTCTTACATGGGACAGGGTCTGCACGGCCTTGCGCCGCAACGGGTTCGGCAGGTGGCAGAGCAGCCAGCCCAGCGCCGCGCCGATGCGGTGCAGCGCCCGCAGCGGCAGACGGCCGGTCAGGCGCAACAGGAAATACAAGGCGGCGACATGCCAACGCATCAAGACGATGGAATCGGAAAACCGCGATTGTACCGGCAGGCGATGGATCGATGATCGCCCTGATCCAGCGCGTCACCACGGCATCCGTGGACGTGGACGGCGCGACGGTCGCGCGCATCGGTCCCGGATTGTTGGCGCTCGTCGCGGTACAGCCGGACGACGGCGAGACGCAGGCGCAGCGCTTGTGCGAACGCCTGCTTGGCTACCGTGTGTTCGCCGACACGAACGGGAAAATGAACCGCTCCCTTGCCGATACCGGCGGCGGCTTGCTGCTGGTGCCGCAGTTCACCCTGGCGGCGGATACGGGTTCCGGCATGCGTCCAAGCTTCACCGCTGCCGCCACGCCGGAGACCGGCCGGCGCTGGTTCGAACGCCTGGTCGAAATCGCAAAAAATCACCATTCCCTGGTGGAAATCGGTCGTTTCGGCGCCCATATGACGGTGAGCCTGGTCAACGACGGGCCCGTCACGTTCTGGCTGGAATCCTGAGCATTTGACACCCCTCCTATACTTTCAAATCTTGCATTCACGCATATAGCACGCCCCATGGCCATCGAAAACACCAATCCGCAGCAGTCCGAAATCAAGACCCTGATCATCAAGGGCAAGGAACAGGGCTACCTGACCTATGCCGAGGTCAACGATCACCTGCCCGACGACATCGTCGATCCGGAGCAGATCGAAGACATCATCGGCATGATCAACGACATGGGTATCGAGGTGCACGAAGTCGCGCCCGATACCGAGACCCTGCTGCCGGAGAACCCGGTCGCCACCGACGACGAGACCGCCACCGAGGAAGCCGTGGCCGTGCTCAGCGCGGTCGACGCCGAAGTCGGCCGCACCACCGATCCCGTGCGCATGTACATGCGCGAGATGGGCACGGTCGAGCTGCTCACGCGCGAAGGCGAAATCGCCATCGCCAAGCGCATCGAGGAAGGCCTCGGCCAGGTGCAGACCGCGCTGGCCACCTTCCCGTGGTCGATCAAGCTGCTGGTCGAGGAATACGACCAGCACCTGGAGGGCAAGAAGCGCTTGTCCGAAGTGCTCACCGGCTTCGCCGACATCGAAGTGCCGGGCATGGACGACGCCATGCTCGATGCCGAGCCCGCCGCGGCCGCGGACGAGGAAGACGAAAAAGACGAAAAACAGAACGGGGACGCGGAAGAAGCCGGCCCCGGCGAAACCGGCCCGGACCCCGCCGAGGTGACGCGGCGCATGGACGAGCTGCGCAGTCTCTACGCCAAGTTCCAGAAGGCGGCGGACAAGTACGGTGGCGGCGACAAGAAGACGCAGAAGGCGCGCGAGACGATGGCCGAGGCGTTTCTCAAGCTCAAGCTGCCGTCGATCATGATCGATGCCTTCGTGCGCAAATTGCGCGAGGTGGTCGCGACGATCCGTGGCCACGAGCGCGTGATCATGGACATCTGCGTCAGGCAGGCGAAAATGCCGCGCAAGGATTTCCTCAAGGCCTTCACGGCCTACGAGGTGAACCTGCATTTTGCCGACGAAGTGATTCGCAAGAAGCAGAAGTGGGCGTCGGCGATCCGCGCGCACAAGGCCGACATCGTGGCCGAGCAGGAAAAGCTCATCGCCCTGGAAAAGACCCTGTACCTGTCGCTCACCGACATCAAGGAAATCAATCGCGCGATGTCGATCGGCGAAGCCAAGGCACGGCGCGCGAAGAAGGAAATGGTCGAGGCCAACCTGCGCCTGGTCATCTCCATCGCGAAAAAGTATACCAATCGCGGCTTGCAGTTCCTCGACCTGATCCAGGAAGGCAACATCGGCCTGATGAAGGCGGTGGACAAGTTCGAATACCGCCGCGGCTACAAGTTCTCGACCTATGCGACGTGGTGGATCCGCCAGGCGATCACGCGCTCGATCGCCGACCAGGCGCGCACCATCCGCATTCCGGTGCACATGATCGAGACGATCAACAAGCTCAACCGCATCAGCCGCACCATGCTGCAGGAAATGGGCCGCGAGCCGACGCCGGAGGAACTCGCCACGAAGATGGAGATGCCCGAGGACAAGATCCGCAAGGTGCTCAAAATCGCCAAGGAACCGATCTCGATGGAAACGCCGATCGGCGACGACGAGGATTCGCACCTGGGCGATTTCATAGAAGACCAGAACGTCGAATCGCCGGTCGAGGCAGCCACTGGCACGGGCCTCACCGAAACCGTGCGCGATGTGCTCGCCGGCCTGACTCCACGCGAAGCGAAAGTGTTGCGCATGCGCTTCGGCATCGACATGAATACCGACCACACGCTGGAAGAAGTCGGCAAGCAGTTCGACGTGACCCGCGAACGCATTCGCCAGATCGAGGCCAAGGCCCTGCGCAAGCTGCGCCATCCCTCGCGCAGCGAGCAGTTGCGCTCGTTCCTGGATTTGGAATAAGCCTCAAGCATGCCCGGAAAAACGCCCGCGAACGCGGGCGTTTTTCGTTAGACTTGTCCGTATTGGGCCTGTAGCACAATGGTTAGTGCAGGAGACTCATAATCTCTTGGTTGCAGGTTCGAGTCCTGCCGGGCCCACCAACCCCAAAATAGAAGCGGCCGCTCCTGGGGAAGAGCGGCCGCTGGGGATGCTGCCCGTCTGCTGGGGGACAGAGGGAAAGGCAGCGCGGCCAATCTACTCCGTATTTGTTAATTTCAACCTAAATCGCGCGGATTTCGGCTGATTTTGTGAGGTGGAGCACGAATCGCCGCGCCCCGGCATCGTCGCCGCCCTCGTCCAGCTTCCAACCCCAGCGCTCGCACACGCGCTGGATCATGCCCAGTCCGAGCACGCGGTCGGCGCGTTCCTCGAAACCGCGACTGCGCGGGACCGGCGTCTGGCCGTGCGCTTCGGCATGGCGCAGTGCGATGCGCACGCGGGTTGGCGCGACGTCCACCGCCAATTCGCCACCGTCGGCAAACTGGGTTGCTGCGCGCAGCAGGTTGCCGATCACCACGCCGAGCACGCGCGGTGGCGCCGGTACGACGATGCCGGCGGTGCCGGTGTGGCGGACTTGCAGGCGCTTTTCGCGCAACATGTCGGCGCGCTCGCCGAGGAGGCGGGCGACGAGTGCGTCCAGATCGGGAGTGTGCCCGGAAAATGCTTCGCCTTCCTCGCTGCGCGCCAGCACGAGCAGGGCATCGAGCAAATCGCGCAGTTCATCGCTGCCGCGCTGCATGCGTTTCAAGCGCGCTTCGTCGGCAGCGTTGGCGCCGCCGTCGAGCATGACCTCGATGGCACCGCGGATCACCGCCAGTGGCGTGCGCAGTTCGTGGCTGGCATCGGCGGTGAACGCACGCTCGCGGCGCACGTAATCGTGCAATTTTTCCTGATAGCGATCGAACGCCTGCGCCAGCGTTCCGACTTCGTCGGCGGCGAACTCCGGCGCCAGCGGCGTCGCCCCGCGGCGTGGCGGTTCGAGCGTTTCCACGCGCTGCGCGAGACGGCGCACCGGCGCGATCGCGCGTCCCGCCCAGGCCCAGCCGAGCCAGGCCGACAAGCCGGTGCCAAGCAGTGCCAGTGCGAGCAGGTCGCGCGCCAGATGGCGCTCACGCGCACTTTCCTCGGCGATGTCGAGGACAACGTACAGCCGGCTCGATCCGGCGTCGTACACCGCCACGTGGATTTCGCCCTGCGCCCCGGGAATCTCGTGCAGGCCTGGCGCGAGCGCGGCGATTTCCGCTGGCGGCGGGGTCTCGCCCGGCGCGCTGCCGTAGACATCGAAATGGCGCAGCGGTGGGTTGGGGATGCCGTCGCCGCGCACGCGCAGATCACGCAGATGTTCGCCTTCCACGCGCAGCATCTCGTCGACCAGACGGTGTACGTAGGCATCGGAAAAATGCATGGCCACCACCGTCACGCAGGCGCTCACGACCAGGCCCAATCCGGCAAACGTCAGCGCGACGCGCGCGCGCAGACTCAGGCGCCAGTGTGGCGACGCGATCGGTGTGTCACTCATCGGGCGCGTCCGCAAGGCGATAGCCGAAGCCATGTACGGTATGCAGCAGCCGCGTGGCGAATGGCCGATCCAGTGCCGTGCGCAATACCGACAGATGCGTGTGCAGCGTGGCGATGTCGCCGCCGTTCTCGCCCCACAGCGCGTTCGCGAGTTCGGCGTGGCGTACCAGGTTCGGCGCGCGCCGCAGCAGGGTTTCGAGCAAGGTGAATCCGGCATGCGTCAGCGTCAGCCGCTGGCCGGCGCGTTCGGCCACGTGGTTGACCGGGTCCAGGCTCAAGTCGGCCAGGCGCAGCGTCTCGCCTTGCTGTTGGCGTCCGCGCCGGTACAGCGCGCGGATGCGCGCCTCGACTTCCTTCATCGCAAATGGCTTCACCACATAATCGTCGGCGCCTTCGGCAAATCCGGCGAGCTTGTCGTCGAGCGTGTCGCGCGCGGTCAACATCAGCACCGGCGTGTCGTGCCGCGCGGCGCGCAGCGTGCGGCACAATTCCAGTCCGTCGAGCTTGGGCAGGCCGAGGTCGAGCACGATCACGTCGTAGTCGCCGTCCAGCGCCATGCGCAAGCCGCTGGCGCCGTCGCCGGCGTGGTCCATGACGAAGCCGCGATGCTCCAGGTAATCCCAGATGTTCGCCGCAATGTCGCGCTGGTCTTCGATCAGCAGGATGCGCATGGCGTCGGCGTGGGGGCTTCGCGCAGCGCGCGGCGGTACAGCTCGTGGAAGTGCCAGACGCCGCTTTCGCGTTTCGGATTCAGGCGCCCGGCGACGTAGGAACCGGAGGCGAGGCGCTTTTGCACGAGTTCGCAGATCGCGATGTCCTCGTGCTGCACCTCGTCGCTGAAGGCTTCGTCCTGCGCGCGATGGGCAGCATCGCCGCGGCCAGCCGGATAGAAGTAGTCGAAATCCACGCGGCAGCGATCCGGCGCGAGCGGCACCACGCGATTGGTCTGCAGGCGGCCGGGCAGTATGTTCAACATGATGTTCGGCCAGACGAAGTAGTACAGTGCGTCGCCGTTGCCATACAGCGCGTCGGCGCTTTCCAGCGGGCTGAACTGCAGCGAATGCCACGGCGCGAGCGTCGTGGTGTAGCTGCGGTAGTCGAGCATCCTGTTCAGCGCCGGATGGATGTGCGGCACGTGATAGCCTTCCAGGTAATTGTCGACGTAGGCCTTCCAGTTGCAGGCGATCTCGTAGCTGGTGCGGCGGTCGAACGCATAGCTGGCCAGCGGATGCGCGCCCAGGCGCGCATCAATGCCATCGAGTACCTCGGCCAGTGGGGGCGGCGATTCCAGCGCGGCGAAAATCTGTCCCTGCCATTGCGCCACATGCGCCTGCGGCAGGCGGATGCCGGCGACGTCGAAATCGCACGCGTCGTCCATTTCCGGTGCGCTGCGCAACTGGCCGTCGAGGCGATAGGTCCAGCCGTGGTATTTGCATCGCAACGCTTTCGCGCCGCGGCCATCGCAGGTGGCCAGCGGCCCCGCGCGGTGGCGGCAGACATTGTGCAGGGCGCGCAGCGTGCCGTCGTCGCCGCGCACGATCACGAGCGGCACGCCGCCGATTTCCACGATGGCATGATCGCCTGCGTCGCGCACCTGGTCGGCGTGCGCAACCAGTTGCCAGTGGTGCGCGAATACCGCCGTGCGCTCGCGCTCGGCAATTTGTGGATTCGTATACAGCGCGGCCGGAAGCGCGTATGCGCTTTCCAGCACCTGCGACTGCAACAAGTCGGAATCGACCGTCATGGCGCCTCCCGTGGACATGCGCAGTATCCACGGTTCCGCCCCATCCGAACAATGCCGCGTTCGCCGGCAGACATCGAATCGAGAGCCGGCCTCACTGGCCCGCGGGTGTTTGCCAAAGCTCGATCATGTTTCCTTTGGGGTCGCCGGCCCTCGGATCATCGCGGATGATACTCACGCATTTGCTGGTAAAGCGGCGTAAGCGCGTCGATCACGTAGACATTGCCCGTGGGCAAGTAGGTCGTTTCGAAGTCTTCGTAGCTGCGGGCTCGCCAAAGGCGGCCGGTCGGATCGATGACCAGGGAGTGGCCGACACCACCCCGGAAGATCGCCGAACCGTCCGTGCCGATATAGGCCTGGCATGTCCAGGGGCGCTGTTCCGGGTGCGCAGCCATGAAGGACTCGATGTCGCCAACGAGTCGCGTGAAGAGCCGAACACGAGCGGCAGGCGGTGCGCGGAGGGTTTGCGCAATGGCATCGGCAAGAAGCGGGTCCGCCGCGGAAGTGACAATCCCGGACTGGAGCGAATTCGAATCTGTGGGAGAGTTCATGACATACGAAGCGTACCGCTCGGTGCCTGACGCGGCGCCTTGCAGCTTATCGCAACCCATCCGTAACCATCCGCTTGAGCGAATAGTCAGGCGGCATGCATGGCGTGTTCATTGCGGCTTGTCTTGCAACTCCAGGATCTTCTGCGGATCAATGCGAATGATCGTATAGACGATGCGCGGCGTAGTGATGTCCACGAAGCCGTGCGGAGTATGCGGCGGAATGATGACGATATCACCGGGAACTACCCGGCGTGACGTTCCTCCGGCAATGGACGCGCCTGTGGAACTCGGCCCAATCTCCGCGACGACTGCGGCGGCAGTCAGGGGCTTTGCCGATTGCAGGGTGCCGCCGGTGACCAAGACTCCTGCGCCCTCGACTATTTGATAGATCTCGGCAACATCGTCATGAATAAGCGCATCAGGAAGCATGCGACCGTCGACTTTTGAGCGCCGAACCACTGCTACTCCAACGTTGTACTTCGATTCTACCGGTATCGTGCGGAGTGCGGTATCTGAAAATGCTCCCGTGCTGTTCTTCTCTACTGCCGCCTTGATTTCTTCTGTGCCAACGAAAGTGGCAGAAGAAGCTGGCGGCTGAGGCGTTGCATCGCTCCTTGCGAAAGTTGTGGTCGATAGTGCGAGGGCCGCTGCCACCACAAGCCAGCCAGCATTCATAACCATACTCCTCGCTGTGGTAACGGGATGTCGCATTACACCTGAGCCAAACGGTCACTACCAGGCAGGCATGATGGTAGCGCAATCAAGCTGCAGCCGTCTGCTTGAGCGAATGGTTAGGCACCGGCTGTTCATTTGGCGCGGATACGCGTGCCGGAAAGCGTGAACGGTATGGGACCTCCAGTGAGGGCACCATGCGCGTCGTAAAATTTTGCGCTACCGGTGCCGCTAAATGCGTCGCCGCTGATCTGAATATTGAACGCAATGTCTCCGCGGCTTGCAAACGCGTGCGTGGCGCGATCCGCTGTTACTTCAACAAATTTGCCGATAATGCGGTCGCCCTTAGTTACCCATGCGCCCATACCATTACTATCGCTGGTGTGGGGATCACCGGCATCGGGGTTGCTCTGCAAGACTGTGCCGTCGGCGTTGAATATAAGCATGTGATACTGGAACGGTGCTTCCGGCATTTTTACCAACCAAGCACCGGCGATGTAGGAAGCGCCATGCTTGGCAGAAGGGGTGCTGCATCCCGTAAGCACAGAGGCACATAGCGCAAGAACCGCAAGAGCTTTGACGTACGCATTTCGAAGCATTTTTTGAACCCCCAGGACCGAACCGGTGCCTAACACCAGAGCTAAGCGGCGGCTGCCGCTGACGTACGATAGTAGCGCAACCGACCCTCAGCCGTCCGCTTGAGCGAATGGTTAGCGGGCGGATTGGAAAGCATGCGCGAGAGCTGCATAGCGCGCATTATGCTTGGAAGTTGGGGAC
>DATJIL010000061.1:0-10972 GCA_035493385.1 Rudaea sp.
GGCTCGTCCGTGGCGGCCATGTCCAGGCCGAGTGCGCCGAAGATGCGCGCGGCCTCGTCGTCGCCGAGCAGTTCCCGCGACAGGCTGGTCGTGGAGCCGAAGAACTCCTTGGCCTGCAGCGGCAGGTGCGGATCGACGCGCAGCGCATCGTGCAAGCGGCGCATGAACGCGTTTGCGTGCGCCGTCGCGCGATTGCCGTGCGGATTGAGCGCGAGACAGACCAGGTTGCTGTCCGGTGCGAACGGTACCAGCACGCGCAGGCGACCGGCTTGTTCTTCGGCGAAGCGCAGCGCACGCGCGTAGAACGCCTCGGCCGCCAGTACGGTCACGCGCGGCAGCCGGCCGAATTCGGCGTGGTGCAGCGGCAGCACCTTGTGGGTGACGTAGACCGCCGCGGCGGCGGCGCCGGACTTGGAACCTTCCGGGATGAACTGGCCGAGGCTGCGGTAGCGTGCGAGGTAATCCGGTGGCGTTTCGGCGTGGAACACGTAGTCGGCGCGTTCGGCGAGCAGGGCCATCGCGCGATGGTCGCGACAGACGAACGCACCGGCGCCGTAGGGCAGGTAACCGAGCTTGTGCGGATCGACGGTGGCCGAATCGGTGTCGGCGAGCGCGGCAAGCGCGGCGTGCACCGCCGGCGTCGGGAAGCGTGCGAATTCGGCGGCGATTTCAGCGCGTGTGCGCAGGCTGCCGTCTTCTTTGCGGAACAGCGTGGCGAGGTAACCGCCCCAGGCCGCATCCACGTGCACGGCGAAGTCGAGGCCGCGCGCACGGCTGCGTTCGCGCGCGCCGAGCACGCCGTCGATCGGATCGACCGTGCCGTACTCGGTGCTGCCGAGCACGGCGACCGCGAGCAGCACCGGCTCGCGCTCGCGTGCGCAGCGCTCGAGAATGGCATCCAGTGCGTCGGTGTCCAGGCGCATGCCGCGCGTCGGCACGGCCAGCAAGTGTTCGCGGCCGAGTCCGAGCAGCTTGACGCCCTTGCTCCACGAATAATGCGCGGTGGCCGGCGCGAGCACGCGCGGCACACGCAGTTGCGGATGCGCGGTGAAAAATCCGGCGAGGCCGCGTTGCTCGATGCGTTGCGCTTCAACCCTGTCGTGCCAGCGCCCGCGCTCCGCCGCGGGCTGCGCCGCGAGCCAGCGCTGCCACGCCTCAAGCAATGCGATCGCCGCACTGGCGCCCAGGTTGAACGCGTTCCAGTCGTCCGGCGGCAATTCGAGGTCGGGCACCTGCGCTGCGCGCAAGGCGACAGGAAACGCCTTGAGCGACAAGGCCAGGCGCAGGGCCTGGTAGTTGGCCAGCGTGCCGCCGGAAGTCAGGTGGCCAAATGCGCAGGCGGGCAGCACCGGATCGTGCGGGTAGCCGAGCATGCGCGCGAGTTGCAGGCCGACCTGCACTTCCAGGTCGACGGTGACGGGCGCGGCGTCCTCGCTGACGTTGTTCGGGTTGTACGGCAGCGTCAGCATCTGCGCGGCGAGTCCGGGCAGCAGCAGGTCCGAAGCCATGTGGCCGATGTAGCGCGGACTGTGGAACGGCACCGACTTCTTCAGCGCCGCCGAAAGCTGGTGCAGCTCGCGACGCATGCGTGCCTCGAACGCCAGATAATCCGGATGTCGCGCGGCGGCGGTGGCGATCGCCGGCGGATCCTCCGGATGGAAATTGCGCCGCCAGTAGACGTGGTCGCGCAGGAACTCCACGACGAGCTTCTCGAGCAGCGTGTCATTCTCGCCGTAGGGTCCGAGAAAGCACGCGGCCAGCGTATGCCGGTCGTTCCTGGCCAGGGCGGGTTCCGCGGGCAGTATCGGGGCAGGCGCGTGCATGAGCGCAGACTGTCACACGGCCCGGTGCGACGCCTTGATGCAGGTCATCGCGGGCGCAACCCTTACAATGCGTCGCATGTTCGAATCTGCCGCCATTCCCGTTGAACAACGGCGCCTGTGCGTCGCCCCCATGATGGACTGGACGGACACGCACTGCCGCGTCTTCCATCGCCTGCTCAGCCCGCATGCGCGTTTGTATACGGAGATGGTGCATGCGCACGCGGTGGTGCGCGGCGATCGCGTGCGCCTGCTCGGCTTCGATCGATGCGAGCATCCGGTCGCGTTGCAGCTTGGCGGGCATGAGCCGGCGGAGCTCGCGGCGGCGGCGCGCATCGGCGCCGAGTTCGGCTACGACGAAATCAACCTCAATGTCGGCTGTCCGTCGGACCGCGTGCAGTCGGGACGCTTTGGTGCGTGCCTGATGCGCGAGCCGGCGCTGGTTGCCGATTGCGTGGTGGCGATGCGCGCGGCGGTCAGCGTGCCGGTCACGGTCAAATGCCGCATCGGCGTGGACGATCAGGACGACTACGAAGACCTGCACCGCTTTGCCGAAATCCTGGTCGGCGCGGGGCTCCAGGTGCTGATCGTGCATGCACGCAAGGCCTGGTTGCATGGATTGAGTCCGAAGGAAAACCGCGAAATCCCGCCGCTCAACTATCCGCGCGTGTATCGACTGAAACAGGAATTCCCGCAGTTGACGGTCGTCATCAACGGCGGCATCGTCGATGCGGATGCGGCGAAATCCCAATTGCAGCACGTGGACGGCGTGATGCTCGGCCGCGCGGCGTATCACGATCCTTATGTGCTGGCACGCGTCGAGCACGCCTTGTTCGGCACGCCGTTGCCGCCGCGCGACGACGTGTTGCGGGCGCTGGAGCCCTATATCGCCGCGCAGCTATGTCGTGGCGAGGTGCTGCATCACGTCGTGCGCCATGTGCTGGGCCTGTACCTGGGCGAGCCGGGTGCGCGTGCGTTCCGGCGTCACCTTAGCGAGCACATGCGCGCGGCGGGAGCGGATTTCCGCACCGTCGAGGCGGCGCTCGCGTCCATGCGCGAACATGCGCAGGCAAGGGCGGCCTAGCAGCGCCGCGATTCAGGTGGGATTACACGGGCATCGCGTTATCATGCGGTCATGTCACGCCGCCTTGCCATTGCCATTTTCACCGCCCTGTTCGTGGCCGGCGCGGCGTGGGCGGGCCAGATCACCTTGCAACAGGCGATCGACAAGGTTCAACATGAAACCAACGGCAAGGTGCTTTCGGCGGAAACCAAGCACTACGGCAAGCACACGATCTACCGCATCAAGGTGCTGACCAGGAGCGGCCAGGTGCGCGTGGTCGAAGTGCCGGCCGAGCAAGCGGATTAGTCCGGAAAACGAACGCAAGGAACCGAACATGCGCATTTTGCTGGTCGAAGACGAAGCTCCGCTGCGCGAGACGCTGGCCGCACGCCTGAAACGCGAAGGCTATGCCGTGGACATGGCGGCCGACGGCGACGAAGGCCTCTACCTCGGTCGCGAGGTGCCGTTCGATGTCGCCATCATCGACCTCGGCCTGCCGAAGAAATCCGGCATGGAGTTGATCAACGACCTGCGTGCGGCCGGGCAGCGCTGTCCGATCCTGATCCTCACCGCGCGCACGAGCTGGCAGGACAAGGTGACGGGCCTGAAGCAGGGCGCGGACGACTACCTGGTCAAGCCCTTCCACGTCGAGGAACTGCTGGCGCGCATCAATGCGCTGGTGCGTCGCGCCAGCGGCTGGACGAAACCCGTGCTGGAATGCGGGCCGATCGTGCTCGACACCACGGCGCAGTCGGTCAAGGTCGACGGCCAGGTCGCCGACCTGACCAGCTACGAATACAAGGTGCTCGAATTCCTGATCCTGCACGCCGGCGAACTCGTGTCCAAGGCGGATCTCACCGAGCACATCTACCAGCAGGATTTCGACCGCGACTCGAACGTGCTCGAGGTCTTCATCGGCCGCCTGCGCCGCAAGCTCGATCCCGACAACACGCTCAAGCCGATCGAAACCGTACGCGGGCGCGGCTATCGTTTCGCGATTCCGCGCACGGACAACACGCCCGCGCCGCCGCCGGCCGCCGCCTGACCTTTCGCCAATGGCGCAGCGCCGCCCGCTGTCGATCCAGGCGCGCTCGCTGCTCGCCGCCGGCATCGCGCTGGCGGCGTTTCTCGGCTTGACCGGATTCGCGCTGGACCAGGCTGTCTACGAAACCCTGCGCAGCGCCTTGCGCGACCGTTTGCAAAGTTATGTCTACGGATACCTGGCCGCATCGGACGTGGCGCGCTCAGGGCGCTGGCTGCCGCCGGACGTCTATCCCGATCCGCGCTTCGACCGCCCCGACGGCGGACTCTACGCCGGCGTTGCAGGTCCGGTGGAAAACAACGGCAAGCTCGCGACGAGCTGGCGTTCGCCCTCGGCGGCGGGACTGAAGTTGCCGTTCGACGGTACGCTCAAGCCCGGCGCGGCAGCCTTCGCCGGGCCGCTGCCGGGTGCCGGCGAAAATGTATACATGTTCAGTCTGGGCGTGACCTGGGAGGTGCCGCACCGCGGCGCGGTGGACCTCACCCTGCATGTGGCCGAGGACGCACGCCTGCTCGCCGGACAGCGCGACGTGTTCCGGCGCAGCCTGTTCGAATACCTCGGCGGCCTCGGCACGCTGCTGCTCGTGCTGCTGCTGGCGACCTTGCGCTGGAGTTTGCGACCGCTGCGCCGCGTCACCGACGATCTGATGCGGGTGGAGCGCGGCGAGCGCGAACACCTGTCCACTGCCTATCCGCGCGAACTGGCGGGCCTGGCGGTGAACCTCAATCGTTTCATCGACGGCGAGCGCGAGCACCTCGGCCGCTATCGCAACACGCTCGCGGACCTCGCGCACAGTTTGAAGACGCCGCTTGCCGTGATCCGCAACGAACTCGAATCCGGCGCCAGCGGCGAGACGATGCGCTGGACCGTTCTCGAACAGGCCGGGCGCATGGATCAGATCGTCGCCTACCAGCTCGCACGCGCGGTGGCGTCGGGCCATTCCACGTTCGCCGCGCCGATCGCGTTGCAGCCGCACGCCGAGGAAATCGTCGCCAGCCTGGAAAAAGTCCACGCGTCGCGCAATATTTTGTGCGAGTTCGAGATCGAAGTGCAGGCGCGCTTCTACGGCGAGGCCGGCGACCTGCTCGAACTGCTCGGCAATCTTCTTGAAAACGCATTCAAGTGGGCGCGACATCACGTGTTGCTCAGCGCGCGTGCGCTGCCCGTACCGGGCGCGCGGCGCAGCGGTCTTGAGATCGTGGTCGAGGACGACGGTCCCGGTATCGCGCCGGAAGACGTTGAACGCCTGCTCCAGCGCGGCGTGCGCGGCGACGAGCGCGTGCAGGGCCATGGCATTGGACTGTCCATCGTGCAGGATCTGCTCAAGGCCTATCGCGGCCGTATGGAAGTGACGCGCTCGCAGTCGCTCGGCGGGGCGAGGTTCACCGTGCGCTTCGACGCTGCCTGATTCAAAACGCCGCGATTGGATACGCCGCGATTGCGCCGCCACGGCGCTGCCGCTATCGTGCGCGGCATTGCTGCAATGCGTTTTTCGGAGTGTGCCATGTCGTCGATTCGTATCCTTGCCGGCCTCGTACTGGCCCTGCCGGCAGCGCTGTGCGCGGCGCCGCTGTTGCCGGCGGCCAGCGCCTGTGGCAGTCAGGCCCAGGTTTCGCCGGATTTGCGGGTCAAGAACACCGCGCACTGGACGACGGCCAGCGAGGAAAACAACTTCGGCTACGACGTCTATCGCGCGACGAGCGAGAAGGGTCCGTTCGTGAAACTGACCAAGACCCCGATCCTCGGCAATGGCACCACGCTGGAAACGCACAAGTACGAATTTGCCGACGACGGCATCGACCCGTGCAAGGACTACTGGTACTACGTCGAATCCATCGCTACCGACGGCAGTCGCGAGAAGTTCACGCCGGTGTTCCACGTGCCGGCCAAGCGCCATCCGTCCGTGCAGAAAAAACCCTGACGCGGCATGCGCCTGCACTGGCTGGAGCTGATCCTTTTTTCCACCTACGCGGAGTTGCGCGCCGAGCGCGCGCGTTCCTACCTCGGCTTCCTGTGGTGGATCATCGAGCCGGCCATGAACATGGCCACGTACTATCTCGTGTTCGCGATGGTGCTCAAGACCGGCCAGCCCGACTACGTGCCGTTCCTGCTCATTGGCCTGACCTTGTGGCAGTGGTTCAAGTCCGGTGTGAGTCACGGCGGCCTGTCGATCTGGCAGCAGCTCAACCTGATCCGCCAGGTGAGGTTGCCGCTGCAGGTTTTCCCGAGCGTGCAGATCCTCGCCGACACGGTGAAGTTCGCCTTCATCCTCTCGTTGCTGCTGGTGATCCTGTGGGCATACGGCTACAAGCCGAACATCACTTACTTCGGATTGATCCCGGTATTGCTGGTGGAGCTGATCTTCACCGCCGCCGTGGCGTATCTGGTCGCCGCGTTCATTCCCTTCGTGCCGGACCTGCGTTTCGTGATCGAGCAGGTGCTGCAGGTGGTGATGTTCATATCCGGCGTCGTTTTCTCGCTGGATTCGATTCCGCCGGACCTGCGCCGCTGGTTCGAACTCAATCCCATCGTCGAGCTCATCGATGCCGGCCGCGACATATTGATGTATGCGCGCTGGCCGGACTGGATCGCGCTTGGCCGCGTCACCGCGATTTCGCTCGCGTTCTTCGCGCTGGGCACGTATCTGATCCGGCGCTACACGCCTCGTTACGTGAAGCTGCCGACATGAACGAGCCGATCATCGAACTGCAAAACGTCGGCATCGCGTTCAACGCGCAGTTGCGCTTGGGCGCACCGCGATTCTGGGCGCTGGAAGACGTGAATCTCGCCTTGCCGCGCGGCGCGCGCCTGGGCGTGGTCGGGCGCAACGGTGCCGGCAAGAGCACGCTGCTGCGCGTACTCGCCGGCATCCTCGCGCCGGATCGCGGGCGCATCCGGCGCGGGCGCGCGAGCTGCCAGTTGCTGTCGTTGGCGCTCGGCTTCGTGCCCTACCTGTCCGGCCGCGACAATGCGATCCTGTCCGGCCTCATGCTCGGCCTGCGTCGACGCGAGATCGAACGCCGCCTGCCGGCGATCCTGGAATTTTCCGAACTGGGCGATTTCTTCGAGCAGCCGGTGTCGAGCTATTCCACCGGCATGTATGCGCGCCTGGGATTCTCCGTGGCCATGCAGGTGGAGCCCGATGTCCTGCTGATCGACGAGGTGCTTGCCGTCGGCGACACCGAATTCCAGCAAAAGTCCGGCGCCGCGCTGCGCGAACGCATCCACAGCGGCACGACCGTGGTGTTCGTCTCGCACATGGATGCGCAAGTCCGCAATGTCTGCGATTGCGCGGTGTGGATCGAGCATGGACGCAGCGTGATGCAGGGCCCGGTCGACGAAGTGCTCGCGGCGTATCACGCCGCCGCGCCGGTGGCCGAAGTGGCGCAATGAATGCGCAGGGGCAGTGGCTGGGCTGGGACGGCCGCGTCCTGCGCCTGCGTGCGGATGCGCCTTGCGCACTTCATCTGGACGGCGCCTTGTTCGAGCCGGTCGCGGCGGGGGAATTCACGCGCGAATTTGCGTTCGCGCCGAGCGGTGACGCGGAAATGGAGTTTTCGTTGCGCGCAGCCGACGGACGCGATCCGGCGCAGTCGTGGCGCGTGCGTTTCGGCTCGCCCGCACAACCCGGCGCGGATGCGTGGAGCGGCGAAGCGCGGACGCTGCAGGCACTGGCTGATCTGCCGCTGCCGACAGCGCAAACCTGGCAATCCGCGCCGCCCGCCGCGATCATCGTGCCAATCTACAATTCGCCGCAATGCGTGCAACGCTGCATCGCGGCGCTGCTGCGGCATACGCCTGTCGCGCGGCGCAAGATCCTGATCGACGATGCGAGCACCGATCCGGTCATCGCGCAAATCCTGCGCGGACTTACGCGGCGCCCGGACATCCTGATCCGCCAGAACGCGAAAAATCTCGGCTACACTGCGACCTGCAATCTCGGCATCGAATTGGCGGGCAATGCGGACGTGGTGTTGCTCAATGCCGATACGCAAGTCGGGCCGCGCTGGCTCGAACGCCTGCGCCTGACCGCGTATGCGGACGCACGCATCGGCACCGTCACCGCGGTTTCCGACAATGCTGGTGCGTTCAGCGTGCCCGAGCTGGAAAAGTATTGTCCGATCCCCGAACGTTGGTCGCTGGAACAGGCCCAGCGCGCGGTGCTGCAACAGTGCGGCGGCTGCCTGCCGCAGCTGCCGACCGGCAATGGCTTTTGCATGTACGTCAAACGCGAAGTATTCGACCGCGTCGGCGTGCTGGATGTCGCGGCATTTCCGTCCGGCTACGGCGAGGAAAACGACCTGTGCCAGCGCGCCGAGCAGGCCGGATTCCGCCACGTCATTGCCGGCGACGTGCTGGTGCAACACGAACGCAGCGCGAGTTTTGGCGAAGCGCGCCGCACCGCGCTCGGCGCGCAGGGCATGGCCGTGTTGCGCGAGCGTTGGCCGGAGTACGAAGCGCAAGTCGGCGCCACGCTGTGGAGTTTCGAGCGCCGCGTGCTCGATTGGCGCGTGCGCCGCCTGTATGCCGGAACGGACGGCCATTACGCCACGCATCCGCCGCGGCTGCGCGTGGCGCTGGTCGATGCGGATGGCGCGCTCGCGGACGCCGCCGTGGAATGCCTGCGTCCCGCTGCGGATGATCCGAGCGCACTGCGCGCATGGCTTGTGCACGCTGCCATTGAAGCCGTGCAGACCGGGAATCCTGGCGTCGCACGCGTCGCTGCGAGCGTGGGCGTGCCGGCATTCGACGCCGCCGGGATCGCGCGTTGGGTTGCCAATGGCGGCGCGCTTGCCTAGC
The DNA here is from genome assembly GCA_035493385.1 of Rudaea sp. Lineage (GTDB taxonomy): Bacteria > Pseudomonadota > Gammaproteobacteria > Xanthomonadales > Rhodanobacteraceae > Rudaea. Next base: position 8,726 of record DATJIL010000061.1, read on the forward strand.
ATGCGGCGTTTGCCGTTCGGTTTTGCCTGATGTCCACTCCCTCCAATAATTTCGCCGCGCGCGTGCTGCGCGTCGCCCTCGGCGCGTTCTTGCTGGCTCCGCTGGCGGCGTTCGCCTGCGCTGGGCGCGTCCACATTGAGGTAAAGGATTCCGGCGTTTACGCGCTCGATTACGCCGCGATCATCACTGCCCAGCCGGGACTCGCCGATTGCCGCGCGGACGAACTGGCGTTGTGGCACACGCAGGATGAAGTGCCGATCCGCGTCATCGGCGCGAAAGACGGCCGCTTCGGTCCCGGTGCGAGCATTCAATGGCTCGGCCAGATGCTGCATGGCCCGGAAAGCTGGTTCGACCAATATTCCAACGTCAACGTCTACCAGCTCGGCGCCGCGCCAGGCGCACATTCGCGATTGAAGGAGATTCCCGCACCCGAGTCCGGCAAGGCGGCGTCATTGATTCGGCGCCTGCATTTCGAGCGCGAGAACCTGATGATCCGTCTCGGCAGCGACCAGATGAAGCCGGGTGAGGAGCCCGATGTCTTCCAGTGGGCCAAGCTCACGCCGATCGATCCGAAACCGTTTTCGTTCGGCTTCGATCTGCCGGATGCCGATCTGAGCCGTGCCAGCGTGCCGTTGACCGTGGATCTTCGCGGCGAGTCCAACGTGCTGACGCCGCCGAAGGGACAAGCCAAGGCGCCGGATCACGTCGTCGCCGTTTCGATCAACGGCAAGCCGGTACAGACGCTGCAATGGGACGGCCGCGGCGAAATCCGGCGCACGTTCGAAGTGCCCGGCAATCTGCTCAAGTCGGCGGACAACACCCTCGCCTTGTCGGTGCCGCGCCGCGCCGATCCGGCCAACGCGCAGAACTTCATCATCGACGTAGTGATGTTCAACTGGGCGGATGCGAGTTATCCGATCCGCGGCGACGTGGATGTTTCGAGCGCGGCATTTTCCGCTGCTGCCGCCGCGCCGATCGAGTTGACGTCCGCCGCCGTCGCGCCGGAGTTGTTCGGCAGCGACGGAACGCTGCGCGAAGGCGCACCCGCCGGCAAGAACCGCTATCGGTTCGCCACGGCGGATGCAAAAGTGGATTTTTATCCCTACGCCGGGAAAACCCTTGCGCCGACCCGCGTGCGCGCGGTGGCGAGCGGCGATCTGCGCGTTGCCGATTCCGGCTACGCCGATTCCCGATCTGCCGATTCCGGATACGATTACTTGATCGTCGCGCATCCGCGCCTGCTCGGTGCGATCCAGCCGCTCGCGGCGTATCACCGCACGCATGGCCTGAGCGTGAATGTCGTCGACGTCAATGCGATCTACGACCAGTTCAACGGCGGCATCGCGCACCCGCGCGCGATCCGCGATTACGTCGCCTGGGGCTGGCAACACTGGAAACGCAAGCCGAAATATCTGCTGCTTGTCGGCGACGCCAGTTTCGACATCCACCATGATCTGCGCAGCGATCGCCCGAATGCGACGATGTATGCGCTGCGCCCGGATCCACTGCAGGACGAACTGCTGCAGCCCAATGGCCTGTCGGGCATGGGAACCACCCCCTATTCGCATTGGGATCCGGAATTGCCGAACCGCAATTTGATCCCGACGTTCCAGTACGCCGCACCCGAAGGCCAGGGCGCCAGCGACAACGGTTTCGTCGCGGTGAAGCCCGGCAGCGCCCTGCCGCAACTGGCGGTCGGGCGTTTTCCCGTGGTCGAGCCGGCCGAGGTCACCGCCATCGTCGACAAGACGCTCGCCTATCTTGCGCACCCCATGTCCGGTGCGTGGCAGCGCGACGTCACCCTGATCAGCACCAGCGAAGTCGCCTCGTTCAAGGGCGACTCGGACAAGATCGCCGCGAATCTCGAGCGCCGCGGTTTCGTCGTCGACAACGTCTACACCTCGTTCGAGGAGAAGGACCACGCGCGTTATCAGGACGCGCGCAAGATCCTCAAGCATGACCTGGACAAGGGCAACGTGCTCGTGCACTTCCTCGGCCACGGCGGCCAGTTCATCTGGCGCGTCGGCCCGATCGGCGACCTGTTCACGCTCGACGACGTGGATGCGCTCACGAACGCCGGCAGGTACCCGATGGTGCTGTCGATGACCTGTTTTTCGGCACCGTTCGACCACCCGACCGAGGATTCGATCGGCGAGCGTTTCCTGCGCGATCCGGGCAAGGGCGCGATCGCGTTCTTCGGCGCGTCGTGGATGAACTGGCCCGACCCGGTCAATTCCAGGGTGATGA